>CAYUPU010000030.1:0-13298 GCA_964445265.1 uncultured Methanomassiliicoccales archaeon
ACCCCCGATTCCGGCGTTCCCCTAGCCTCCAAGGGCTCACTGGATTCACAAATAGCGGGGAGGACGGATGCGCGCCAGATTTAATGTATGTTCACCGCGGTTCCGGAGCTGTATGCATGAGGACACCCTGAGGACGATCGAGCGCGCCGTGCTGTACGATGACGGCTACGGCCTGTTCAGCATGGATGTAGGGTACGGCTACGATCTGGACCGCATAATCTCCCGCGGCATTTCGGACGACCAGTCCGCATTCGACGCCGTCATAGACGAGGTCCTTCCGGGCACCGGCATCAGGATAAGGGTGCCGTCGTTCGCATGCACCACCGTCTCCCTACCGCCTCTGACCGGGCGGAACTACGACTTCCTGCTGGACACCTCCGCCATGATGGTCCGCTGCTCCCCGGACGACGGGTACAGGTCCATAGGGTTCGCCGCGCTCGACAATCTCTCGGCGAACTCGATGTCCACAGAGAGGGAGAGGACGGCCGCCCTGCTGTCGCCGTTCGTCTGCCTCGACGGCATGAACGAGAAGGGAGTCACCATATCCATCCTCACTCTGGACAGCCCTCCCGTAGACCAGAGGACAGGCAGGAGCCGGATATGCACGAGCATGGCCGTCAGGCTCGTTCTGGACCGCTGCGCCTCGACGCAGGAGGCCGTCGAGCTGCTCGGCGGCTATGACATGCGCGCCATAGGCGGGCGCGACTACCACTTCTACATCACCGATGCCTCCGGGGATGCCAGAGCGGTCGAGTACGACTGTGATTCCGGAGCGCGCGAACTGGTATCCACCGAGTCCGATGTCATGACCAACTTCTTCGTCATGCACGAGGAGCTCTACGGGACAGACAGGCGGTACGGCCACGGGAAGGACCGCTTCGACAGGGTCAAGGACGTCCTCCGTTCCAACCCTGGGGGCCGCTCCGAAGATGTCGCCTGGCAGGCGCTCAGGGCCGCCGCCCAGGAGCCGAGGCCCGGGGATCCCACCAGCAACACGCAGTGGTCGGTGGTGTACGATTCCAGGGCTCTTGTCGGGAGCATAGCGCTCCGTCGCCATTGGGACGACGTGTTCGTATGCGATCTCCGCGACGGGGGCCCCGTCCGGGCCGGTCTCCGAACGGGGCCGCCCCGGCGGGACGCGTCATCTGCCTCCGTCCGAGCCAGACCTTGCGCCGATACGATTCGGGCCCGACGACGTCGGAGGCTGCAGAAGCGCTCCGGGAAATCCGTACCTGTTCTATGCCAGAAACTGACGAATTTATAAGCAACGATTCGTATGCAGATACGGAACGAGGTGAATCATATGGGATTCTTCGACAAGTTCAAGACGAAAGAGAAGGAGAAGAAAGAGAAGAAGTGCGGATGCGACTCCAAGGACAAGAAGGCTGCATGCGGTGCAGCCGATAAGAAGGAGGGTTCCGCCTGCGGTGCAGCCTGCGGTGCGGAAGACAAGAAGGCGGCCTGCGGAGCCGCCGACAAGAAGGATTGAATCCTTAGCCGGCTCATCGCCGGCATTCTTAAACTTCTTATTTTCAAAGCGTACCGTAATCGTTCGGTGTTCGATCGTGTATCGGGGAGGGGCGCTCATGGATGCGGAGACTTGCATCAGAAAGATAGGATATGTCGGAATCGTCGAGATGGCGACAGTGGATTCCCACGGCGATCCGCAGGTCAGGGTCATAATCACACTGCATTTCGAAGGCGACAGGATCTATTTCCTCACGGCCCGCGGCAAGCCGTTCGCCGAGGAGATCGCCGGGAGCGGAAAGCTCCAGATGATCGCCTATACGATGTACAAGGAGGCCATACGCGCCTACGGCCGTGTCCGTCGCGTCACGCCGGTCGAGGAGGAGGACCGTATAAGGGATGCCGTGTTCGAGGAGCAGCCGTACATGGAGAACGTGTATCCGGGCCCATCTAGATCGATTCTATCGGCATATGTGATGGAGGACTACGGGATAGAGTACTTTAATCTCGGAGTCCACCCCATCGAGAGGGCGGTCTTCGACGTGGGCGACCACGTGTCCGAGCGGAAGGGATACTTCATCACGGACGGGTGCATAGGCTGCGGGAAGTGCGTCAAGGGTTGTCCGCAGCAGGTCATAGCCAAGGGCAGACCATCGGTGATCAACCAGGAGCACTGTCTCCAGTGCGGGAACTGCTTCGAGGGCTGTCCCGTCAAGGCGGTCGTGCACAGGCGCGACCTTCCTGCGGATCATTGAGCAGTGATGCCCGCCCCCGCATCGTCCGCCGGGACGGGCCAGATGACTTCGACCGCCTTCGACATGAAGGCGAACCATGCGGCCTCCATCACGAGTGACACCACGCACGGCAGTACCGCATCGGGCATGGTGGCGGCGAAGAGGGCCATCGTCATGGATATGGACATCCCCGAGTTCTTCCACGCGGTCATGGGGAGGTAGACCATGGCGTTCTCTCTTCTGACGCCGCGGAGCTTCATGGCATAGACAAGTATGAGCGTGGCGGCGAATATCCTCACCAGGCAGGCGAGGATCAACCATCCGACCGTGACGAGGTCCGAGAGGATGAAGTCCTTCCTGCTTCCGAGCGCGATGAAGACCATTAGAAACATCATGATGTTTATGAAGACGGATTTGGTGCGCGATCCGAGGCCGAGCCTCCGCACCCCGAACGACAGTCCGAACGGGAGCGCGATGAATAGCACGATGTACTTCAGCACCTCCAGCGGATTGACCGCATCCCCGAGGAGCACGGTGGTTATCCCGGGCGTCAGCACGAGCGCACAGAGGTAGACGACGGTCAGTCCGAGGACGCACATCCTCGTGTCGCCCTTCATGACCAGGGACGCCACGACGACGGATACCCCGCAGGGAACGGATGAGAGCATGACCCATCCTGTCCACAGGTGATCGTCCCCTATGAAGAACAGCCCGGTGGCCAGGGTCAGCAGGGTATTGATGCCGAAGCAGCACAGCAGGCAGACCGCTATCTGCCGGTCGTACTCCTCCAGGTCGCTCCTGCGGAACCGGAGGCCGTCGAGGGATACGGCCATCTGTGCGATGAGGACCAGCATAAGAATGGTCGATGCACCGGGGCTGTCGAAGCCCGCGCACATCGCCATGGCTATCCCGAGCAGTATCCAGACCTTGACGTCGCAGAGGACGTTCACCAATGCCATCGGGATTCCCGCATTCCAGATCCGTATTTACCGATATCTGACCCTCCGACACGTACCGCCGAGTCATCCCTTCGAGAAGAACGCGGCGGCCTCCGCGGCCGGATCCGAGGACGGGCGGGCGTCGAGCTCCTTGGCGAACCTGGAGGCCCGGCCGTCCAGGATGACGGCCATCCCGCGGTCCGTCTCCGTCCTTATGAGGCGGCCTATCGCCTGCTTCATCTTCCTCTGGGCGGGCACAGCGGAGCAGTACAGCCATCCCTTCCCGGACCCGTATCTCGCATCGAACATCGCGCTCATGGCGTCCAGCTCCGGAGACGGCGGCGGGTACGGTATCCCGACGACGATGGCGAAGCACAGCTCCTCCCCCGGGAAGTCGATGCCCTCCGCGAACTTGCCGCCCATCACGCAGAACAGCACGCCGTCCCTGCGGGACCTGAACGTGTTGAGCTTGGCGGAGTTGGTCTGCGCTCTGCCGCTCTCCTCCCAGTACAGCCTCCTGTCTATGTGCTGCTCCATGTACGGCTGCATGGATCTCATGCTGCTGTAGGATGTGAAGAACACCAGGGTGTTCTTGTGAACCGCATTGCAGAGGTCCGCGATGGTCCTCTCCAGCCTGTTCTTCATGGAGGGATCGTTCTTGAGATCCTGCCAGCGTGTGGTCAGGTCCGGAGTGTACACCACGAGCCTGTTCTCCGGAGGGAACGGGGACGGGTATTTCCTGAACGTGCATCTGCTGGACAGCCCTATGACGCGGGCGTACTGGTCCAGCGGCTGGAGCGTCCCCGACATGTGGACCGATCCCCGGGTGGAGTTGAGGAACCGGGAGATGTCGCGAGGGTCTATGCAGTAGGCGCGGAGGTACTCCCCCCTGTCGTCGGCCTTCACGGTCCTTACGAACCTCTCGGATGCGGAGGAGCACCACGATCCGAGGAGCGAGGCCACCGTCTCTATGGCCGAGACCCTGTTCTGGCCCGATTGCATCAGCGCCTCCGTGCGCTCTTCTCCTATGGACGCCGCGTCCTGCAGGGCGGCCTCCAGCGCCTCCTGCGATATCGAGTACTTGGAGCGCAGCATCTCCTCCAGTCTGGGCCCTTCTATGACGGCCGTGTCCTTTCCCATGGGGATGAGGTCGATCGCCACGGCCCTTATGCATCTCTTGACGTTGGTGAGCAGGTCCTTCAGGTCGATGCCGGCCCCTACGGAGGGCACGTGCCTGAACGTGGTGCACTCGTCAATCGCATCGTCCACCATGGCGCGGTCGATGCTGAACGTCTCGCTCTCCCTCGCGGCGTCCACCAGGTTGTGGGCCTCGTCGACGACGATGAGCAGGGATCCCGGGTCGCCGGGGCGGTCGAGGTTGTTCATGAGGCTCTCGCGGATGTCCGGATCCAGGATGTGGATGTACGGGGCGGCCACTACGCGCGAGTCCCTCATCAGCGCCTTCTTGGCCTCGTACGGGCAGACCTGCAGCCTCTGGCAGTACTGGTCGAGCTCGTCCGATGTAGGGAGCCTTTCCCTGACGAACCTCTCGACCTGCGGGAGCTCGGTCTGGACCCTGTCGAAGTACCTGCAGCCTCCTGCCTGCCCCTTCCTGCTGCGGGCCCTCGCGTCCTCGCACATCATGGACAGCACGTTGGACGGGATCCTGTCGAAGTCCTTCAGGCCGCTGAACAGGGGGCACGACTTGCCTCTGCCGGTTATGGCGACCCCCATGACAGGCCTTATCCGGGATACGGCTCTGAGCTCCCTCATCACCTGATCGCTCTGGGAGATCGTCCTGGTGAGGTAGACCACGGTCTTGCCCGTGCGGAATGCATGGTCGAGCGATGCGGCCAGGGACACGATGGTCTTGCCCGTGCCCGTGCCGGATTCCATGACGAAGTGCCTGCCGTCGTCCAGGGCCCTGACCATGTCCTGGATGATGTCCATCTGGCATCCTCTGGGCTCATAGGGCATGAACGGGGCGTCCGCGTTCTCGCGGATCTCCGGTTCCCTCCTGGCGGGGCGTCCGCCGTCCGCGAAGTCGAGCGTGGCCTGGGCGCTCTCCTCCAGCTTGTCCCTCGGGAGCCCGCATGCCGGACAGCGCTCCGCCAGAGGGTGGACCATCGAATGGCACCTGGGACAGAAGTTCCCCATCATGCTCTCGGCGGATATTGCGCTAGTACAAAAGCCTCGTCGGGCCCCGTCGTCGCCCATGCATGTGCGACCGAAGGCTATCATGAGGCTCGCTCCGTCCGGATGGAGGCGGTAGATGTGGCGCCCGTCCGTATGGGTGCAGCTGACCAGGCCGGCCTTCAGGAGCTTCGACATATGATAGGAGAGATTGGACTGATGGATCTGGAGCGCATCGATGATCTCCTGTGTCGTCATCTGGCGTCCCCTCAGCGCGAGGAGGATGAGCACCCGGTTCGGATCGGACAGGGCCCTGCCGATCAGAGCCATGGACTCGGCATCGAATTCATCCGTTTGTCCGCGCATAGCTCCATCGTCCTATCGCTGATTTCCGATTGTCTGCTGATATGTGTATCTTTCGGATTCGTTTCGGAGCGTTCGGCGGACCATCCTGATGTCGAACGTCGTCCTTATGAAGTACTCCAGCTCCGCGGAGCAGTCCTCCTTCGGCAGGATGATCCCGCTGGTCGGACCGATCATGAGGAAGAACGAGCCGTCCGTCTCCAGGACCCTGGAGACCGTCGAGTAGGGGTTGACCGTGGTTCCGTAGGAGGACGTCACCGCCACCCTGTCGCCGTAGAAGAGGCACGTCACCGTGCCGGTGAGCTGCTCCCTCTGGTACTGCTCGCTCTCGGCCCTTCTCAGGCCGCGGACGGTCATCCAGCAGTACAGCGCCCCGAACGCCGTGAACAGCGGCACCGACAGCCACGTTCCGAACAGGAGGGCGAACGCCGCTCCCACCGCGACGTATCCTGCGAAGACGGCGTAGATGCGGCGGTAGACCCCGGACACCTTCTGGACGGTGCGGTTGTACTCCCTGTACTGGGAGAGCGTGTACGCCGTCTGCACCCTGAACAGGGGCTCCTCGTCCGTCGTCATCCTATTATCCTGTATCCCGAGTCGTCGCCCTCGGCATCGTATCTGACATCCAGGTCGTCGAGGAACCTCCTGACGGTCGCCACATGGAGGCCGACCCCTATGTTTATGAACTGGTTCTCCACCACGGTCCGGCCGTCGTTGAGGGCGGTGGGCTGGAATCCGAGCTCTATGCTGCGGGTGCTCACCTGCATGGCCCACATCCTCCCCTCGGGGTCGAAGATCGGCCCTCCGGACTGTCCCTTGATCCCGGGGGTCGACGTCTCGATGTAGCTGAGCCTGTACCTCTTGTCTATCGCGGGGCCGTTGTCCACGGACCTGGACAGGAAGCAGTCGTTGAAGAATATGGACGCCTGCGGGATCCCGTTGATCTTGAACGCGCTCTTGGCGTCGTCCCACTCCACATGGAGCTGGGGGAAGCAGAATCCACCGCGGCACAGCGCGGATCCCACCCTGACGTCGTCCGGGTCGGCCAGGACCGGGAATCCGGAGACCATCCCCGGGACGAAGGGCTCCAGTCTGCCCACCGCTATGTCGAGCTGGCGGTTGACGGTCACGTTGTTCAGGCGCACGCCGTCCCATCCCCACCAGAAGGAGTGGTTGGATAGGAACGACGGGTCCATTTTTATCTGTCCGGAGGGCGAGCCGGGCCGGCCCCCCCTGGATCTGTTGATCTCCTCGATCTCCTCGGCCTTCTTCATATCCCCCTGGTATCTGACCAGGGAGTCGAAGACGTGGCCGGCCGTGAGGATCCATCCGTCGCTGTTGAGCACGATGAACGAGCCGACCTCGGCGGACACGCCGCCGTCCCTGCGCCGTATGGATGTTACCACCGGTCTCGTGTATTCGGATGCAGACCTGCAGGCGTCCGCGAACATGTGACCTGCATGTACCGCACGATATAAACGATGGCTCATCGGATCCGCCGGTCGGCGGGGCCGCGCCACGGGCGATCAGGACAGGTCGAATCTCAGCGGTATCCCGATGGACATCTCGTAGAACACGGGGTTGTACCATCTTCCGCGCCCGACGGTCGATTCCCCGTACTCTACGGCCTGCTTCGGGCATATATCGATGCACGCCATGCAGTGGTCGCATTCCGGCTCGTCCCATACAGGGTACCTGTCGTAGAAGACGATGGTCTTGGTCGGACAGAACATCGCGCAGAGCCTGCACTGGATGCACCTGGAGTTGCGAGCGAAAGGCTCCGTGGAGCGCTCCTCGTCGTAGGCGGCGTGCGCGCTCCTCCAGTCCCTGCCCGAGGCGTGCCTCCTGAGGTCCCCGCTCCCGCCGTTCCCGAACGATCCCAGGGCCGCGTCGACCTCCGCCATCGCGCGGCCTATGGCGGCCGAGGCGCTTTCCGGGGTCGGAGGGTCCCTGTCGATGACGCGGTTGTCCGGCATCAGCGCGTCGTAGACCGCATCGACGCGCACCCTTCCGTCGAGCTCATCGATGAACTGCTCGGCGCCGCCTGTGGAATCCTCGCCGCACGTGGTGAGGACGAACACGCGACCGGGGTCCGCTACGGACACGTTTTCCGCGAATGCGCGCACGCTCTCTGGGACGCCCGCCTCGTAAACCGGGAACACGAATCCGACGTCGGAGCCCTTCGCGTCGTACGAGAGCCTCCCGTACCTCACCGCGGAGGCGATGTTGATCAGATGCTGCCCCATCGCGTCGGCGATGCGCCTCGCCGCCTGGTAGGAGTTGCCGGTGCCGGAGTAGACGAAGATCATGGCCGTTCCATCACGGTGCGGCTTAAAAGAGGAGCGTGTCCGCGTCCGTTTTTCAATGCCCGTTTCCCTTCAATCGTGCTTCCCGGCATCCGGGGCATGTTCCGATACGGCCGCGGTCCGTCCGTCGCAGGAGCGGATCCGGGGGATCCGGCGGTCGAATCGAAATCGGGACCGGAGGACACGGTTTTCCATTCCGGCATACACACGAGCCGTCCTCGCAGTGGAATCCAATAAATATCAGCACCTGGAATGTGAATCGAGGATGCGCCATGATATCCAAGGAGATCCAGTACAGGCTCTACGCGGGGACCAGCAAGGACGACTACACCGGCTGGGTCAAAGCGGAGGTCGATCAGCCCGATAAGGACACGGAGTACTGGACTCTCGATCTGGGCGACGGCTACGTCCTGGACAGGGTAACCAAGAGGGTCAAGGGCCTCTTCAAGACCAGGACCGTGACCGTGAACAGCCTCCGCAGGGACAGGTCCATCGTGGATCCCGACGGGGACTATCAGGACATGAACGTCAGCATGCTGTTCAATGTCAAGATCATGGTGTCTCCGGACGCCATAAAGTTCGATGCCGGCAGGAACTCGTTCACGGTCCTGTCCAGGGAGCCCGCGGATTGGGACGCCTTCTCCAAGGACATCCCGAAGTTCGACGACAAGGATGTAATGGAGTCGAACTGGGCCAGCTTCTACAGCTGATGCTGCACTCGAAGCGATGGTCTAGGCGTATCAGAGCCTAGCCATCGCGGCCATCGTTTATCATAGGACCGCGGCTCGGACGGCCCATGGATGGCGATCAGATATCCCTGGCGTTCTCGACATCGTCCGAGGCGGTCTACAGCTACATATGCGACATGCAGTTCGTAGAGGACCCTCCCAAAGGGGTGTCGGAGACGCGCGTCACGGGATGGGACGTGATGGACGGATACGCCATCCTCCATCTGGAATCCAGGATCCAGGACACGTCCGGGCTGATGCTCAGGGTGGACGGCGCGGTCGTTCCGGAGGTCGATGCGGGGTTCAGCCGCTACGACGAGGTGTCCAGGACGATACTCGTCCGTCCGGGGGCCGCGGTCCTCGGCGCGATGTCGGAGAAGGGATGCTCCGTCTCCGTACTGACGGACATGAAGTTCCTGGTCCGCTCCGTCGGGGAGTTCTACCAGCGGTACGGCCGCCTCATACGTCCTCCGGACGGGGGCGCCAGGATCCTGCGCCCCTCTTATCCGGAGGGGTCGCGTCCGACGGACGAGCAGAGGCGGGCCGCGGAGGGCATCCTGTCGTCCGATGCATCGTACGTCTGGGGGGCCCCCGGGACGGGGAAGACGCAGTTCGTGCTGGCGGCGGCCATAAGGGCCTGCATGGAGGCGGGCGAGAGAGTGGCGGTCTTCGCTCCCACGAACGCCTCCGTGGAGCAGGTGCTGGAGGGGGTGCTGAGGGCCATGCCGGAGGCGGAGTCCTGCGGGATCATCCGTCTCGGCGTGCCCACCAGGAGGTTCTGCGCCCTCCATCCGGACATGTGCGAGGACCGGCAGGCGCAGAGGCTGCTGGACAGGGAGCACCGCGCCCTGTCGATGCTGGAGGAGGTCCGCTACGAGAGGATGTGCGACGGCGTGCGCGACGACCTGGACGCGCTCATCGGGGCCGCCTCCGGGCTCTGGCGCATGGACGATGTGGAGCAGAGGCCGGATCTGGCGGCGGCGTGGGAATCGGTGTCCGCGGTGTGCTCCATGGATCCGGCGACGGAGGGGCTGGCCCGCTCCGACGGCGACCCCGAGGAGGTACTGCGCGGCATCGAGGCCGCGCTGTTCGATCGGCCGAGGCCGGCGGCTGCCATAGGGGAGTACCGCGACATGACCGACGAGGAGCTCGACGGCAGGATGGAGGAGCTCAGAAGGAGCATAGAGGATCTGGGCCGCAGGGGGACCTGCTGCAGGACGGCGTCGGCGAGGATCATCGCCGCGACCCCGCACCAGTTCATCTCCAGGTTCAGGCCCAGGGGCACGGAGGACGACGGCAGGATGGAGCTGGACGTCGACAGGGTGTTCCTCGACGAGGCGGGGTACTGCTCCCTGGTGCTGGCCCTGACCCTGTTCTCCAACGGGGTGCCCGTGGTGATGCTGGGGGACCATATGCAGCTCCCGCCGGTGTCGGAGCTGGACGATGCGGACGTCCGGTCCTGGGCCCAGGGGCCCGGCAGGCTGAGGGACGCGTTCCTTTGGACGATGCCCGCCCTGTTCTGCGACAGGGTCCTGCACGCGTCCATGGAGGACCTCCGCGGGGACCTCCTGTCCGGCTCCCCTCCGGCGTTCGCCGCCACATCGCGCTACGACCTCACCCTGACGCACCGTTTCGGAGATAGTCTGGCGTCGGTGCTGGACGGCTACGTGTACCGCAACGGGCTGAAGGGCGATCCCGATGCGTCGATGTCCATGCTGTGCATGGATGCGGTGTGCGGCGGCCGCGAGGGGAGGGAGAACGATGCCGAGGCCGTAGCCGTGGCGGAGTTCCTGGCATCGGAGCGTCCCGATCCGACGGACGTGTGCATACTGACGCCGTACTCCGCCCAGAGTGCGCTGATAAGGAGGACCGTGCCGAGGAGGTACCGCGACTGCGTCATGACCGTCCACGGTTCCCAGGGCAGGGAATGGGACACGGTGGTCCTCAGCGTGGCGGACAACGGCGCGGAGTCGAGGCCGGTCCCGCTGAGGTTCACGAGCTCCGGGACCCCGATCGGATTGAAGGTGATCAACACGGCGGTGTCCCGGGCCAAGCGCAGGCTGGTGATCGTATGCGACAGGGGCTTCTGGTCCGGAAGGAGCGGAGAGCTCCTGTTGGGGCTGCTGGAGCAGTGCGGGGGGCCCGCGGCCCCCGTCGCTCTCGCTCCTCCTCATTCCCGACGCCGAGGGCGGAGAGCACCTGGCGGAGCTGCTCCTTCATGTCCTGCAGGTCGCTGCGGACATCGGCGATCTGGGAGCGGAGGGCGCGGTTGTCCGCCTCCAGGGCCTCGATCCCCCGTGCGGACTCGTCGGATGCCGGCGCCGCGGGAGCGGAGGGCCGTTCGGCGCGCATCTGCTTCGCGGTCCGGACGAGCGCGTCGCGTCTGTCGCGCAGGGACGAGGCCATCATCCTCAGCTTGTCCAGATCCTCGTCGTCGCCGTCTATCTCGGCCGCGACCATGCGGGTCTCCACACCGGCGAGCTCGTCGGACACGCTCCTTATCTCCTCGGTCACGTCGTCGATGGTCTGGCTGCGGACGGTCGCCGCAGGCTTCTGCTCCCCGATCCCGGCGAGCCTCTCCGCCTCGTCCTCCCCCATGACCTCGAATGCTCCGGCGTTGTGGACGGTGGCGTTCATGCTCCTGCTTATGTCGGGTATGTCCATCCCGGCCCGGAGGAAGGTCTGCTCAATCTCCTTCCTCCTGGCGTTCAGGGCAGATATCTTGTCCTGCAGGCCCAGCACCTGGTCGGCCTTCTCGGCGGCCTCCAGCGGGCTGGCGGGCATGCTCTGCGCCAGGGCCTGCAGGCTCCTGTTGAGCCTTGCGACCTCGGCGTCTATGAATCTGATCTCCCTCTCGTACTTGCTCGGCGGCATCTCCATCGGTCCTTTCTGGCGTTTGTCATCCGGCGGGTTCCGGTCGAGCGATAGTACGATTGCGGCGGTTATAATTGCTTGGAGGGGGAGGGTGCCCTCCGGCCCCGGACGCGCACCGTCCCTGCGGACGGAGGCCGGGTCGTTGGAGCGCCCGGGAGGTCCCCCTCCAGGTAAGCCGTTTACTCTCGGTCCCTCTGGGACCTGCGGCGGTGGCAGTACGCCGCTGCGCACATCACGGCGAGCAGTACCAGGAGAAGGAGGAGCCACGGGAACCACCCCTTCTCTTTCTCGATCGTGAAGTCCACTGGCCCCCGTACGACGTAGTCCCCTCCGGATCCCAGCTCCGTGCCGTCGGATGCCCTGATGCTTCCGGGACCGTCGGTCTCCAGGTGGATCACCGTTCCGGGAGGAACACTCCCTCCGTGGAACGGCTCGCCGCCGATTTCGGCGCGGATGCCGTCGTCGACGGTCACCTCCACCGGAGCGGCGGGCGCTGTCCAGCGGGCGTGTAGCTCGACGTCCTCCATGATGGGAGAGGACTCCCCTCCGGCGTCTCCGACCTTTCTGTCGCCGTCGTACCATCCCGCGAGGATCCATCCTTCGCGCGTCGCACCGGGGAGCGAGCCCACGGTGCCCGACCTCACGACACTCTCGGATTTCCTGTCCGCGGCCCCTCCCTCGGCATCGTATGTCACGGTGCACCAGGCCGCGAGGGACCCGTCGACCACCCAGGAGGCCGTGGCGGCCATGTCCCCGCCCACAGCCGTGTCCGCGGTCAGTTCCGTTCCGTCCGCCAGCCACTCGATGAAGATGTACCCGCGCCTCGTCGGATTCTGCGGGAAGCTCTCGCCGTCCCTGATCCCGTCCCGCGAGTTCTTCCCCTTGAGGACGTGGATCGCGGTCGGCTCCGGAGCGCCTCCGGCGGCATCGAAGGTCACCGTCGCCCACTCGGGGGAGGTCTCGTCGACCACCCATTCCGCCGTCACGGCGAGGTTCTCTTTCACGATCGACCTATTGGTGAACCTGTCCTCGCCGAGCCGCCAGCCGTCGAACATGTATCCTGTCCGCGTGGGCTCGGCGGGATAGTTCTCGCCGTCGAACAGCCCGTCGCTCGGGCTCTTCCCCTTGAGTACGTGGATCTCGGACGCTCCGTTGAGCTGTCCTCCGTTCGCGTCGAACGTGACTGTCGCCCACTCGGAGGAGGTCTCGTCTGGATTCCACTTCGCCGTAGCGGCGATGTCCCTGTCCACGGTCGAGTTCTCGGTGAACCTGTCCTCGCCGAGCCACCATCCGCCGAAACTGTATCCAGTCTTCGTCGGATCCGCCGGATAGCTCTCGCCGTCCCGGATACCGTTGCTCGGGCTCTTCCCCTTGAGGACGTGGATCGCGGTAGGCTCCGGAACGCCTCCGTTCGCGTCGAAGGTCACGGAGACCCAACCGGCGTTCTCGTCGACCTTCCAATCGGCATTCACCGTGATGTCCTCGGTAACGGTCGCGGCATCGTCGAAGGGGGCATCGCCGTCCTTCCATCCTACGAACGTGTATCCGGTCCTCGTCGGTTTCTGCGGGAAGCTCTCGCCGTCTCTGATCCCGTCCTGCGAGCTCTTCCCCTTGAGTACGTGGATCACCGTCCTCTCCGGGGTCCCGCCGTTCGCGTCGAACGTCACCGCCGCCCACTCGGAGGAGGTCTCGTCGACCTCCCAATCGGCATTCACCGTGATGTCCTCGGTAACGGTCGCGGCATCGTCGAAGGGG
>CAYUPU010000030.1:13398-20653 GCA_964445265.1 uncultured Methanomassiliicoccales archaeon
GCTCTCGCCGTCTCTGATCCCGTCCTGCGAGCTCTTCCCCTTGAGTACGTGGATCTCGGACGCTCCGTTGAGCTGTCCTCTGTTCGCATCGAAGGTCACCGTCCACCATTGCGAATAGTCGAGTTTCCATTGGGGCGTGAGCGTCACCGTCCTGCTCTCGCCCCCCATCTCTTCGGTGATGACGGTGCTCTCACCGATAACATTCCCGTTTCCGGTTACCCATACGGTGTGATTCAGGTATCCCGGTCTCGTGACGACCGGCATCGAGAAGCCGCCGTCGGCGCTGCTCAG
Source organism: uncultured Methanomassiliicoccales archaeon (assembly GCA_964445265.1). Lineage (GTDB taxonomy): Archaea > Thermoplasmatota > Thermoplasmata > Methanomassiliicoccales > Methanomethylophilaceae > Methanoprimaticola. Next base: position 13,690 of record CAYUPU010000030.1, read on the forward strand.
GGGCCGCCCGGTGATGACATCGAATTCAGTCCTATCATCGGTGGTCCCCGGAGACGGATCGAATACCACTCTGGTCCACTGGCTCCCGTCCATTTCCCAGTGGACGGTGAACTGGACATCTCTGTAGAATCTGCCTCCGTAGTCGAAAAGCCATTTTCCATCCCTGTCTACCCAATCACTATAGGTGTATCCGGCAACCTCGGCCTCCGGTACATCGTCATCAGCGAGTCTGAAACCGCCTATAACAGAGTCGTATTCGGCGTACCGGGTCGTTACGGACTCATTGGTGCCCTTGATCCTCCCTCCGCACCCTCCGTCGGCATCGAAAGTTATCGTGAGCTGTTGTCCCGGATCTTCGGTCCATATCGGATAGAGGGTCAACTCTCTTTTGGCGTCAAGCACATCGGCGGTGATGGGGGTGTCCACCCCGATCTCGATCGCGGTCGTCGTTTCCCCGATCGAGGTCTTAGTTCTGGACCATCCCTCGTCCTTGAATCCGTGCATCTTCGCTGTGGGCATGGAGAAATCATCGACGCTGCTCAGGGGCTCCCCGATGACTACCTCCACTTCCGTAGCTCCTCTCAGTTCTCCGCCATCCCTGTCGAAGATCACGGTCGCCCAAGCGTCATCGTCGCGAACGAATGTCGCACTGACGGTCACATCCCGGGCGGGCATGGCGAATGTGTACCTCTTTCCGTCGGACAGATCCCGGACCAGTGAGGGGCCGCCGACGCCCGTCTCGACCTCGGAGATCTTGTATCCCTTGTCCGGAGTTGCCGTGACGGTCACGTTCGCTCCGCCGTCGCACCATTCCTGGTCGGCCCGGATACTCCCATTCGGTCCAGGAGCGGTGTCGACCCTGTACTGAGCCTTCAGGGAGATGGTCCCGTCCCCGTCGATCCCGACGCGGTATGCACCTGCTTGGATGACTCCATCGAAAGCCTTTCTCGGAGTGTCATAACCGTATTGGGATGCCGCCACGATTCTGCCTCCTGCGGAAGGATCCTCGGGACCGACCTCGATATCGATGGTGCTGCCAGGGGCGACGTAGTACCTCATGCCACCTGCATCCTCCACACGATCCCCGGTGTTGGTTATTGTCCAACGCAGATTCGGGCCTATATCCAGTCTCACTTCCCACATCTTCGTCGCGCCGGTCCCGATGCTCATCGAGGCGGCCGTGCCGACATCCACCTTGTAGGTCGTCTCCGGTGACCTCTGCGTGCTATCCACCGTGACCCGGGGGTCGCAGTATCCGGTCACCGGCTCGACGGAGAAGCTGATCGATGTTCCGCTCTCGACCGCGATTCTGCTGCTGTTCTCGAGGACGGTCCTCCCTCCCCCCTCGATGAAACTCCCGGTGAGGTCCGAGATCCTGGTGTTCTCGACCCCGAATTCCACCCAGGTCTGCCTGGTCAGCACCTGGGTCGACCCTCCTCCCTCGGTCGTCGGCTTCCAGAAGAATCTGTCGTTAGGCGGATCTAGATCCGCTCCCTCGGCCTTGGTGATTCTGCCGGACGCGTTGGGTACGGCGACCTCTCCGATACCGATACCGATAACGGAGGTGGAGGAACCGGACCTGAATGCTCCGCCTGCGATCCCTATCGTGGGCACCGGGACGTCACCGGCGAAGACCACGATGATCGCCGGCTCCGAGTCCGGTGCGCTGAAGACGCAGTCCTTCAGGCTCACCTTTCCCTTATCCACCTTTAGCGCGTGTCCGCCGGCGCTCACCACGGTGCCGTTCTGTATGGCCACCTCTTCGCTGCTGTCCGCCGTTGCGCGTATCCCTTCGTTCGCGAACGACAGACTGTGCCCGTTCAGGTCCAGGCTCAGGCCGTGATTCCGGATGGTCACCGGACCGCTGCAGGATTCGTCCCTCAGCAGCACGATCTCCTCGCCGCCGGCAGCGAGCCCGTCTATCGCCCTCTGCAGCGTCGTGTGCAGATCCGCCTGCTGCTTCCCTTTAACCACCTTGTACGCAGTACAGCCCTCGTAGGGGCTGCCTTCGACCAGTCTGTCGACCAGTCCGGTATCGGCGGGCGCGTGTATCCGGAACAGGTGTGCATTCTCACCAACGGAGGGCTCATCTACCAGACTGGTGCAGCCCTTGAAAGGCGTCGAACCTATCTTCGATGCATCGGTCAGCCCTGTAGCACCCACCCTAATCAGGCTCGTGCATCCCTCGAACGCGCCGGCCCCCAGCGAGGTCGCGCTGGAGAGGTCCACCTCCTCCAGGGATGCGCATCCCTTGAATGCATTCTGTCCTATGGACTCGACTCTGTACAGATCGATCTTCTTCAGGGCCGTGCATCCTTCGAACACGCTGTTCCCCACCGGGGCCGTTCCGAGGTTATCCACCCTCTGCAGCCGTGCGCACCCCTGGAATGCAGTGTTCCCTATCGTGGTCGAGGCGGATAGGTCCACACTGACGAGGGATCCGCATCCGTAGAATGAACCAACGCCTATGGTTCTGACTTTGGACAGATCGACCGTCTGCAGGGCGCCGCAGTCCTGGAACGCGCCCTGCGCCACCTCGATCGCACCGGGGAACGCCACGGATGCCAGGGCCGTGCAGCCTCTGAACGCGTTAGCCTGTATGGTCTCGACTTTGGGCATGCTGGCATCCCGGAGGGATGTGCATCCGCTGAAGGCGTCGTGTTCCAGCGAGGTCGCGCTGGGGAGGTTCACGGAGGCCAGGGATTTGCAGTTCCTGAATGCATATTCGCCTATGGTCTCGACTTTGGACAGATCGATTGTCCGCAGGGCGCCGCAGTCCTGGAACGCGCCGGCCCCCAGCGAGGTTACGTTGGGGATCCCCGCCTCCCTCAGGGCCGTGCATCCTCTGAACGCGCCGGCCCCCAGCAAGATCGCTTCGGGGAAGTTCGCGGAGGTCAGGGAGCTGCAGCCCTGGAATGTTCCATTACCCACGATCGTGACCTTTGGTGCAACGATCGTCTTCAGGGATGTGCATCCATTGAACTCATCGTTCCCCAGAGAGGTCACGTTGGAGAGGTCCACGGAGGTCAGGGAGCTGCAGTTCTGGAACGTGCCCGATCCTATGTTTACGACACCGGGCATCTCGATCGTCTTCAGAGACCCCATATCCTTGAAGAGATTGTCGCTTATCCGGGTCACACCGCTGTCCAATACGACCCTTTCCAGAATCTTGAATCCCCCGAATGCCGGAACCCCATTGGATGATATGCTTATACCATCCGGAACGCTGGAATCATTCTTCACTATTCTCAAACTTTTGATTCCATCGATATTGAACGAGCCAATAGCTTTACAAAGCTCATCTAAACCATATGTCTTCCCATTTTTGAGAAGAGATAACTTTACATTCTCTGAGTTGACCATTACAATTAGCTCTGGCCCTCCTAGAGGAGTGATGTTTCCACTCCCATCTCCATATAAAATCATTTCAATACTGGCTTCCGATCTCACTTCATCAAAGCCAAACACTCCTGCTCCGTCGGTCTCGTCAATCCCCCCCCCCACACGCCTCCGATGATGAGGAAGCAGAGGGCAAACAGGACGGCTGCGGCCTGAACGGGTGCGGGCATCCGCCCGCGCGTACCCTTAGTAATATTCATTGTTATCACTATCAGTACTCGTACCGATGCACGATACAGCATCAGCGTATCGTCACGTAACATATTATACTTATTGCGTCACGTGTCAACACCGGACTTCGCGAACCGCGAGTCCGCACGGGTCCACGAAACATATCGTCAGCTCAGTAGGGCGACGGGTTCGCTGCACGGACGTGTAGGAGGGCCGTATCGCAGGACTCCCATGTCGCGGGGGATCGTCTCCGTCATGGCACGGATGTTGCCGGGGTCGCATCCGGACGTCATTCCGGCCTTTGTCCCGCCACGGCCTCCTTCACGGATCTGAACGGATCGTTGAACCGGTACGCCGTGGCGCGGGTCCTCCCGGACCTCTCCAGCACGCCCGTATCCGTCAGGCCGTTGAGCCTGCTCCTTACCGATTGTTCCCCCAGGCCGTGGATCCATCCCGTGGCGTCCTTCAGAGTGAACCAGCCCCCTGTCCTCCTGGCCTGGACGGCCAGGGCCCTGGAGTTCGGGTCCATGTCCTTGAGGACGTCCCTGTTTCCGAATTCCTCGACCGCCTCCTCGTATGCCGCCCGGATGCAATCTATGAAGAACCTGGTGAGAGGCGTGTAGTCCCCCGTCTTGCCGGTGTACCTGAAGAGCCCGTAGTAGACGCCGCCGTCGTTCAGCAGCTTGTCCTCGACCCGGCAGAGATCGAAGTTCCTGAGTCCCAGTTCCTGCATGAGTATGTGGAACATGGAGCGGCCGGTCCTGCCGTTGCCTTCCACGAACGGGTGGATGCTCTCGAATTCGTGGAAGAACACTATCGCGGTGACGACGGGGTCGTACGGGGAGGATTCGATCCATTCCAGCAGGGCGCCGAGCTCGTCGGCGACGTGGACGGCCGGGCAGCCGATGAAGACCTCCTGTCCCCCTGCGGTCACGCGGACCTCCTCCGTGTCCCTGATCCCGCCGGGTATGCAATCCTCCCCCGTCCCCTTCATCAGCGCCGTATGGATCTTCGATACGGTGTTCAGCGTCCACGGGAGCTTCAACAGGTCCTTCATGAAGTACGAGTACAGGTGATTGAGGACCTCCTGCCGGTCCCCGGGACCCTCCGCCTTCACGATGGTACGGGAGTCCGTGATCATGCGGGACGACTCCACGACCTGGGCCAGGCTCATCCTGTTGCCTTCTATGCGGGTGGACCAGTGCACGTTCGTAGCATGGGCCTTGCCGACGAGATCCGCATAGTCGGAGAATGTCAGGATGAATCCTTCCAGGACGGAGTCCATGGAGCGTATCGCCGATATCGCCTCCCTGTATCTCCCGTCCAGTCTGATATCCAGTCCCATGAGGTCCTTCCTCTTGTGCCTGACCGGAACCATATCCACATGATACCTGCGATAATTATCATAATCAATCATCATAATAATCGATGGTAGTCTCTTATTATATAAAAGAAACAGCGAACAGATACAATTACAGACATCCTTTATGATAAATATATACAATAATATCTCCGAGGAATGATACGTCCGACCGGTAGCGGGCATCGCCGGAGGAATGCCCCCGGCAGTATCCGATCTACGAGAACGGAGGGTCGTAGAGGCCGCAGGTCGGGAATCCGGATCGCACGGCCCGCTTTCGCGCACCGAGCATGCCGGCGGCAGGAAATCAACACGCGGCGTGCCGCTCCCGTAGCGGATTAAATAGGCGGCGCCGGATCGAAATCCCATGGGAGCTGATGCCGGGTCCGGGCCTGTCGGTAGCGATCGCATGCACATCGGGGATCCGTCGGATCCGGTCCGCCGCGGTGGCGCGGACCCGCAGGCGCGCAAGGACCTCCTGGGCCGGCTCCTCCGTGCCGGCTCCGAGGAGGCGGGATGGGAGATGCTGGAGATGCCGGCCATCCCGGGGGAGGACCTCCTGGATCCCGACAATCCGCGCTACGATGCGATCCAGGCCCTGTGCCTCGCGCCGGGGGGCCGCGCAGGCTTCCTCCGGGAGGCGAGGCGCCGGGCGGCGGACCATCCCGAGGTGGCTGCCGCCATGATCTGCTGGTTCCGTGCGATCCGCGACGAGGACGGCGTAGCGGAATGGGCCGGATCGGCGAGGGGCGTCTTCGAGGAGGCCGTCGATTTCTGCAGGGCCGAGCGCGATCTCCGGTCGGGGGACCGGGAGAGGGGGATAGCGCTTCTAGAGCGGTCCGCCGATGCCGGGTGCGTCCAGGCATGCATGCGCCTGGGGATCGAGATGTTCGTCGGCAGGCGCACGTGCAGGGATATGGACGGGGCGCGCCGCAGGCTCCACGCAGCGGCGGATGCGGGCAGCGGGAGGGCCGAATCGTGGCTGATGATGTTCGATCGCCCTCCTGCGGTCGCGGATGCCCCGGATGTCACGGGAGAGGTGCGCAGGCTCCCGGATCTCGGCCGCGGGTCCGCGCCCGAGTTCTTCGTCCTCATGGACATGCTGGAGATGGACTACCGCGGCCGCTGCTCGGATGCGGATCTGGCGGACGGATCCGGGGGATTCGAGAACGATGTGTTCCTCATACGTCCCAGTCAACTTGACGAACGGGATCCGCCGTCCGGCGTAGATTCACCGAACTTCCTCTACAAGCCGACCGGGCTGCGCATCGCCTGGTTCAGGCGTCCCTTCCGGGATTCCGTGATCAACGCCGATCCGGATCCGGACGGCCTCCGTATCGTGTGGAGGCTGTGCATGGCATCGTTCCTGAAGCGGTTCGGCCTCCGAGGCGGGTCGGAACCGCCTAGCGTTTTCCAGGTGCCGGGCGGTGTCCGAGGGGCCTGCTGGATTGTCGCGAGTCCCTGCCGGGCTGTTCGCAGACGTTCTCGGAGGACGGATCGGGTCAGGAACTGCACATCGCACTCCAGCGTGAAGCTCCGCAATTCGGTCTTCGGGTCCCAGGGGAACATGTGATCGTAGTATGGTCCTTCGAACTGTACCGTGTATATATCCTTCGATGAGTAGATTCCCCCGTTCGAACTGATGCCAACGATGGCTCCGGGTTTGGCACGGACCGTGCTATCCGCGGTATGCTCATCGACATCGAACCATATCTTGAACAGATCGTTCGCCTTGTCGCATTGGTTATGGATCACGGTCGAAGGCATGGTGTAGCTCCATCCGGCGGTGCTTCCGATGGACAGGTCGGTTCCGGTGCTCATGCTCACCGATACACTGGTCGTCGTGGATCCGGATGTGCTGTCCGGCCCGTAGTCAATCAGGTGCTGCAGCACATTGAGCCCATCCACATCGCAGGTCACCGTGATGTCCGCGGTACGCCAGTCGTCGCTGCTGGAGACTGTTTCGCAATCGTATTGAACCTACAGTGTTCGGCAATTCCGATCGCGGGGGGAGCGGACGGGGCGATGCCGACG
>CAYUPU010000031.1:0-20005 GCA_964445265.1 uncultured Methanomassiliicoccales archaeon
AATGTGTGTAATGTTTGTTATGAAGAGATCACCAACACGCTGGTCTCCTAGCCCAGAAGAAAATGATCTACGCGGTCCTCGCCGTCGTCATCATCGTGGCGGCAGCGGCCGGCGCCATGGTTGCTTTCAGTCCCGAAGACGGCGACAGCTACAGGTCGACGAACACCGACGGAAGGCTGGCCATACTCGGCAATGCGGATGAGAATGACTACCTCGACGAGGATGATATCGCCAAAATCAAGGAGATGATCGAAGCGGGCACGTACAGCCAGATGGCCGACGCCAACAACGACTCCGCCCTCGATCAGAAGGACATCGATATGGTCCAATCCATCCTCGATGCCAAGAAATATAATCAGAACAGAGAGGGATCCGAGAAGAGGTCCGTATCCCTCAAGTACATCAGCGCCGACAACGAAATCCTGGATGCCAAATATCCTGTGCTCAAGATGGCCGTCGGCGGATCCCAAAGGATCATGGCCCTGGCTACATCCATCGGGGCATCCGATGTCATCGTAGCGGTTAACGACTACGTCCTCGCATACTGGGACGACAACCTCTGGAAGCCCTATGAGGGGCTCCCCTCGATAGGCGAGAAGAAGACCCCCGACCTTGAGACCGTTCTGAAGATGGACATCGATACCGTCTACGCCAACGGAAAATCCAGCTCCGTCACCAATGCCTCAGACAACATGATCGGCGACAAGCAGGTACTCAGGATGATCACGTATGAGGACGGGAAGCTCACCAACGGGGCCCTCATGCTCGGCTTCATGACGGATTACGATTCCGGCGCAGAGGAGTTCGTGAAATGGTACGACGGCATATTCACCGAGATCGACGAGAAGCTCGCCGCCATAGACGACCCCTCGGCCACCAGATTCTACTCTGGAACGCCGACCTACATGTACGCCCAGAAGGACGGATTCTCCACCGCCATGACGAACTCCGGGGCCACTAACATCGCCAACATAATCGTCACCAGCCCCACTGCATACGGACTGTCCGTCTCCAAGTGCCTGGAGGACATCCTGAGAGAGAATCCCCAATACATCATCGCAGGGAAGTACATGTACACCCAGAACACGGCCGATGAGGTCAAGGGGGTGTACTCCGGCCTCGACTACAGCAGCTTCTCTTCCACAGACGCCTACAAGAACGGTCAGATCTATATGATCAGCTACGACCTGCCGTTCTGCATAGAGACCTACATCGCATGCAGCATATTCTATCCAGATGCCTTCTCCGAACAGAATCTGAAGGATATGCTGAACGAGTATCTGGACAAGTTCTGCTACACGAACGGGTACGAGCTCGACCTCATACATTTCGTCGTCACTCCTGACGACTTCTGAAACACAGGGGGCTCCGGCCCCCGACATCACAATCACAAGGTGCGTGTCCTTTTTGAGAAGACCCTGGATGAAATACGAGGCCGGGCCGGAAACGGCGGGAACGGAAGAGGCCTCCATGATGCGGGACTACTCCCGCTACGTCTACAAGAAATACATTTTCATCGCCACATGCATCGTCGGTGCATTCGTGGTCGCGGGACTGGCGATAACCGTGGGGTCATACGGACTCGGATTCTTCGATTCGTATCAGCTCGTATTCAAGCATATCATGGGCGAGGGCATAGGAACGACGGAAGACATCGTTGTGTGGAACATCCGTCTGCCCCGCATCCTGGCAGCGGTCGTCGCCGGCGCAGGGCTCGCGGTCGCAGGCGCCACGATGCAGAGCACCATGAAGAACCCCCTCGCCGACCCGTACACCACCGGCATATCCTCGGGCGCATCGTTTGGCGCCACGATGGCCATCATACTCGGATTCTCCATAACGGGTGGCGCCTACGCCCTCGTCATAAACGCGTTCATATTCTCCCTCATTCCGATGGCCGTCATAATGGTCGTCTCCGCATTGAAGCAGGCGTCCCCCACGACGATAATCCTGTCCGGACTCGCGGTGATGTACCTGTTCAACGCCATGACCACGCTGATGATGCTGACGGCCGACCCCAATGCTCTGGCGGAGGCCTACTCGTGGCAGGTGGGCACGCTGGGCCTCATGAAATGGGACTACATCCCCATCATGCTGGGGGTGGTGCTTGCGGGATGCATCGTTCTGCAGCTCCTCGCATCGAAGATCAACGTCCTCACATCCGGGGACGAGGGCGCGAAATCCCTCGGCATAGATGCCGACAAGCTCAGGATGATTTCCCTCCTGATCGTGTCCTTGATGGCGGCCAGCATAGTGAGCTTCACCGGCATCATAGGATTCATCGGACTCGTATGCCCGCATATATGCAGGATGTTCATCGGATCGGACATCAGATACCTGCTTCCGGCATCTGCGGCGTTCGGTGCCGTATTCCTGCTGATATGCGACCTTGTCGGTCGCACGATCATAGCCCCGACGGTTCTGGATGTCGGCGTCATCACGGCGTTCGTCGGAGGACCCACGCTGCTCTATCTGCTCATCAAGCAGAAGAAGGAGGCCTGGCGATGAGAGCCGTGTACGAGAATGCGGACTTCAGCTACAGATCCGGAGCGCAGATCCTCCACGGCATAAACCTGAGGATCGGCGAACCCGGCCTGATATGCATAATCGGACCGAACGGCGTCGGCAAGTCCACCATGGTCAAATGCCTGAACAGGCTGCTGTCGCCGACGAACGGAACAGTCACTCTCGACGGACGGAACGTCAGGGAGCATTCTCTGAAGGAGCTGTCCAAGATCATAGGCTTCGTTCCCGCCACATCTTCCGACAACTTCGCAATGACCGTGATAGACACCGTCCTCATGGGCCGCCATCCGCACCAGAGGGTCGGATCCGAGAAGGAGGACATGCACATCGTCTACCGGGTCCTGAACGATCTGAAGATCACACATCTGGCCCTCCGGAACTACAACGAGCTGTCCGCCGGACAGCATCAGAAGGTCTCCATCGCACGCGGACTTGCACAGGATCCCAGAATACTCGTATTGGACGAACCGACCGCGAATCTGGACGTCAGGCACCAGGTGCAGGTGATAGAGCTCCTGCGCCGCATATCACATGAGAGGGCATGACCGTCCTCATGGTCAGCCACGACCTCAATGTGGCGGCCAAATACGCCGACCGCATCGTGGTCATGTCCTCGCCCGGCGTGATACATAGGATCGGCGAACCGTCGGAGGTCATCACCGAGGATACAATCAGATACGTGTACGGCATGGAGAGCACGATCATCGATGTGGGAGGGAAACCCCACGTGATTCTCGGCGAACCGCTCTCCGACGAGGAGATATCCGAGATGCACAAGGGCGACACGGCATGAGCTATACTGACGGATACCGGGACACTGCGGTCAGCGCCAGGGGCCTGGTGAAGCGCTTCGGCGACTTCGCCGCGGTCGACGGCATAGACCTGGACATAAGACGCGGGGAGATATTCGGATTCCTCGGGCCGAACGGCGCCGGGAAGACCACCACCATACGCATGCTTACCGCGCTGTCTCCCCCTACCGAAGGGACTGTGCTGATAGACGGCAGGCCCGTATCCGGACTGGACGACCGCGCGAAGGAGGGCATCGGGATAGTGCAGCAGCACATCTCCCTGGACCGGGACGTGACCGTGATGGAGAATATACGCTACCACGCCATCCTCCACCGCATCCCCCGCAGGGAGTCCGAGGAGCGCATATCCCGTCTGGTGGACATGATGGGGCTCCGCCCCTACCTGGACCGCCTGGTCATCAACCTGTCCGGAGGATGGAAGCGCAGGGTCGCCATCGTGTGCTGTCTGATCCACGATCCGTCCATAGTGTTCCTGGACGAGCCGACCGCCGGCCTGGACACGCAGTCGAGGCATATGCTCTGGGAGATGATACGCCGCCTGAACTCCGACGGCAGGACCGTGTTCCTCACAACTCACTACATGGACGAGGCCGAGGCCCTGTGCGACCGCGTGGCCGTCATCGACCGCGGACGCATCATGGCGGCGGGCACGCCGGCCGAGCTGTGCGAATCCGTGGGCAGATGGGCGGTGGAGTACTCCGCGGACGGCAGAAGGACGGCGGTGTACTTCAGGGACCTGGAATCGTCCCGCGCGTTCCAGGACTCCCTCCCCGAGGGCACGCCGGCATCGTCCAGGCCGACCAATCTGGAGGATGTGTTCCTGGAGCTGACCGGCAGGGAGGTCCAGGCCACTGAGGAGGTGAAGTTCCGCATATGAGCGTGCTCTCGGACTCGTTCCGCGTGGCGTGGATCGACATGCGGTTCATCAGGCGCAACCTCTCGGTGGTTCTCGTGACATCGCTCGTCACCCCGCTGCTCTATCTTTTCGCATTCGGATACGGCCTGGGCGGCGACCTGACGGTGGACGGCCGGGACTACCTGTCCTTCATGATCCCCGGCGTGATCGCTATGACGACCCTGACGGCCTGCTTCAGCACCGTGGCCACCAAGGTGATGCTCCAGCGCACGTACTACCGGAGCTTCGACGAGCTGTTCCTGTGCTCGATCGGGCCGTCGGCGATCATCCTCGGCAAGGCGTACTCCGGGATGGTCCGCGGGCTGATCAGCTGTGCGGTGCTCTATGCGATGGGGCTCGTCCTGAGCGCGGACATGGTCCTGTCCCTCGGAACGGCGTCGATGATCGTGTTCTCCTGCCTGATGTACGGACTGCTGGGCGTGGTACCCGGCATGCTGGCGAACTCCCATATAACCCTGAACCTGTTCAACGCGCTCGTGATCATGCCGATGACGTTCCTTTGCGGGACCATATTCTCTCTGGACGGCATGAGCGGACCGGTGCAGACGGCCATCGGCATCCTGCCTCTGACGCACACCACGGCCTGCATCAGGGCGGCGGCCCTGGGCAACGCGTTCCCATGGACGTCCCTCCTGATCCTGCTGTGCTGGACGGTGCTCTTCGTGACCGTGTCCAGACACATAATGGTCAAGGGGAGGGCCCGAAGGCCCGTGCCCCTTCGGTAGAAATGCACCGTCGTCCTCCGGAGCCTGGCATAGAGGACGGCCGCCGCGGCGAGATAGGTCGCCGCGCATACGGCCTCGACCCACAGGCAGGCACCGGGAGCCAGCAGGCATACCATCATGGGCGCGACGGAAAGGAGCATCCCCAGACCGGTAGCGGATATCATCGACAGCGATCCGCCCTTCACGGCGTAGTACTCGCTGGTCCACTCGTACCTGGGGAAGCGTACGTTGAGCGCCATGCCCATGACGGGGACCAGTAGCGCGAACGCCGTCGGCAGCACCACCAACATCGCAAGGTCGATGCCCCCTATCCCGAACCCGGCTGCCAGCACGAGGACGCTCAGCAGCTCCAGCGGAATCAGCACGATGAGGTTCAGCAGGATCTTCGGAAGGAGCATGTCCATGGTCGAAAGGGGGGCCGTCCCCAGGATCCAGCGACTCTCCCCTTCCAGAGACAGGGACACCGCCGTCGTCGGGGACAGTCCTATGAAGAAGGCCACGAGGAACGGGAGGCATCCGGACAGGAGCGCGACGACCGCCGCGAGATCCTCGTCGGACGATCCCCCTGCGACCATGAGCACGGATACCGCGGCAAGGACCACCATCCCTGCCGCGGTGTTCACCAGATACACCGTGCAGGACAGATAGCGGTCTATCTCCCTCCTCAGCATGGAACGGAGCCTGGAATCGGCCCGGGATGCTGTACGGGCGGATGTGTATCCGCGTCCGGACCCGTCGTTCAGCGCCTGCAGGGACATCGATGCGGCATAGACGACCATGGATGCGAGGACCAGGGAGGTGCCGAGAACGCATCCCGACGCCACCAGGCTCCCCGAGGCGGCACCGGACACCCATGCAGCGGGAGGACACAAGGTCGCCAGGGAGTCGGCCATCCCTGCCAGAGCATCCGCGGAGAGCGAATCCCCTCCCATGAGAATCTGGGGCGCCAGGAGCGCCGCCAGCACCAGCGCCAGCGAGAGGACCGACGACAGCCTGCGACGGGATGCTCCGGCGCCCGCGTGACGGACCGCGGTCCCCAGCGCCGTCCCGGCCGATACGGGGATGACGGAGGCCGTCATGACCGAGACGACGAACACGGCCGCCGACCATGCGCCGGAAGTGCCGACCATGACTAACGCGGCCGTGAGCGCAAGGAGCAGCGCCAGAACCCAGGCCACGATGCATACCGATAGGAACCGGGCCAATGCTACCTTCCAGGCCGGGACCGGCATCGATGCCAGCATTCCGTACCCCTCGAACGCGAACGCGTCGCCGCCCCTGAGGAAAGATATGCCGAGGACGGCCGAAAGGATGGCGGCCGCCGACACCAGGGGGATCCTGTCCGGCAGGCCCGATGCCGCGAACGCCTGCAGGGCGGCCGCCTCCAGGAGTACCGCTGCGGAGGCCGCGGCGAGGTACGATATCAGGAGCGCGATGCCGTCCCTGCTGCGGAAGGCCGTACCGATGCGGAACTCGTCGGCGAGTTGGATGCGTACCATCGCCATGACATCGTTCATCGGACATCAGCTCCAGGAACGCCCCCTCCAGCGTATCCTCGCCGCGGATCTCCTCCATGGCCCCGGATGCGACCACGGCCCCGTCGCGGATCACCGTGACCGAATCGCACAGCCTCTCCGCCGCATCCAGGACGTGTGTGGAGAACAGAACCGCGCCCCCGCGGTCGCACAGCCCCCTCATGAGCGCCTTCAGCGCATGGGCTGACTCCGGATCCAGACCGACGAACGGCTCGTCGAGAACCAGGAGGACGGGGTCGTGGGCCAGGGCTCCGATGAGGGCCAGCTTCTGCTTCATCCCGTGACTGTACGTGCATACTGGATCCCCCAGGACCTCCGTGAGACCGAAGATCCCTGCCAGCTCGCCTATGCGCTCGATGCGGACATCCTGTGGCACCCTGTACAGGTCGCACACGAAGTCCAGATACCTCATGCCCGATACGTAGTCGTAGAGCTCCGGATTGTCGGGAAGGAAGGCCGTAACGGACTTGCATCCCACGGGATCGTCGGATATCGACGATCCGAGGATCTCAATGGCCCCTCCGTCGAACGCCGTGAGCCCGGCCACCGCCCTGAGGGTCGTGGTCTTCCCGGCCCCGTTGCGTCCGATGAAGCCGTGTATCTCTCCGGACATCACAGTCATGGAGAGACCGGATACCGCTCTCTTCCCGCCCTTGTATATCTTCGTTAGGCCGTCTATGCGGAGAACGGGCCCGTCGTGTTCCGATAATGTCATCGGAACGATTGGTATCCGCGTTCCGTATTTATCAAGTGACAGGTCAGAAATGATACTAATCGTCTTAGAGCCCGGTTCCCGGCGGGGACACGACGGTTCCGATCGTACGGAGCCTTCTGCCCTCTCCCGGCCCGTTGGATGCGAGCCTCTGTATCACCGCGCCCATCTCGGCCAGGGCGTCCATGAGCTCCTCGTCGGTAGCATGGACGGGAGCCATGGCGAACCCGGGCATGTCGCGGGCGATATCGGCATCTGGAGAGCGGCAGTACGAGTCGAACATCCCGACCAGGTCCATCACATACCTCATGAACAGGGCGAGGAACACCGACGGGGACGGAGCGTCCTCCGATCCGCGGTCCACGTCCGCGGGAGCGTACACGCGCTCGACCGCGCCCCTGCGCCTTTCCTCGGACACGACGACGATGAGGCCGCGGCCCGTCATGCGCCTGAGGTGGCGGTACATCGTGGCGCGCGGTATCTCCGGACAGGCCCTGTGGATCTCCGAGGCCCGGGTGAGGCCGTCGCGCACCACCGACAGGAATATCCTGCATCCGGCAGGATCGGTCAGGCAATCCATCACCGCACGGGCGTACTCCTCGGGTTCCATGCTATCACGGAAGGAAGGGGCCGCACATCCGGCGCGGCCCCGTTTCATGACCGGGACTGCTCACTCGCCGTCCTCGATCCTCTTCTTGGCGGCCTCGAAATCGGGATCGTCCCCGGGAGGCGTGGGCTTGAAGACGAACCCGATGACCACGAGGCAAAGGATGATCAGTCCGCCGGCGATGAACGAGAAGCTCACGCTGTCGGCGAATCCGGAGAGGATATCGCCGATGCTGAACGGGAACTCCATCAAATGGTTCAGGACGCCGGTGTCGATCTTCCCGCCGTTGGCCTCCAGGAGCATCTGGAAGGTCAGGGGATCCAGACGCTCGGCCAGATCGCCGCTTAGCCTGGAGTTGATGACCATGGCGAATATCGCGGTCCCCATAGTGCACCCGATGGACCTCATGAGATTGACGGACGAGGTGGTCATGCCGATCTCGGAGGGCTTGGAGCTGTTCTGCACAGCGGTCATGACGACGGACATCATGCATCCGAGCCCGATACCGAGGATGAATATGCCTCCGAGGTAGCGCCACGTGTACGTGTCGCGTACCGACTGCGTCATGATCATGGCGGAATCGACCTCCATTCCAGACAAGATATAGAGCCCGATGAAGCTGATGATCGGACCGACGATAAGCCAGGGCTTGTAGCCGGTCCTGTTTAGCAGCATACCGGACGACATGGCGGTGATCATCATACCCGCGATCATGGCCAGGGACCATACGCCCGCATCTAGCGTGCTCAGGCCCATCACGGTGATGACGAACATGTTGGTGTACATCATCGCGCCTATCATGCCGATTCCGAAGATGAACATGAAGATGGCCGCCATCACGACGGTCTTGTTGCGTATGAGATGGGGCGCGAGTATGGGCTCCACGGCGCTCTTCTCCGCCTTTACGAACAGGACGAGGGATATGGCGGCGATGACTACCATGGCCATGGATGTGGCGCTGATCCACTCGAACCTGTTGCCTCCGAACTCGATGAGCAGCAGGAGGTCCGCCAGAAACACGGTGAGGAGGGCTATGCCCTTGATGTCGATGTGCCTCTGCCCGTCGTCGATAGGCGTCGGGAACTTCTTGAGCGTGAGCAGGAGGGCCACGGCGGCCAACGGGATGTTAATGTAGAAGCACCAGTGCCAACTCACGACACCCTCGATGTATCCTCCGAGAAGGGGGCCGATACCGCTCCCGACTCCGAAGACGGCGCCCAGCATACCCTGGATCCTCGCCCTCTCACTGGGGGAGTAGAGGTCCGCCACGGCGGCCATCGCGACCGGGATGAGTATTCCTCCGCCGAGACCCTGCATCGCGCGGCAGAAGATGAAGAACTCCATGCTCCCGGACAGTCCGGCGAGGATGGAGCCCACGGCGAATATGGAGAGTCCTATGAGGAAGAGCGGTTTCCTTCCGTAGATGTCCGACAGCTTCCCCGCTATTGGGATCATGATGGTCTCACACAGCATGTACGCCGTGGCCATCCATGAATAGAGTCCGAGTCCACCCAGGTCCTCGGCCACTTTGGTTCCGATCGTACCTACGATGGTGCCGTCGAAGCATGCGGCAAGCATGGCGATGCTCAGCCCGAGCATGATGACGTTCCTCGTACGCCGATCGATGTTTTCGTAAGTTATCTGTCCAACTGCCAAATTCTCCCCTCCGGGAGTTGTGTTGTAAACGTCGCTCAAAATGATGTCTTATATGAACATTTAGCAGAACAGAATGAATTCGGATAAATATAACATCGTGTAATTAGTCTTATTTAAATATATGTGTGTGTGAGGTTGATTCAATAGTTTATCATTAAACTAAATTATACCCTCTCTCGTTCCGACGAGAGAGGGAGGGTTTCAGGGGATCACTCGGACCCCTTGTCCAGGATCTCGAGCTCAATCCTGCTGTAGGGGACATCGAAGCCGTTCTCCAGAAGCTCAGCGTAGATTAGTTCCCTTATCTGACCGGCGTAGACCGAGCTGTTGTCGAAGTCGTCGACCCATACGGCGAGCTTGAACGATATGCCCGAATCATCGAAGGCGTTGAGCCTGGGGGACGGAGGAGTGACACTCCCGTCGATGATCACATGCGGATGCTTGGACGCCGCTTCCACCAGGCACTTCTTGCACAGGTCGATGTCGCTGTCGTAGGTGACGTGCACGAACAACGCGATCCTCGTCCAGGGGGAACCCTTGGTCAGGTTGAGCAGGGTGGCTCCCGAGACCACGTTGTTGGGCATCGTGACCACCTGGTCCCCGTCCCAGTTCTTGAACTCGGTGAACATGATGCGGACCTTCTCGACGATGTATGTCTCGCCGTTGATCCTGACGAAGTCCCCCTTAGTGAAGGGGCGAGTGGCGAGGAGCACTATGCCGCTGAAGAACTGGTTGAGGATGTTCTGCGCGCCCAGGGTTATGCCCAAGGTTATCACGCCGGCGGAGACCAGTATGCCGGCCAGATCTACACCGAAGACGGACAGCAGCGCACAGCACGCGACCACCGAGATGGCTATGCGACCGATCATCTTGAACAAGGGCACCAGGCTGGAATCGAGTCCGTCGACGTTGGAGGCCTCATCGAGGCCTTTGAGGAAGGCGGTCACGATGAACTTGTACATCTGCCATGCCAGGATGGAACCCAGGACGATATACAGGATTCTGGAAACCCTGCCTATGATATCTATGAGCTCTGCACCGGCGCCGGCGATCCTCGCGCACTCGCCGATGCAGATCACAATCATTATGGCCGTGATGGTCTCGGTCAGCCTGTTCCTGATCTTCCTCTTCTCCTCGGCCGTCTTCCTGTTGCCGACGAGACGGGTGAACAGAGGGATGATGAGCTCGGAGACGATGACGGTGGCCAGGACCCACATGGCGAAGGTCGCGATGACCGTGAACCAGACCGAATCGAACGGCTCCCCCAGGGTGTTGGGTATGACTCCGAAGAAGCAGTTGTACGACTCGTCGGTAGAGAACACGGATACGATGGACAGGACGACCGGCAGAGATGCCGTGTAGACCGCGGGATCCTCCACGGTGACATCCCTGGCATCGACATAGACGATCGCATCGAGGGCCGCATCCTCCGCATACCTGTCGGCCGATACGGACAGGGTGAGCACGGCGATGCTGGGATCGGACACCGACCCGGGCATGAGAAGTGATGTCGGCTCGTCCCCGACCTTCAGCTCCAACGATGCTCCGAGCCCGTCGGCGCCCTCGATGCGCGGATCCAGGAGCAGACAGGTGTCGGAGAGGTTGATGACGTACAGCGCCATGGTGGCCGTGCCTCCGCTCTCCACGGTCAGCCCGGATGTACCAGACGAGGTCGACCTCAGCGATATCAGCGGAGACAGATCGGCCCCCTCCTCCGCTGCGGAATCAGCGACCGCGAACGGCATCAGCACCGCCATGACCGCCAGTGCGGCGACGATCGTTACAGACCATTCGGCCTTCATGACCACCCATGCCGAGGAGCCGCTTATAAGCAAGATGGGATGTTGGAATCGACATGTGACATACGGTCCGGCCGATTCCGTCCACGATGCGCAGTACGTTCCGATAGCATGCGCCCTGTCTGAGGCGGCAACCGTCGGGATATCGAAATACACCGCTGGATCTCCCCTTACGAGGTTATTTAAACGATACGGTGCATGGAGGTGCGTCTGGCTTGGCCGGGGCGCTTGGCGTGCCCTATACCCGAAATCGTCAATACGCGGGGGCGACAGCAGGGGACGGCCCCGCTGAACCATCCAAGCCCACAGAGCGACAATGAAATCTTGTCCTGCAGAGTCGGAGTTTGCAACGAAGACGACCGGAGGGTCGCTGTTCATGCATCAACCGGGGGGACCGGGTCAGGTCCTGACGGGAGCAGCCTAACCTCGGACTACCGACGTTTGCGGGATCGCAGGGTTGAGGAGCGAAGTGGCAAACTTGGACGGAGAGGCAGGGACAACCCCTGCGGTCAGGCGCTTCTGCCAACTCTGCATCCGGTTATCATGTCCCTGTTGAAATCGAACAGGACCTCGGTATCCTTACCATCGGTGATCCTCAGGACGCGGGTCGAGTCGACGCTCCCGACGACCTCTCCGTCGCATCCGACCTCGGAGAACAGCGACAGTATCTCGGCGGAGCATTCCGGAGGACAGGAGAATACGAATCCGCACCCCTGGTACGCGAGATGCCACCTCACGGGATCCACGCCATCCGGCATCGGGATCCTGGTCACATCGACGAGGCCTCCGGCGCAGGACGTCTCGAGCATCATGCCCAGGGTGCCTATGCTGCCGGGATTGCTCATGTCCTTGCACGCATGGGCGAGATGCCTCTCGCCGACGACGGCCGCCGCCTCCATCTGCGCCCTGACTAGCTCATCGGGCTTCGACACCGTGGTGACGAACGCGTACGGGAGGTTCTCAGGGAAGTACCCGTCGATATCCATTACGAAGACGATGTCGTCCCCCGGCGCGGCGGTGCTGCTCCGGAGGAGAGCGTCCTTGGCCACGGTCCCCGCGATGGCGATGTCCACCGCATCGTACAGGCAGTCCGGATGCGTGTGCCCTCCGACGACGGGCACGCCGAACTTGCGGATGCCGTCGCCCATGCCGCGTATGATCTCGGATGCCGTACCCGGCCGCAGGACGGACATGACATCCACCATGCCCACGGGCCTGCCGCCCATGGCCGCTATGTCGTTGACATTGACCAGCACGGCGAAGTAGCCCGCGGAATAGGGGTCCGTCTCCACCAGGGACTGCATTATGCCGTCCGTGGCCAGCAGGAGGTACCTATCCCCCAGGTCCAGCGCGGCGGCGTCCTCGCCCTCGGCCGCGACCACCTGCGGGAACCCCTCGGTAGGGAATCTGGAGACTATGCCGCCTATGGCGTTCTTCCTCGTTACCCCGGGGAAGGACCGGATCGCCTCGGCGATCTCCCTTATCGACGCCACAGGCCCTTCCTCCTGAGGCCCCATATGGATATGGCGCAGAGAACGACCATCGCGGCGAAGAGGACCACATAGGTGTACCTGTAGCCCTCCCCCGGCAGCGTGACGTTCATGCCGTAGAAGCTCGCGAGCATGGTCGGGATGGATATGATGAGCGTGATGGAGGTCAGGAACTTCATGACCTGGGAGAGCGAGTTGTTGAGGTCGGCCTCGACGAGCTGCCTGGTACCCTTGATGATCTGGCTGTACGTCGTGGTCATCTCTAGGGCCTGCTGCGTCTCGACGATCACATCGTCCATGAGATCCCTGTCCTCCGCCGTGGGGACGAAGCGGGACTGCTTGCTCATCCTGTCGATGATCGACGCATTGACGCTCAGCGACGTCTTGAAGTAGACCAGGTTGGACTCCAGCTCGTGGAGCTCGAACAGGTCGTCCCTGCGGGTGGCCTTGCGGATGGACTCCTCGATGGCCATCCTCTTGACCTCGATGTACTTGAGGTCGTTCTGATAGTTGATGGCGATCCTGAACAGTATCTGGAGGACGAAGCGGTAGCGGTTGGTGATATCGTATACGCTCTTGCCCTTGGTCTTGCCCGATGCTATGTTGGACAGGGCGAACTGCTCCTGCAGGCAGACAGTAACGATCGCGCGGTCCGTGACGGTTATGGACACGGGGTACGTGGTGAACTCCTCGCGGTTGCTCCTCCACTCCCTGGTAGGAGCGTCGACCAGGATCAGGGTGTAGTCCTTGTTGACCTCAGTCCTCGACCCCTCCTCGTCGTCCAGAGCCGAGGTTATGGCCTCGCGCTCGACGCCGAGCGCTCCCTGGACCTCCTCTATCTCGGCCGGAGTGGGCGCTATGAGATTGATCCAGACGTCGTCCTTGATAGAATCCGTCCTAACCGGACGGCCGTCGCACATCTCGTAGATCTCCATCATCCGTCTCACCCCCTCACATCACCATGGCCAGGATGACCAGCATGAACAGGAACAGGGTCACGGTGGAGACGCTCCCCGTGACGCTCTCCGTCAGCTCCTCGCGCCGCTCCCTGTCGCGGACGCCGGCCCTCTCGAGCAACCAGTCCACACCGCCGGAGAATATGTAACCTCCGTCCAGAACGCGGGTGGGAAGGGCGTTGGATATGGCCAGGAGTATGTCCAGCCAGAACAGCCAGTACAGCATCCTGACGACCATCCAGAAGACATGGTCCCCCGGTGCGTCGTACCACCACTCGATCTCATCGGATATCGGATCCATCCCGTTGAACGGACCAGAGAGGTAGCTGAAGAACGACTGCACGTGCCCGTAGGCCGAATCCGCGCCGTAGAACGGGTCGGACGCCATGGAGAGCAGGATGCCTGGCGTCGTGAGGGTCATCCCGCCCGTTGTGCAGGCCACGCCGAGGAAGCCCTTGAATCCGTTGGCCGTGAGGACCACGGTGCGGTCCACCGCCTCGGAAGCGCCGGCATCCACCGTGGAGACGATGACCGTCTGGCCGGGGCTGGTGCGCGACATCGCCTCCGTGAAGTCGTGGGGACTGCCGATGAGCACCTCCGTGCCGTCCACGGTTATGCTATAGATGAACGATCCGAGCCGGATGCCGGATGCCTCGGCCGCCGATCCGGCGCTTATCGTCTTGACGTAGGCGCCCATCTGCACGGGGCCCGTGTCGAACATGCCGCCCTTGTAGACGTATCTCAGGGAATAAGACTGCGTAGGGTCGAACCTGTAGTCCAGATAGGCGGATGTCCCCGATGTCCCCGCCGCTACGTCCGCGTACGGGGAGGGGACCCCGTCCGTGTACACCGCGATGCCCGTGATGAGCGCGGACGCCGGGATGCCCGCTTCGTACGCGGGGGATCCACTGTCGATGTAGTACGCCCCGGCATTGTCGTCGTAGTCGGATCCGACGCATCCGCATGCGCCGGCCATGATCAGTATGCTGAGGACGGCGACGATGGTGTTGACCGTTATCCCCGCGGCGTACACGTCCGTGCGCGCCCTGCGCGTCGCTCTGCCGAGCTCCTCCTCGTTGGGCTCCACGAAGGCGCCCAGCGGGACCACCCCGTACAGGAGGCCCGAGGACTCGACCCTTATCCCGTTGACGCGGGACTGTATGCCGTGGGCCAGCTCGTGCACAACCATGGCGACGACGAGGGCGACTATCCCGTAGCTCAACGGCATGATGGGATTGAACCCCGGGATGGCCAGAGCGTACTCGATCCCGATGCCGGACCCCGAGGACAGCGTCCGAGGCAGGGCGATGACGGCCACGATAAGCATGTACATCATCACCAGGAACAGCACGGCCGAGACCAGCTTGGACATGAACCCGAAGGCGCGCCAGAAGCGCCCGTACCTGGCAAGGCGGTCCATGGTGCGCATGCCGAGCCTCGTGCGGATCATCAGACACGGCCCGTACTTCTGCAGATGCCATCTGGCCGCGGCATCGGGCCTCAGCCAGGCCCAGACCCATATGGGCACGTAGACGATGAACAGGGCCAGAAGGACAATGTACGCCGTGCTCACGGGATCTCCTCGGACCGCCGATGCCCTGCTTCTATAAAACCAGGGCGATGGTCGTCGCGGATCGCCTCTCCGGCGGATACACGAGTTCCGCGCGTAGCATGCCGAGTATCCTCTCGGCCCAGCGCAGCTTCCTCAGCTTGACGGCTGGATCCGTGCCCGCCTTCGGATACGGATGCTCGAAATCGAATCCGGCCATCAGTATGCGCTCCGCACCCATCCATTCCGCCGCGCAGGCCGCCCTGTCTCCGTCTGTGAAGCCTCCGAAGTCGAACACCGTGCGTCCAGGGGTCGACTGCGTGGTGAGTACCACCGGCCCCCTGAACAGGCCCGCGTACCTCCTGATCAGATCGGCGTTGCCGCCATGGGCGTGGATGAGCGTCACCGCGCCCCGGGAGCTGGACTCCAGCTGCGGGCCTATGTCCCCGTCGAGGTCCGTGACGACCAAGTACGGGTCCACGCCGGCATCCAACGCCCTGCCCGTCGCGGATCCGGCGCAGACCACCCTCCCCTCCGGCGGCATCCTGATCAGATCGTCCTCCATGCTGGCGGCGGCCCCGACGACGGTGGCGACCTTCCCGAAGCCCTCGCGGATGTCGTCCGGGTCGACCAGGTCGCTGCCCATAGTCACGGCGGAGAGGATGCGGACGGACTCCTCGTCCTCCTCGCGGGAGTAGCCCATGTCCGCGAGGATCTCTTCGTAGACGGGCTCCCACTCGCGGGGATCCAGAGGGATCCTCCCCTTTGGACGCGAACCCCAGGCGGTTCTTCAGGTAGCTGCCGAAGAACGATAGCAGTATGCCCGACACGATCTCCGCCACCGCCAGGTTCGTGGCCACGGGCATGCCGATGCTCACCTGGACGAAATCCAGGATGCCGGTGGCCACGAGGCCGAGGCTGGCCAGGCTGATGCAGTTGAACAGGATGGACATGTTCACGGTCTTTGTGCGCATGAACGCGTCCATGGTCAGGCCGCCCTCGTAGATGGTCACGGCTATGACGAAGGGCCAGACCATGGTGGAGATGAAGTACACTATCCTCTGGACGCTGCTGCTCATGTACCTGTCCGAGATGTCCATATAGGAAAGGGCGCCCACGAGGAGGACGACCGCCACTGAGATGGACAGGAAGATTATGCGGGTGGAACTGTTCATCATGGTCTCGCGGACCTTCCGGTTGAACGCCGTGAGCCTGTCGATCATATCGAACCCGTATCCCATCACCGCCAGACCTACTATCATCAGGGCCAGGGGCCCGGACATCCCGTTGATGCCGGAGACATCCCCGTCGAGGAAGAACAGGATCAGGCCCGGGAGCAGGAAGATCACGGCCAGCATGACCATCAGGAACCCGAACGGGACCAGGAACCTGCGGCGCTTGTCCGGATCGGAGATTATCTTCTTGAAGATGTAGAACGTGCCCTCCAGTCCGGGCGCCTGCTTGACGTACACCTTGCGGACGGAATCGACGTGCATGCGTGACGAGATGATCGGATAGATGTACTCGTCCTCGGCGCCGTCCCCCACGAGGACGATGCTGTCCGGCCGCACCTCGTCTATGACCTCCTCCAGCTGCTGGATGAGCGCCTGGTCCGCTATGTGGCCGACCTTCTCGTCGCCGCAGATCAGCGCGACCTCGGCATCGCGGCCGTACTCCTGGATCTCCAGGCACGTGCTCACGGCCGAGTACAGCGCGTTGAGATCCGAATCCTCGGGATCCGCTATGCCGAAGGCATTGGCCGCATCCAGGCACGGCTCGACGCCTATGACGGGCGTGTTGACCTTTGCCTTGACGCCAAAGTCGTCGTCCCTGTCGACGACCAGCACCAATGTCTTCTTCATGAGTGAGGATACCACTGGCAGATATTATAGGATTCGCGCCGGATCAATAGAGCACGAGCGCATCCTCTACCCTTCCGAGCTCGATGGGCGTGCTCTCGTCGCCCACGACCGCGCCCTTCGAGTTGGCCAGTATCCCCGCGCCCACTGCGCGAACGCCGTGGTTCACCGTGGTGCGGACGGCCTCGACCTTCAGGACGTCCTTTATGAGCGCAACCTCCTCGTCGGACGCGTCCATATGGCACGCGCAGCCTTTGTTGGTGGCGCGGCAGATGGATCCGACCGTGCTGATGCCCGCGATGGACGACCTCACGGCCTCCACGCCGAGCGCCTCGCCGATCGCACGGGCCACGGGCTCCGGGTACTCCGGATTCACGATGGCGCCGTGATCGTTGACCAGGATGTTGTTGCCTGCTGCGTTGAGTCTGTCGTCGAGCCTGTGCACAGGGATCCTGGATGAGATCCGGGCATGCTCGGAATCGTCGGCGAGGCCGGAGACGACCGCGCCGTTGGAGTTCATCGCGACCAGCGAACCTACGACGAACGAGCCTCCCACGGAGACCAGAATGGACTCGACGCCGAGCGCCCCCTCCACGGCCCTTACGAACTCGGGGGAGGCGTCGGCGGCGATAAGAGCGAGGCTCTCGCTGGCCGTCGAGAAGACGGCGATGTTGGGGTTGCCTGCGTAGCGCGAGAGCCTCATCATTGGAATCACTCCGCGAGGGAAACCTCGACGAGGCCGTCCTCGAACTTGACGGCCTTGACGGTGATCTTGTTGGGCGGGTTGCGGATGCCGTTCGCCCACAGCTTCTCATTGACGCTGGCATCGATCCAGACGTTGTCAGCGGTGACCCTCATGTGCCTCATGACGATCTCCCTGACTTCCTTCACGGCGCGCTTGGCCCTCTTGGTGCGGGGGGCCTGCTTGGTCGCCCTGAGGGGGATGACCATGATCCTCTCGATTTCGTCTGCCATATCCATCACTCCTTGATCTTGCTGGCGCGCCACATCCTCCTCTTGGGGTGGCGGAGGAACTGCCTGCTGGTCCTGATCATGACCCAGGCAGGGACACGGCGGTTCTGCTTGACCTTCTTGTTGAGCCTCTGCTTCATTGCGGGGGGCTTTGTGCTTGACATGATTATCTCCTCTCTATGGTAATCTCCCTGCGCTGCGGGGAGATCTGGGCCAGGATGTTCCTCAGCATGGTATCGTCGATGACGCCCGCCAGCCTGCCGCTCTGGGCGAGCTGGATCAACTGGCTCTCGACAGAGGCCGCCATCTGCGGGTTCGCGAGCCTGATGTTGGCGAGCCTGTCGCGCGCCTCCGGAGTCAGGATCTGCCTGAGGGCGTTCTGCTTCTGCATCTCGAACCTCTCGGCCTGCTCCTGCTGGGCCGCCTGGTTCTGAGCCTGCTGCTGAAGCTCGGCCATCCTCTTCTGTCTGAGCGCCATCAATTCGGGATCTTCCATGCCGGTCGCCTCCTCAGGCCCTCATCTCGTCATAGACCTCTTTCGCGGTGTTGTCCAGAAGGGACTGTCCCGCGGGACTGATCGCACGGCCCTGCTTGTCGACGGAGACAAGGAACCCGGCTGCCTCGAGCTGCATCATGCACTTCCTGGCGATGTTGCGGCTTCCCTTGACTGCCCTGTTGGGCATGGATCCCTTGTCGGCGAATCCTCCGTACTCCGCAGAGAGCTTGGAGGAGCCCATGGGGCCCTTGACGTACAGCTTCCTCATGATGGAGGCGGCCCTGGTGTACCACCAGTCGTCTTGGACGGGGGCCCTCTCAGTGTGCCTGCCGGTCTTCACGAACTCTGCCCACTCAGGAGGAACGATGTTGGGGTTCTCCTTGAGCTTCTGGGCCGTCTTGAGTATGAGTGCCTCGGCGGGAACGTCGTAGACGGTAACCATATCGATACCTCGCACCGACCCGGACTCTGGGAACGGATCGGCTACATGCGCGAGGAATGATGGTATTGTATATAAGCGTTGCTAGAACAGAATGGCAATCCACAAGGATCGGAGACCGCGATTCCGCACGTTCGGCTCATGCCCCCGTACGGCCCGGAGATGAAAAATCCCCCACGGCAGGAGCGGCGAACCGCTTCTGTTGTCCGTGACTGGAGGATGGCTGTCGAGTATATTAACATAACCCCTCGGGAGAGATCGCGCGCTTCTAGCGCCCGGAGCCGTATGACAAACCAATTATGCAGGGATTGGCCGAACTGTTCCCAACCGCCCCCCCCCCTCAGACAACGCATGAGCGGAATGCCATCCACATCCCTCTTATTTTCTGTTCCCGCGCACGCGAGGGACAAACCGAATGTTTATATCGGAATTGATAATAGCCCGCTCTGAAGTGGACCATGCTTCAATCTCATGGTCGCGTCGAATGTTTGAGTGTGAAAATTTATGGAAGGTTTTTCGGAGGAAGCACAGCAGCAGGATTCTCAGATTGAGGAGCAGGAAGTCAAGGTGAACGAGGCAACGACAGAAGCCCCCCTTGAATCGGAGCAGCCTGTTGCCCAGGAGAATGCACCTGAAGCGAACCGCGACAGTCTCAACGAGGAGGCTGACATGCACAGGAAGAAGCGCGATGAGCTCAACGCACAGACCAAGGAGTGGAAGGCCAAGAGGGACGCCCTCAACGGCCAGGTCCGCGGACTCGTCGACGAGGCCGGGAAGTGCAGAGAGGAGCGCGACTCCTTCAATCAGAAAGTCAGGGAGACGAAGGAGCTCAGGGACGAGTGGAACCAGAAGGTCAGCGCCCTAAAGGAGCAGCTCGCCCCCTACCGCAGCGAGAAGTCCGATGACAGGAACGAGGTTCCCGTCAAGCAGCTGAAAAAGCAACTCCAGGACATCGA
>CAYUPU010000032.1:0-19949 GCA_964445265.1 uncultured Methanomassiliicoccales archaeon
CCAGTGCCCAGAAGACACGGACGATACGGAGGGTGTTCTGCGTGACGGGCTCGGAAAGGTCTCCTCCGGGAGGAGAGACGGCTCCGATGACGGAGACGGACCCGTCGTCGCCGCACAGCGTCTTGGCGCGGGCGGCACGCTCGTAGAACTCGGAGAGACGTCCGGCCAGGTAGGCGGGGTATCCCTCTTCTCCGGGCATCTCCTCGAGCCTGGACGAGATCTCACGCATGGCCTCGGCCCACCTGGATGTGGAGTCGGCCATGAGAGCGACGTTGTAGCCCATGTCACGGAAGTACTCGGCGATGGTCATGCCGGTGTAGACGGAAGCCTCACGGGCCGCCACAGGCATGTTGGAGGTGTTGGCGATCAGGACCGTCCTCTTCATCAGGGACTCCCCGGTCGTCGGATCCTTCAGAGCAGGGAACTCCGTCAGGACCTCGGTCATCTCGTTCCCGCGCTCCCCGCATCCGATGTAGACGACGATCTGGGCATCGGAGTACTTGGCAAGGGACTGCTGGGTAACGGTCTTCCCGGTACCGAACGCACCGGGGATGGCGGCCGCTCCTCCCTTCGCGAGGGGGAACATCGTGTCGAGGACACGGAGCCCGGTGATCAGGGGGACATCGGGTTGGTACTTCTCGGCGACGGGCCTGGGGTTACGAACGGGCCAGTACTGGACCATGCACACGTCCTTCCCGTCGATCACGGCGACGGTCTCGTCAATCGTGAAGGAACCGGACTGGATGGAGTCCACCTTCCCCTTCTTGATGTCCAAGGGGACCATGATCTTGTGAAGGATGGGCCCCTCCTGGACGGTACCGATGACCTGTCCGGCGGACACCTCGTCCCCGGCCTTGACGACGGGGGCGAAGTCCCATTTCTTCTCGTGGTCCAGTCCAGGGGCGGAGACTCCGCGGTAGATGAAGTCCCCCATCTTCTCCCTCAGAACGGGGAGGGGCCTCTGGATACCGTCGTAGACGGACGTCAGGAGGCCGGGTCCGAGCTCGACGGACAGCGGCCTGCCGGTGTTCGTCACGGGCTCGCCAGGCTTGATGCCGTCGGTATCCTCGTACACCTGGATGATGGAGTAATCGCCGACGATTTTGATGACCTCGCCCATCAGCTGCTCGTTCCCGACGTGCACGACATCGTACATCTTGGGAGAGATACCGGTGGCGGTCACCACGGGTCCGGCGACCCTGTAGATTACACCTTCAGTGCTCATTTATTCATCCTCTGATTTGTATAAGTCAACACCGATCGCCCTCTTCACCTTCTCACGGAGATCGCTCTGATCTCCGCCGACAGGCACGACGACGGGCTGGATTGAATCCGAAACCCTGTGCCTGACCTGGGGTGAGAGGTTGTCTAGATCCTTCGCGTCCACCGCGAGGATGCCGATGTTGGGCTGGGACATCGCCTCCAGCATTTGTTCCTGGTAGTTGTCCTTGTTAGCGACGAAGACACGCCTGATCCCGGCCAGTCTGAAGCCGAGAGTGAATTCCTCGCTGCCGATCACTGCGATCTCCATCAGATCACCAGAAGCCCTTTGATAGTCTCAGTGTCAAGACCGCTCTCGATGCCCCTAGCGACCGTCCTGATGTTCCCGACCTCGAGCTCCTTATGGATCATGAAGTCCAGGATGGGGACGACGGACAGGGGGTACATGTGCGCGAACTTCTTCGCGGACGCGATCTCGTACTTCTTCATCTGAAGGCATACGTCCCTGACGCTCGGACTGGGATCCTCCATGAGCTCCTTGATGGAGTCGTAGATTCTGAGGGACGATATATCGGATGCTATGCCGGAGATGCTCTCCTCGTTGGAGAGCTGGGTCGCCAGCCTCTCGTCGATCTCCCTTCCGCCTTCGATGAAGTACTTCATCGCGACCTCCCCGTGGATGCCCTCCACGTTGAGCTTCAGGATGGTCTCGAGGTTCCTGATATCGATCTCCCCCCTGACGTAGTCCTGGAACATCTTGGTGGGCCTGGACGTGGGCGAGATGCTCTTCAGCAGCCTCACGTAGTGGGTCTTGTCAAGATAGTCCTCGACGACGCCAAGGTTCCCGGTCGCCTTGTACTCCGACATTATCTCGGAGGACAGGATGGTCACATGCACGGCCTTGGAGTAGGCCGCGAATATGTCCTCGGGGTTCTCGATGGCTATGAGCTTGTCCAGATCTTCGGATTTGAGGATGCCGGCGGGGACAAGGTCCTCCTTGATCTCCTCGGCTCCCAGACCGTATGACTTCCCGCGGAGGATAACCTTCAGGTTCCAGATGTCCCACTTCTCGAGATATGCCGAAACCATCGTGTAGAGCTCGCCCTGCGAGGCTCCGAGGATGCTGCTGAATACCCTCGCCATGTTGCTATACGTGGCGTATTCGACGAGATCGATGCCCTGGAGGTTCCCGGCGAGGTCGGCCATCTCCTTCTGATAGCCGGCCTCGCTGATGTAGCGGGAGATCTCAGGGACGCTCATCTGCAGCATCTTGTCGTAATCCTCTGACTTCAGGAGGAGGGACTTCTTGGCCTTCACCCTGGTCACGGTGTACGCGTAGTTTCCTTTTCCGCTGCGGTTGAACATTGGCCTCACCCGAACAAGATGTCTGACACTGCCTTGATCTCGCGGTCCCAGATGGACTGGAGGAGAGTGGAGTACTGCATGTCGACCTCGACCGCCCCGTCCTCGCTGCGGAGGATGAGCCCGGAGGAGATCCTCTGGTCCTTGACGACGGATGAGACACCGAGCTGATCGGCGGTGAAGGAGTCCTTGTCGGACATGACGGCCACGGGCTTCTCGATGATTCCCTTGGCTGCCTTCACCATGGCCTTGTACTGCTCGAGCTTCTCCTCCGCGGAGGCGCCCTCCAGATCGGAGAGCATGCTCTCGAACGTCTCGGACATGAGCTCCTTCTTCTTGGCCAGCACGATCTTCTTGCTCTCCAGCTCGGCGCTCGAAAGCTCCTGGCGGCTGAGAGACTCGACGGCGTCCTTGAGCCTCTTGTCCTCTTTCTCTTTCAACTCGGCGATCCTGGCGTCCGCGTCGGCGACGATCTTCTCGATCTCGGCCCTGGCCTCCGCCTGGAGGGCGGCTGCCTTCGCGTCCGCATCGTTGCGGATCTCCTGAGTCACGTTGGTTAGTGCCATGAGGATGCCTCTTGGCGCAATCACATTCCAGGCGCGACGAAGATACCAAGGATAGCGATGACCAGTCCGAAGATGACGATGGTCTCAGGCAGAACCATGAAGATCATGGACTTTCCGAAGAGAGACTGATCCTCGGTGATAGCTCCGACGGCGGCTGCTCCGACATCTCCCTCGGCCATACCGGCGCCCAGACCGGTCAGTCCAACGGCAAGTCCTGCTCCGACAACAATGAGTCCCATTCCGATGCTAACATCTGTCATTTTTATTCCTCACTCACAGAGATTTTCGATGAAATCGTTTTCTTGCGTTTGATCTTGAGAGGCTCGTACTCGACGCCTCCTCCCTCGAAGAACTTGGCCATGAGCTCGACGAACTGAAGCCTCAGGGCGTGCAGTCCTGCGGACAGAATGGCGAGCGTCCAGATCATGAGGTGGAGGAAGGCGAACAGCGCGAAGCCCACCACTGCTCCGGCGATCCCGCCGAGACCGCATCCGATCATGCTTATCGCGATGTAGTTGAAGGCGAGTGCCATGCCGGCCTTCGACATTCCGATGGCCGCGAGACGGGTGTATGAAAGGATGTTTCCGACGACGGAGGGCAGATCCAGGATGGACATCATTCCCTCGTGCTTGAAGTTCATGGCGACCTCGATCGCGATGAACACCGCACCCACGGCGAGACACGCCAGGTGGATGGCGGTCGTCTCCTCTCCGACGACAAGGATCATGGCGATGGCGTAGCACACCAGCACCAAGCCGAGGAATCCGAAGATCCATCCGCCCTTCTCCTTGAAGCCCGCCTTGAAACCTTCCTGGATGGACTTGTTGTACAACGCGCAGACGTATCCGATGAACAGATGGACGATACCGACATACACGGAGAGCTTCAGGAGGAAGGTGACCTCGTGGAGCTTAGACACACCGAACGTGAAGGCGGTGTGCTCGACGCCGTGGTACGGGAGGAATCCGAAGAAGTCGTACAGACCGGTGGTCTTGATGACCTCGGGGACGCCCTCGACAATGATCGTCTGGGTGACATAATCGACTCCGAAGAGCTCGATGAATATGCGCTCCCATGTCCATTCTATGCCGTCCACATGCCCGCTTCCGACGAAGTGCATGCCGAGGCATTCTCCGAAAAAGAAGAATCCGAAGACGAATGCCCATATGCCGCCGAAGAACAGGACGGTTGCGATGGCGCGCCAGTCCTTGTTGTGCGCGACCTTGAGGCCGTACGCACCCAGGATGATGAACGGGATTGAGTATCCCACATCGCCGACCATGAATCCGAAGAAGAGCGGCAGGAATATTGCTATCAGGATGGAAGGGTCAATCTCCTGATAGAGAGGCACCGACATCAGCTTAGTCGGGTACTCGAACTCCTTGACGACCTTCCCGTTGTTGAGCTTCGTGGGCGGCGTCTTGAACCTCTTCTCGGCGGATTCCGATTCCTCCATCCTCCTTCCGCGGGTCTCCTCGATCTCGACATAGACCCCTTCGACCCTGGCCTCGAGCTCGCTCTTGACGGTCTCGGCCTTGGCCTCGGGAACCCATGCGTCGATGACGAACGTGTACTCGCTGTTGGCGATCCTCAGAGGGATGTCCCCCTTCTGGACCTCAATGGAGAGCTCCTCATCCGATGCAGAGAGGAAGTCCTTGTGTTTGTCCAGAAGCGTCTCGATGTCCTTCGAAACATTCTCCATCTCGGCCTCTGCGGCCTCGATGTCGCGCTCCGTCTTCGTGAGAGCGGAGGCGGCAGATCCAGTGCCCTCTGGCACCTGGATCTCGGAGAACCCGCATTCTGAGAGAACGGACTGGACTCTGTCCTTGTCCGCATCCTTCGCGAATACGGCGATGACGTTGCTCCCCTTCTTGTCGAAGGAGGAGAAGATCTCGCAGTCGACGCCCCTAAGGGCCTCGGTGGGATCCTCCGCAACGGTGCCGACGGTCGAGAATATGCTCCTGTATCCGGAGTACAGCTCGATATCGACAGGCAGTTTCGAAAGCAGCTCGAGATTCTTCTTCGTAGCGTTTAATCCGGTGATTCTCTGATTGAGATCATTCCTCTTGTTGAGGGCTGCATTGATCTCGCCCTCTACAAGCTCGACGCTGTCAGATGATATCTGGCTCTTGATTTCGTCTTCGGAAACAGGATTGGTCTTCGTCTTCTTGGTGATTCCCAGTCCCTTCTCCATCGCACGCACCTTAAGCAATCTCTCGGATGCTTTGGAAGTGTACGGGCGAGGGTTTCCGATGCTGAAACCTTCATCCGCGCCGACGGTATGATCGATCAGGTGGACAGCCTTCACATCATAGATGGCCTCGATGACCTCATCGATGTGGGATTTGGCGCCCACAATCACAATCCTACTCATCGACTCAGGAAGCAACATTTAGGGTCCTCTCGAATTGTTCTTTGAGATAGTCTTTTGCTTCCTGCATCTTCGCCTCGGCGGACCTCTCGATGCCGTCGGCCTCCTTCTCGCCTTCGGCGAGTATGGTCTGGCGCTTGGCACCGAGCTGCTCCTTCTCAGTGGCGATCGCGGATTCATAAGAGCTGCGCATCTGAGCCTCGGCGTCCTGAATCCTCTTCACAGAGTCCTTGCGGGCCTCAGCGATGGCGGACTTCTTGTCGGCCTCGGCCTGAGCGACCTTGGCATCGGCATCCGCCTCCGCTTTCTTTATTTCCGAAAGTATGTCAGTTCGGCTCAAATTCAACACTCCCCGACCCTGTGGCTCGTATCTTATTACCGTACTTAATGCTAATGTCTCCAAAGAGACCGCGCAATAAGGGATATAGAATAAAACCAAAGAAAAGTATGGAAACACCGATTCAGGTTCAGTCGGAAGAATGCCCGGGATGATACTCCCGTATCGATACATCAGTCTCATCTAAAATGGAATGGGACAGCTCGTCCATGTAGCCCTGATCGTAGACTATCTCCTTGATTCCCGCATTTATCAGGATCTTCGCGCACATGGAGCAAGGGAAGGTGGTAGTGTATATCGAGGCCCCGTTGACGCTCACACCGAAATACGCCGCTTGAGCCACGGCGTTCTGCTCGGCATGGACGCCCCTGCAGAGCTCGTGCCGAGTGCCAGAAGGGATGTTAAGCTGCACTCTTATGCAACCCAGCTCCTCGCAATGCCTGGTCCCCTTGGGCGAACCGTTGTATCCTGTGGATAAGACCCTCTTGTCCTTGACGATGACAGCACCAACCTTCCTCCTGATGCATGTGGACCTTGTGGAAACGAGCTGAGCCATCTCCATGAAGTACTCATCGTTGCTGGGTCTGTCCATCGGACCCTCTATCTATGAATCGGATATTTATATGGTGTTGATGAGAGGACGCAACGTATCCCGCTCTTTAGCTTTGAGGGTTGAAGACGGCACGCACACCTACCTACCAGGAACAGAGTATCATCGATTTCTACCGGATAAATCCCGCATCGTTCAAGCTGTACATGACATGGGATTGGCACGAACGGGTATTGAAGAAGCACGGCGTCACCAAGGACCGTTCAACTCCCGAGGTGGGCCGTATATCGAGCAACAGGAGCCGCATAGATAACACCGGCGGATGCAGCCGGACCGTGCTGGCCTTCGATCCGGAGACGATGGTCAGGAAGGTTATGGGCATCGACGGGCCGTGGGAGCTCTCGTTCTTCTCCACAGGACTGTACGGGGACGGGGAGGGCCTGCGCGGCCGCGTCCTCAGAGGCGAGGCGCAGGTGGGGCTGGAGGTGCCGCCGGGCAGGTACCCCTGCCCGGACTGCGGGGAGCTGTGCAGGATCCATCAGAGGGACGAGCGCTTCTACAGCCACCTCCCCATGTGCGGGATGGGGCTGGTCATCAGGGCCAGGGTGCCGAAGCTGAGGTGCGACGTGTGCGGAGGCTATCCCCAGATGGCCGTGCCGTGGGCACGGCCCAGGGTCACGTACACGAAGATGCTGGAATGCCACGTGTTCAAGCTCCTCTGCGACATGCCCGTGAGCAGCGCGACCGAGCACACGGGAGCGGGCATGTTCGCGATATGGGACATGGTCCGGTACAGGGTGGGCGAGGCCCTGGAGAGGATGGACCTGTCCGGGGTCCGCATGATATACGCCGACGAGACGTCCGCCAGGAAGGGGCACGACTACATCACCGTGGTCAGCGACCAGACCCGGAGGACCGTGTTCATCCGGGAGGGGAGGGGATCCGACACCATGGACGACTTCGCCGCATGGCTCGTCCGTCACGGAGGGGATCCGGAGTCCATAGAGTGCGTCAGCTGCGATCTGGGGGACGCCTACCCGGCGGGGGTCAGGCGCAACTTCCCGAACGCCGCGATCGTGTACGACAGGTTCCATGTGGTGAAGCTCGCCAACGAGGCCATGGACGAGGCGGTGAGACGCTACATGGGAGGGTTCAGGGACCTCGTCGGCCTCCGCAGGAGGCTCATGATGAACCCGTCGGATCTCGATCCGGACGAGGCCGGGAGGATCGCGGGGATCATCGACGACTACCGTCCCGTGGCCTGGTGCTGCCGTCTTAAGAACGTCCTGGCCAGCATATACAACTACGGGGACGCGAGGACCGCGTCCCGCGTGCTGGACCTGTGGCTGGAGGCGGCGGAGCGCGCGGGGGAGCCGTCCAGGTCGCGCCTGGCGAGGACCGTGGGGTCGAGGCGCGAGGGGATCCTCGCGTGGTTCGAGCATCCCGTCAGCAACGGGTTCGCCGAGGGCCTGAACCCGCTCATACAGACGACGAAGAGGGTGGCCAGGGGATACGGGAACACAGGGAACTTCATCGCGATGGTCTATCTCCGCAACGGACGCCTCGACATACGGTTCGACCGAGCGGGTACGTCCATCGCGATCATCAACGGCGCTCCCGGGGAGCGCGAGCGGACCGGGCGCGCCGCTTCCTACGGAACTACCCGGAAACCTGTAGGAGCATCGGAATACGTTCGAGCATTCGATTGCACTTTTCTCGATTTCAACCCTCAAAGCTAAAGAACCACGTATCCGAATGGAGGAACGGTCATCAGAACATCCTGAACGCATCGATCCGGAATATGCGATATATACCGTTTGCTTTATGTAATCTAAAAAATCTAATGCCCTCCCGTGGACAGGGAATCCAAGAAGATACTGACGAGCGTCATGACCGTCGTCGTGATCATCGCCGGATGCTATTGCGCTCTTATAGCATACACAGGATTCCTCTTCCCTTTCAGCTCCGTTGTATCCGAAAGCATGCAGCATGACAACGATCGTTCGGAAATCGGAACCATCGATACGGGCGACATAGTCATTGTCATAGATCCATCGAAGGCCGAGATAACGAGCTACGTGATGGGGACCCAGAACGGCAACGGATCGTTCGATATGAGCGGCAGCGTCATAATATACAACAGGGACAACACCCACAACCCCGTCATCCATCGCGCCATAGTATGGCTGGACTACGATGCCACAACGAAAAAATGGTCATCGGCCGAACTGAAGGGATATACGGCAGGAGATTGGTATTCCGACTCTGGAAAGAAATGGAATGATATCCGCGGAACCCTTCACATCACTGTAGGAAACAAGGAGGCGTACGTCAACCTTGATACCCTCCACAAAAAGAGCGGATACCTCACGATGGGCGATAATCCGGTGACGAATAACAACTTCGACCAATCAGTCGGGATAATCAACCATCCGATAGGCTTGGACGATATCAGGTCTGTCCCTGTGATGGAGATTCCATGGTTCGGAATGCTGAAACTATACATCAACGGGAACACCCATATATCCCATGTCCCGAACAGCATGCCTCTCTTGATTATGCTTATCGCTTTGATATTCTCCGCACTCTTCCTCGCGGACGGGATATTCGTCTCCAGATACACGAAGAAGATTGGAAGAGAGATGAACAGGATCCTCGGATGGAGAAGACGAGACTCGACCCCCCCACCCCTTCATTTCCACTGGAACCTAAAAAGAAGATATCGTCAGATCAAAGTCGTCTGCTTGAGTGGATGATATTCCCCGAAAATGGGATCATCCTTCACCATATTCATTAGATCCTTGGGAATGCAGAGTTCGACTTCTTTCGTACGACCGGTCCTTCCAGTTGATTTAATCTTAGCATGGATAATGCCCAGCATATCCAATTCCTGCATAAGACCAGTAATCCTTCTTTGAGAAAGAACGGATCTACCGATGGATTCAGCCACATATTTGTAAGCCGTATACACATCCCCGGTGGTCATAGGTACGATGTTGTTCTCAGTATTACGTATAATACCCATAAGAAGAATTTTAGATTGAATCGTAAGGGTTCTGATAACTTCTACAATGGCATCCACTTCGATTTTATTCTTAGCTGCATGAACATGGGCCGATGTGACCTTCACGTCTCCATTTCTTTCCGCGATCTCTACAGAGATCCTGAGAAGCTCTAAAGCCTTGCGAGCATCCCCCATTTCCTGAGCTGAAAGAGCAGCGCAAAATGGAATGACATCCTCATCCAAGATATCCTTCTCAAAAGCGAATTCAGCTCTGTTGTAGAGAATATCTTTCAATTGATCGACATTATAAGGAGGAAACACTATCTTTTCTTCACCCAATCTGCTTTTTATCTTCGGACTGAGAAGTTCTGTGAATTTAGCATTATTAGTTATACCAACGATTGTTACTCTGGATTCTTTCAATACTTCATTAATCGTTGTTAAATAATAAAATATATCATCTCCGTTCTTTTCTATGGATCTATCTATTTCATCTAACATGACGATAAATATCTTATTCTGCTTATCGATTATCTCGGTAAGAACAGTGAGAAGCTTATCTATGCTCCATCCCGTATAAGGGATTCCGCTTTCTTCGTTATTGACAATTTGATTCGAAATACTATAAAGGATTCCATAATTGGTATCATTAACTTCACAATTAACAATGATGAAACGAACATTATTTTCTTCTGGATCCGCTTTTTTCAGCTCTTTTCCAATATGAGTCATGACGGCGGTCTTTCCAGTTCCTGTCTTTCCTATTATAAGAATATTAGATGGTTTATCGCCTTTCAGAGAAGGTGCAAGAATCTCTACCAATGCATCTATCTGATCCTTCCTATGAGGAAGATTATCCGGTATATATGTGGTCTGAAGTATCTTCGAGTTTTTCACCAATTTCGGTCTAGAATTGATGTATTCGGTGAATATACTCAATCCTTCTCCACCCATTCGTATCTCCGTCCTCTCAGAATCCCGATCACGATATAAAGATATGGTAAACCTTCGTTTCCACTGGAAATCCTTTTCTTTTTCTCTTTCTCAGAGAATCTCTCTTCTGTTCTGATTTTATATCGGAATCCGATTCATGCTTCAATTGAAAAAGGAGCATTCACAATGAAAGGATGGCTTGTTATCGGTGCATGCGTGCTTGGAATCGCTGTTTTCGTCGGTATCCTCTATGCTATAGCGGCTCTCTGAGGATTATCCACGACCTCTTTTTCCGGTTCCAGTGGAAATGAAGGGGTGGGGGGGTTATGCTCCCGTACAAACATCTCAGGCGCCGTCGTTTTGGAACGGCGCCGTCGATATTATATTCCGATTTGTATGGAATCATGTCCATGTTCCATGACAGGTATGTTGCATTGGGCGTGGCTGTGGTATTGGTCACATCCGTATTCGCGGTATTCTCGAATTCTGCGAGCATCGAAGCGGATATGTCGGGGATAGTGAGAGATGTGAAGTCCGGATCCGGAGGATGCACCTTCTATCTCGAGACGGAGGAATCGAGCATCAGGTGCTATTCGACGGATGTTCCTAAGGAGATGGGTCATTATGGTGTAATCGGATCCTTCTCTCAGGACCGTACCATCTTCTTCGTCTCCCGTCTGATCCCGTACGATGGGCGATGAGGGTTTATCGGACCTGCACGATGAGGTGTCCAGATGTACGTAGCGGTCGATGACACGGATTCCATGAAAGGAAACTGCACGACCTTCCTGGCAACGAAGATCGTCGAAGAGCTCTATGATCTGGATCTCATAGGTAATCCGCGTCTCGTCCGTCTAAATCCTGCCACTCCGTGGAAGACCCGTGGAAATGGGGCCCTGGTCATGAGGTTCGGTCACGGTCTCGGAGAGAAGAGGTTCATAGGGATGATAGGGGACCGTAGGGTGTTCTGCTACGATCGTTGCAGCTCCTGGGAGCCCGATCCCGATATGCTGAGGAGAAGGATAGCGCCTCTGATGCAGAGATATCACGAGGCGGATTCCGATCCAGGTCTCCTCATATCTCGTGTGAAGCCGTCGCAATCGTTCTACTGGAGGGGCGTCAGAACGATTATGAGCCGCAGCATCGTCGATCCGGAGATCGCGAGGATAGGCGGCATGGTCTACACGATCGGATGCGGACGCGGTCTCATAGGATGCACGTGCGCGATGGCCTGGAGGCCCTCAGACTCCACATTCGAGCTCCTGACCTATCGTCCGGAGGACAGATGGGGTACGGAGCGTGTGTTCGATCCCGACAGCATCAGATGCATGGATCATTCCTTCCCTACAACATTCAATTCGTACGAGGATCGCTTCGACAAGGTCGCTATGGTCCCTTCGACGCCCTGTCCTGTAATGTACGGTCTGAGGGGTGATTCCGAGACTGATCTCATCGCGGCGTCCGCATCCATAGTTACTGAGCCTGTGGAGAGGTGGATGGTCTTCCTGACCAATCAGGGCACCGACGATCATCTTATCCACAGTCCCCGTGAACTCGTTCCGAACAGCTCCTATATCATAGCTGGTAATGTATCCTCCCGTGCTAGGAATCTGGAAGGGGGGCACGTCATCATCGATGTTGCCACGAGGTTCGGGACAATCCAGTGCGCCGCGTATGAACCGTCCAAGGAGTTCCGCTTCATGGTGGAGTGGCTCGTTCCAGGGGATGTTGTCGAGATCGCAGGGGAGCTGCGGGATGAGCCCAGGACACTGAATCTGGAGAAGATTCATGTCGTATCCGTCGTTAGGGATCTCCGTAAGGTGTCTAATCCCATATGCCCTGCATGTTCCCGTACCATGAAGTCCACAGGCAAGGGCGCTGTTTTCAAATGCAAGAGGTGCAGGACGCGTTCTTCGGATCCGGTGTTCGCAGATATCCGCAGACAGGTCGTTCCAGGATGGTACGAGCCTCCCACGGCGGCTCGCCGTCATCTGTCCAAGCCTTTGAAGCGCATGGGTCTTGTACAGCCTGTAGAGTTCGTCAATGGTCGTACACGATGAACGACATTGTTTTATAATGTGCTGGGATGAGCCTTCAGAAAGAGGGATGACCCCATGGATGAAGCAGTCATTATCAGTGCAGTGAGGACGCCTATCGGAAAGTACGGCAAGGCTCTTGCAGGATTCAAGGCCACGGATCTCGGCGCCATGGTCGTGAAGGAGGCTGTCAGCCGTGCAGACGTTGCTCCCGAGGATATCCAGGAATGCATAATGGGAAACGTCCTCAGCGCGGGTCTCGGCCAGAATCCTGCCAGGCAGGCCGCTGTGCACGGCGGTCTTCCGGTGGAGATAGGATCGTTCACGGTCAATGACGTCTGCGGCTCCGGACTCAAGGCGGCCATGCTCGCGAGCGATGCGATCAAGGCCGGCGAGTATCAGGCCCTCGTGGTCGGAGGCATGGAGAGCATGTCCAACACGCCCTATCTCATGCCTGGCGCCAGGTGGGGGTACAGGATGAACGATCAGACCGTTGTGGACTCCATGGTCCATGACGGATTGTGGGACATATTCAACGATCAGCATATGGGGATGACCGCCGAGATCGTCGCGGAGAGGTTCGATGTCACAAGGGAGGATGCGGACAGGATGTCTTTCATGTCCCATCAGAAGGCCGCTGCCGCTCAGAAGTCGGGAAGGTTCAAGAAGGAGATCGTTCCCGTGACCATCCATTCTAAGAAGGGCGATATTGTCGTGGAGAACGATGAGGGCATAAGGGAGGACAGCACCATGGAGACCCTCGCGAAGCTCAAGCCCGTCTTCAAGAAGGACGGCATAGTCACCGCCGCGAACTCGTCCCAGATCAGCGATGGTGCATCCGCGCTCATCATCACTTCCAGGAAGTGGGCCGAAGAGCACGGCTGCAAGCCCCTGGCCTCCGTGGTCGCCTACGGTGAGAGAGGGGTGAAGCCCGAGTACATAATGGAGGCGCCCATCCCCACATCTAGGTACGTTATGGAGAAGGCCGGCATGACCATAGATGACATAGACCTGTTCGAGCACAACGAGGCTTTCGCGTCCGCATCCTGTGCTGTTCAGAAGGATCTCGGAGTTCCTGACGAGAAGTTCAATGTCAACGGCGGGGCGATAGCTCTGGGCCATCCTATAGGATGCTCCGGCGCGCGTGTCCTGACATCCCTGGTCCATGCCCTTCACGACAGGAGCAAGGATGTCGGTCTCGCAACCCTGTGCCTGGGCGGCGGGAACGCTGTCACGATGATAGTCAGGCGCGAGTGATGCGTCTCATCCAAATCCTTTACCAAACCCCTTCTATTCCATCCACTATGGTCATGGACACGGATTTCTATCTCCGATCTATTCCGTTCATCTATGAAGTCCCTCGAGTCCGTTCTCCGGGAGATCGACGGCAGCATCGATCAGATGGTGTCCGCCATGATAGGCATGATATCCCATCCCGCCTTGGCGCCTGTGAACGGGGGCAGAGGCGAGAAGGAGAAGGCCGATTTCCTTCAGGAGAGGCTGACCGGATTCGATGAGATCAGGCGCATAGATGTTCCGGATGATGCCGATCCGTCCGTCATGAGATGCAACATTCTCGCCAGGAAGCAGGGACGGAAGAAGGGGACGCTGTGGATCGTGGCTCATATGGACGTGGTTCCGACCGGGGATCCTGCATCATGGGACTCCCCTCCTTTCGAGGGTACGCTGAGGGACGGCAGCATATACGGGAGGGGAACGGAGGACAACGGACAATCGGTGGTATCCTCGATGTTCGCATCGAAGCCTTTTCTGGATCAGGATCTCCAGGGGCATTCCATAGGCATAGCGTATGTAGCGGATGAGGAGACGGGATCCGTCAAGGGGATACGTCATCTGCTTGATATCGGGTGCTTTTCGAAGGACGATATCATAATGGTTCCCGACAGCTGCTCGGAGGATGGCACCGAGATCGAGGTGGGGGAGAAGACGTCGCTGTGGCTCCATTTCGTGATAGAGGGCAGGACCACGCACGGCTCTACTCCCGAGGAGGGCATAAACGCGTACAGGGTGTCCACGATGCTTCTGACCGATCTCCTGGAGACGTTCCCTGAGCGCTTCCCGGATTGCGATCCGTTCTTCGGCGGCGGGACATCGACGTTCGAACCCACGAAGAGGCCTGCAACGGTGGATGGTGTGAATATCATACCCGGTCATGACGAGTTCTACATGGATATCCGTCTGCTGCCCAGGTACGATGCGGACGATGTTATCCGCCTGGCCAGGGACATCGCCGGGTGCTATGCGAGGGACAGCGGGGCTACTATTGAAGTGGAGGTGGTCGGGAGGCAGGATGCCGGCAGGCCGTCTTCGGTCGATACGCCCGCGTTCAGGGAGCTTGCGGATGCCATACGCTCCGTTCTCGGCGTGGAGCCCAGAGGAGTGGGGATAGGCGGCGGGACGTGCGCCAACTTCTTCCGTCAGAAGGGGTTCGATGCATATGTATGGCAGTATGGGGGAGGAACCCTTCATGCTCCCAATGAGCATGTCCCTGTAAAGAACATCGTGATCGATGCGAAGGTCTACGCCACCCTGATCCACAGGCTCTGTCTGCAGGGATGATCATTCCTCATCGAACAGGCGATCGATCATCCAGTCCGTGTTGAACTTCACGATGTCGTCGTAGCCCTGTCCGTTGCAGACGAAGGCGATGGGCTTGTTGATAGTATGGGCTATGGATAGTGCGGCGCCGCCTTTGGCATCGGTATCTATCTTCGTGAGGATGATGGCGTCTATGCCGACCGCCTGATCGAAGACCTTGGCCTGTTCTATCGCATCGTTTCCCGCGAGGGAATCGCCGACAAAGACCTTCAGGTCGGGCTTGGCGACCCTCACGATTTTCTTCATCTCCTCTATGAGATTGTTGTTGGTCTGCATCCTCCCGGCGGTATCTATGAGGACTACGTCCTTGTGCTTGGATTTCGCATGCTCTATGGCATCGAACGCCACGGCCGACGGATCGGCGTCATGGTCCTGTTTCACTATCTTGCACCCGAGCTTTTCGGAATGGTATGTTAGCTGTTCGATGGCGCCGGCCCTGAACGTATCGCATGCCGCGAGGACGACGGTCTCTCCGTTCTTCATGATGCGGTTGGCTATCTTCGCTATGGCGGTGGTCTTGCCGGTACCGTTGATGCCTACGAACATTATGACGGCGGGCTTCTCCTGATCGGCGAGCCATCCGTCGAAATCGAACTCGTTTATCTTGAGCACGTCCCTGACCGCGCCTTTGACGGCCTGTTCAACCACCTGGTCGAGCGTATATGAGCGGTCGTACTTCCTGCCCACAAGGTTCTCGCGTACGCCGCCCTTGATTTCTTCTGCGACAGGGTACGCCACATCCGCTTCCAGCAGAATTATCTCCAGCTCATCGAGGATCTCGTTCAGCGGATCCTCCTTGATCCTCTTTCCCGAGTCGCCCACGAGGGACGACGGGTCGGCGGGCGCGATGTGCTTGGGCTCCTTGCTGTGTTTTTTGAGCTTCAGCATCTCCTTCCGGGAGAGCTTGGGCTCCTCCTTCGGAGGCTCCGGAGCAGGAGCCTCGGCACTCGCGGCCGGTGTGATCGGAGGGGCGGGTGTCGTTTCAATCGCTTCTGCGGTCTTCTGAGGCTCGGTGGGAGGCGCCTGTGGCGCGATGGGCTGTTCGGTCTCCTCCGATCTGTAGATCTCTTCCTCCTTCAGGTTCTTGCCCTTCGAGAAGAGGCTCTTCATCTTCGTTTTGAGAGACTCGAACATGCTCGCCACCTCAGAATCTGTCGGCTGTTCCGGCCTGCTGCTGTCTCGCCCTGTACTCGCTCTGCACGGTGTCGTTCATCGTGG
Organism: uncultured Methanomassiliicoccales archaeon; assembly: GCA_964445265.1. Classification (GTDB taxonomy): domain Archaea; phylum Thermoplasmatota; class Thermoplasmata; order Methanomassiliicoccales; family Methanomethylophilaceae; genus Methanoprimaticola. Next base: position 16,218 of record CAYUPU010000032.1, read on the forward strand.
AGAGGTTTCTCTGGAGCTCGTCCAGGGTGGACACAGACTTCTTCAGGGCCTCGGAGATCTCGAACGCATTGCTTTCGAGATACTCGATGGACTCATCGGAGGTCTTCTGTACAGAGATTCCCGATCCGATTCCCGTGACGACCGTCCTGTTGCCGGTGACCTGCACAGGGATGTAGCAGGAGGCGCCGACGGGCACCATGATTTCGTCGCCGACCTTCGCGTCCTTGAACGCCTTGACCGCGTCGAGGGCGAGCGAGACCTCGTCGAGGGAGGCGCGGAGGATCTGGACCTGGCGGGTCATGGCTTCGACCCTGGCCCTGTAGGCCTCCATCAGGGACATCGCCTGACGAAGCTCGTCGTCGTTCAATTCACTCACCGATCTGGTATTTCACGACGTGGTTGGTGACGTCGGCGGCGGCCATCTCGGAGACATCGGTGATGTCGATCTGCCACCTCTTCAGCTTGTGCTTGCTGCCGATCGTGGAGAGGGCCTTCTCCCTGACGGCGGCCTCGTCCTCGGCGGCCATCTCGATGCTGAACGGCTGCCTGACCTGCCTGACGTCTGCGTAGGATCCAGTGACACGGAATGCTTTCATTGCGATTACCTGGCGCTCCCCATCCCAGCCTCCTTAATAAAGCATTCGCACACGCGCATAATAAAAGGAAGGGAATCGTCATGCGCAACCGGGTATGAGATGTAATGTGCCAGATCATCGGAAAAGCTTGTTCGATGCGTCCGCTTCGGATGCGAAGCCTATGTCGGCCATCTTCCTTCCGACCAGGAACACGGCCGCGAACTCCGGTACCTCGGTCTCGCCCTCCAGGGAGAAGTGCTCGCCCTTCATGTCGAGCTTCGCCGCTCTCCTCATTGTGATTTTGACCGGATCGTCGGTGTATGCATCTGGTACGGCCATTTGCAGCGGATCGAAGTCGGTGAGCTCGTCCCGTGTCATCGGCGTCACCACGAGTCCGCTCTTCCCATGTACGGACCCCTGGAGGCGTATCAGTCTCTTGATGTCGGCCGTGACGGGCTCGTCGACCTCTCCGGACAGGCGATGGGCCATATCCTCTTTCATGATTTTGACTAGCATGTTCTGCACGGAGGTGGAGAGCACGGCCATGTTGTTCTTCTCGAACAGCACGGTCCTAGATTTCCTCAGCTCGTCCTGTGCGTTGAGGACAGTCTTGTTGTCGCTTCCCTTTATGCTGGGATACTCCCTCTTTATGACCTTGGTATCGGTGTCGCAGAAAGTGTTGACCACATCCATGAGACCGATGCGCATCCTCTTCTTCCATCCGCCGGCCTCGGGCGGAGGTATGAGGCGGTCTTTCGCGACGTTGATGCGGCTTCCCGCACCCGTTACGACGCGGGAGGTCGCCACACGATTCACCGGGAACACCCAGTCTATGTCCAGTCCTGATCCCGTTATGTAGTCCACTAGCTCCCTGCGTTCATGGGTGCCGAGCTCCATGACGTCAGGGGTGCGAACATGGGCGTGGTACCCTCTGCCGCCGGAGAAGTCTATATGGACCTGGTCCTCGGAGAATCCGAGGTCGTCGAGCAGGAACGAGTCCACCAGATGGATCATCTCCGAGCGTATCTGCAACATCATCTCGGAGTAGGTCATGTTTTGGGCGCCTTCCAGATGGTCCGCGTCGAGATCGAATATGAGCTCGGCTCCTAGCCACTGCTTGTCATCCATGACCGGCTCCGCCGGTCTGCGATAGTACGATGTGGAGAAGTAGCTGTGGGCTGGTACGTTCCCCTGCATGTATCTGCGGAGTTCGTCCGGCGTGGAGAAGGACAGGTGCCTCTGGACGTAGTTCCTGTCAAAGAACATGAATCCGAATTCCCTGCGCGCGAATCTGTCTGGCACTATCGGTGCGGAGGTCCGGTAGTACCTCTTGAAGACCTTCAGCATGAAGCGGGAGTTCTGGTCCATTGCTGTGAACCATTGCAGGCGGTCCTATTTAAGAAGCGAGGCGGAGCAACCGTCCCTTTCTTGGGGATTCCCCGGGGGATCCTCCGTTGCGCGGGCAACTCATCTTATCATCTGGAACGGAATCGGGTGCTCCATGGCCGAGAAGGTCCCTGTCTACGACAACCACATCCACGTGTCCCCATCCGGAAGGAATGTGGAGGCTCTGAAGGAGTACGAGGCCATGGGTGGAACCGGGTTGACCCTGGTCACGCTTCCATATGCCGAGGTGCCGATACGTTCGGGCACGGATTTCGCGGAGTCGTACAGGATAACCTATTCCCTCGCGGACAGGGCGAGGGCGGAGACGGGCCTCGAGATCAATATCGCGGTCGGCCCCTATCCCGTCCTCATTGTGCCGCTGGCCGAGCAGTTCGGGCTGGAGAGGGCGGAGGATATGATGATCCGGGGCATGGAGGATGCCGCGCGCGACATACGCGAGGGCCGGGCCGTGGCCATAGGGGAGGTCGGCAGGCCCCATTTCCCGGTGTCTCAGGATGTCTGGGACGCATCTAACAGGATCCTTCTCCGGGGGATGGAGCTGGCCAAGGAGCTGGACGTGCCCGTCATAATACACTGTGAGTCCGACGGCGATACAGACCGCAGCCTGGCGGATATCGCAGACCGGGCCGGTCTAGATAGGGGTCTGGTTGTGAAGCACTCGTCCCCTCCGATGGTGACGCCGGAGGAGACCTGCGGCGTCATGCCATCTATGCCCGCATCCAGGGCCAACATCAGGGAGGCCTTGTCCAAGGGGACCGACCGTTTCATGATTGAGACCGACTACATAGACGATCCATCGAAGCCGGGCGCTATCATGTCGGTCGTCACGGTCCCCAAGAGGGTCAGGGCATGGCTAGCCAACGGTGAGGTGCCGACGGAGAGCATCCACAGGATTTGCGGGGACATACCCGAATCGCTGTACAGGAGATGAATCGATGATCAAGCTGATTTGCCTCTATGACGAGGGATCGGTGGTCAATACGCCGCTGATCGGAGCCAAGGGAACGTCCTTTCTTATTGAATCGGACGGCAGGAGGGTCATGTTCGACACGGGTCTGCGCGACAGGTACCTCCTCCATAACATGGAGCAGCTGGATATAGCGCCCGACTCGATAGACGCTGTCGTCGTGTCCCAAGGGGTTCCAGACAACAGCCGCGCTCTGGAGGGTCTGCTCAACGAGAGGTCCGGTCCGGTCGACGTCTATGCACCGGCGGGGCTGTACGACGGCAGGAGGGGCCTGCTATCCAGCAGCGTAGGGCTGTCCGAAGAGGCCAGAGCCAGGGCGGTCATGCACGACCTGGACGGATGGACGGAGGTGGCTCCGAAGGTGTGGACGACACCCCGTCTGGTCGCCCCGGACGGATACATGGAATCCTTCTTGGCGGTGGAGGGCAGGAGGCTGACGATCGTCAGCGGAAGGGGCCATGCCGGCCCTGGAATAGCGCTCGATGCCGTGCGCGAGAGGTTCTCGAGGGAGCCCAGGGTCTTTATCGGATCCGTGCAGCTCGAAGGGTATAGCAGGTCCCGCAGGCGCCCCATCGCGTTCCAGTTCGCCGATCAGTTCGAGGCGCATTCCGTGGAGGCTCTGTATCTGAACCACTGCACGGGCAGGGAGGGGATGACGGATCTGAGGATCCGCTTCGGCCTCAACGGGGTCAAGGACCTCTATGCGGGCATGTCCCTGGATCTCTGAGTTTGAATATCCAGTGACGGAGTGACATCACTGGATTCTGCTCTGTATTTAAAGAA
>CAYUPU010000033.1:0-19842 GCA_964445265.1 uncultured Methanomassiliicoccales archaeon
TGATCTTGTCGTAGAGGTCGTCCTCGTCCTTCACGTTGAGGTAGGTCTCCTGCTGGCCGGCGAAGCTGGCGTCGGGGAGGTCCTCGGCGGTGGCGCTGGACCTGACGGCCACGAACCCCTTCGTGCCCTTGGGGACGAGGAGCCTGTACCTGGCCTTGATCTCCTTCTTGAGGTCGTCGGGGATGGCGCAGGTCTCGAACAGCTCCCTGATCCTGGCCGATGCAGCGGCGAGGCTGTCGTCCGAGCTCCTGTCGATGCCCTCAAGTTCGGCCTCCACCTTCGGCATGAGGTCGCCGCTCCTCACGAAGTAGTCGTAGGACTCCGTGGTGAGCACGAAGGCCTCCGGCACCGGGAACCCGGCGTTCGTGAGCTCGCCCAGGTTCGCGCCCTTACCGCCCACAATGGGGACGTCGTCGACATGCAGTTCGTTCGCATCCACGATCTTTCTGTCCATCAGAACTCTCCTGTTCCTTGAAGCGGTTTAGGCGGGCACCGGTGCCCCCTTGAACGCTCCTCCGTAGTCGTCGTCCTTCTAAATGGTTTCTCTATAGGGGGAGGCGCCGGGGCCTCCGCGGGGCCCTGCGGCGCAGCGTACACCGTCGTTTCCCGCGGTGCCATACGCAGTTATACGGGTTGATTTAACGATAATCGAAGTAATTATTCGATAATCGTAGAAAAACAGTCGATAATCTTCTCCTAGCGTCAATCTGGGCGACGCTAACAGCCAAAGGTTTAAAATTAACGCTCCATACGGACGTTCAGTGGTACCAATGCACATGGAATTATGTTGGCACGGGAGGGGAGGACAGGGGCTCGTCACGGCGAACGAGATCCTGGCCGAGACCGCCATCGAGTCGGGGATGTACGTGAAGGCGTTCCCCGAGTTCGGTCCGGAGAGGATGGGGGCGCCGATCAGGGGGTTCACCAGGATATCCGACGTACCCGTAAGGGTCCACAGCCAGGTCTACGAGCCCGACATCGTCGTCATCATGGACGGCACGCTCGTCGGGAAGGTGGACGCCACCAGGGGCGTCAAGAAGACGTCGATGGTCGTGGCGAACTACGCCGGATCCCCCGCAGAGCTCCAGGAGGCCCTGGGCACCGACATCGAGTGCCACACCCTGGATGCGACGAGGATCGCGCTCGAGGAGATCGGCAGGCCCATGGTCAACACGATCATGCTCGGTGCGCTCATCAAGTGCAATCCCATAGTGTCCTACGACATGCTCGAGGACCAGATCACCAACAAGTTCACCGGGAAGCTCTCGGACAAGGTGATCGTGAAGAACCTCTCCGCTCTCAAGCGGGGATACGCGGAGGTGCAGTGACATGGCGATGGCCAATCCGAAGGACCTCGTTCTCGGCGGCAGGATAATCAAGCCCGGCTGCTCCGAGAACTTCATGACGGGCGACTGGCGCAGCTACGTGCCCGTCGTCGACCAGGACAAGTGCATAGACTGCTACACGTGCTGGATATACTGCCCTGACAACAGCGTCGTCTTCCGCGACGACATGATGTCGGGATTCAAGCTCACGCACTGCAAGGGCTGCGGGATCTGCGCCCGCGTCTGCCCCAGGGACGCTATCACCATGAAGGAGGAGTGAAGATGACCAAGGATATCGCCATCAACGGGGACAACGCGGTCGCTCTCGCCTGGAGGCAGATCGATCCCGATGTCTGCGCCGCATACCCCATCACCCCCCAGACCATCATCGTCGAGAAATTCGCCGAGTACGTGGCCAACGGGGAGGTAACCACGGAGTTCGTGTGCGTGGAGTCCGAGCACTCCGCGCTGACCCTGTGCACCTCGTCCTGCTCCGCAGGCGCCAGGACGTTCACTGCCACCGCCTCTCAGGGGCTGGCCTACATGTGGGAGATGCTCCCCATCACCGCCTCCATGCGCACTCCGCTGATCATGGCGGTCGCCAACAGGACCGTGAGCGGACCCATCAACATCAACAACGACCATGGCGACGCCATGTCCGCCCGCGACACCGGCTGGATCCAGCTCTTCTCCGAGAACGTCCAGCAGGCCTACGACAATTCCATCATGGCACCCAGGATCGCCGAGCACCACGATGTCCAGCTGCCCGCCATGGTCAATCTGGACGGATTCATCCTGACCCATGCCATCGAGAGGATGACCCCTCTCGACACCGCCGACGTCAAGGCGTTCGTAGGGGAGTACGAGCCCCTCTATCCGCTCCTCGATGTCAAGCATCCCGTCTCCCACGGGAACATGGACGGACCGGACTTCTACTACCCCCACAAGGTGCAGTCCGAGGAGGCCATGAAGAGGGCGCTGACCGTCGCGGAGGAGGTCTTCGACGACTTCGCCAGGCTCACTGGCAGGCAGTACCACCTGATAGACGAGTACAGGTGCGACGACGCCGAGTACGTCGCCGTCATTCTCGGGTCCTCGTTCGGAACCATGAAGGAGGCCGTGGATGAGCTCAGGGAGGCCGGCATAAAGGCCGGCGCCTGCATGCCCCACGTCTACAGGCCCTGGCCCGAGGAGGCCCTCGCGGCGATCCTCGACGGGAAGAAGGCGGTCGTCGTATTCGACAAGCACCTGAGCATCGGAGCCTACGGGCCCATGTTCCCCGAGGTCGTAACCGCCTGCACCCTCAACAAGGACATGCCCGCGGTCTACAACGTGGTCTACGGGCTCGGAGGCGCGGATGCCACCGTGGCAGGGTTCAAGAAGACGATGGAGGGCGTCGCCAGGGGCGATGCCCAGCGCATCACGTATCTGGGGGTGAAGGTATGACGTCTCTGTCTCTCAAGGAGCTCAACAAGCTGCCGGTCAGGCTGGCCAGCGGCCACAGGCTCTGCGCGGGCTGCGCGGAGTCCATAATCGCGAAGCAGGTCCTGATGGGCACCACGGACGAGGTCTGCGTGTCCCTGTCCACCGGATGCCTCGAGGTGTCTACCACGGTGTTCCCGTTCACATCCTGGAACGTCCCGTACATCCATACGGCGTTCGGGAACGGAGCGGCCACCTGCGCCGGTCTCGAGACCGCCTACCAGGCTCTGAAGAAGAAGGGCAAGGTCCCCGAGGACATCAAGTTCGTGAACTTCGCCGGCGACGGTGCGACGTACGACATCGGGCTGCAGGCCCTTTCCGGAGCCATGGAGAGGGGGCACCGCATGCTGTTCGTGTGCCTGAACAACGAGGCGTACATGAACACGGGCATCCAGAGGTCCTCCGCCACCACCATGGGCGCCTCGACCACCACATCCTGGGTCGGGTCCATCCAGGCCGGGAAGAAGGAGTTCTCCAAGGACATGACCGCCATCATGGTCGCCCACAACATCCCGTATGTGGCCCAGGTCTCTCCTCACAACTGGAGGGACACCGTGACCAAGTCCTCCAAGGCCCTCGAGGCCGACGGGCCGTCGTTCATCAACGCCATATCTCCCTGTCCCAGGGGATGGAGGTTCCCCTCCGATCAGACCATCGACATGGCGAAGCTCGCCGTGGAGACCTGCGTTTGGCCCCTGTTCGAGGTAGTCGACGGGAAGTACATCCTGACCGGCGAGAGCGCCAGGATCGCCTCCGGCAAGATGGAGAAGAAGCCCCTAACCGACTGGTTCTCATCCCAGGGGAGGTACAAGCATCTCCTCTCCGAGAAGTGGGCCCCCGTCGCCGAGGCGTGCCAGGCCGAGGTCGACAGGCGCTGGGACAAGCTCATCAGACTGAGCGAGATGTAAACGCGTTCAGGGGGCTCCGGCCCCCTTCATTTTTGCCGATTTGCTTCCGCCGTACGGATCCCTCGTTGCGGACTGCTGTCATAAGCTGGATGCGATGATGATCCGGTATAGCTATCGCTGAACGGATATGATGGAAAAGCGGTAGACAGCGTGCCTGAGTTCCCGTAGGCTTGCGCACTACAGTACAGACAGGTACGCGGGCGGACTTTACTTCCGGGTTCGGAATGGGACCGGGTGTGACCCCGCCGCTATGGCCGTCTTACCAAGACCGCTGATGTCCAGGTAGTATCTTAATCTTTCTATTGAGTCGGATGCGCCGTGTCCATCTATGGTCGTTGATAGACGACAATTGTATTCGACGATTGATATCGTTATATATCTCATCGGGAATCGGACAGTATGGCCGACGAATCGATTAAGCCGACCAGATCGTCCAATCCAGCTCCTCTGGGGCTCCTGGGATTCGGTATGACGACCGTTCTCCTGTCGCTGCACAACGCCGACATCCTCCCTTTGGACGGTGTCACCCTGATGATGGGGGTGTTCTGCGGCGGACTTGTTCAGATCCTCGCAGGGGTGATGGAGTACAGGAACGGGAACACCTTTGGAACCGTGGCGTTCACCCTCTACGGAGCGTTTTGGCTGGTGTTCGCCGGTATCAAGACCGATATCATGGGATTCGGATCGTGCGCCGATACGATGGGCGTGTTCTGCCTGCTATGGGGCATCTTGACCGTGTTCCTGTTCATCGGAACATTGAGGGGGCGCACATCGTCCAAGGTCGTGTTCTCCACCCTTGCGTTGACGTTCATGCTTCTGGCGGTCGCGGATCTCTCAGGTTCCGATTTCCTGACCGTTGTCGCCGGTGCAGTAGGTGTGTTCTGCGGCCTGTCCGCGATGTACACGGCCTTCGCAGAGGTCCTTGCCGAGCAGTACGGCGAGGAAGTTATGCCGTTCTGAAACAATTTCCGGGCGTATGCCCGGTTCTCTATACAGCCGAAATTCCTGATGTGGGTATTCACACCGGAAGACTATCTTCCAGCTCTTCGATCTCCTCCGGAGTGCATATGCCTTGAGATGTCCGGATATCTTCAGGAAAGTCCATGTCGAGATCGAGAAGCAGGTCCCTGTGCTTCTTGCAGACGTTCTTGACGAACCATTCCTCTCCTCTGCCCATGGCCGCGATCGCGGCCATGGAATTGAGGACGCCGTCGACCGAGTCGCCGCGACCGTGCTCGCGCAGAGCGGCCGCGATCTCGCACCTCAAGATGAGGGACACGAACCTGATGAATTCCCTCCCGGCTATGGTGACGGGATCGCTCGTCCCGAATCTCCCGAACAGCGTCTTGTCCATGTCGAAGTTCTGCTCCACCAGCCTTCTCGCATCGTAAGACGACATCATCGTCTCCCATGACATGCCCCTGCTGGTCAGCATGATGAACGTGCCGGCGCGGTTCTCCCTGAAGCTGAGGGCGTTCTTCCTCGTCTTGAAATCGAGTCTCCGTCCATCGGGCTTCGCATCGAAGTATCTGGCCGCCTTTCCGGCGATGCTCCTGAACCTCTCCATCGGGTCCGGGTCGTCCACCCTCCTCAGGCGCTCCGATATGTCCTCGATCATCAGACGGAAGCTCTGGATCTCATCGGACCGCTTCTTGGTGTCGAAGCAGACGAACGCCTTGACCTCGATCCCCTGACCGTGCGGGTCCGCTTCGGACCCGCCTCCGTCCTCCAGCCTGACGAAGTGCCAAGGCCTGCCGCCGTCCGCCTGTCTGCCGCAGCCCTCCACGAGACCGAGCCTCGTCTCCCAGACATCATATGCGTGACCGTTGAAGATCATCGGCTTCATCAGAGGCTTCTTGAAGTCCGACAGCAGGGATCTGATCGCCTTGTCCATGATCTTGGCCGGGAAGACGTATCTGACGCCGCGGGATTCCAGATACCTTATGTTGGATCCCGATTCGTATCCCCTGTCCATCACGAAGACGAGGTCCTTGGATCCGTATCTCAGGACCCGATCCACGAAGCACCTCATCGTAGCCGTGTCGGACATGGTTCCCGGATACATCTCGAACATCACGGGCACTCCCCTCTCGTTCGATGCGAACGCCTTCTTCACCTGCGGAATGTCCTCGCCGTCCTTGTTGTTCTTCACATAGTCGGCGTATCCGTTGTCCTCGGCCCAGGTGCCGATGGTCGTCGAATCCCATGATACGACGTCGTTGCAGGCCCGGATCCTCAATCCGAAGAACGTATCCATGTTGTCCGTGCTGAGCCCTATGTCGCGGGTGAACTCCGACATCTCCTGGGATGAGTAGTCCCCCTTGAGGCCGTAGACTTCGCGGATCATGCTGCGATCCATGGTATCCTCGATATCCATGAACGAGCCTCTGTGGACGCACAGGGCCATCGCTGTGCCGAGGATCCCCCTCGACGCCTCCCCGAAGGCGGCCCAGAGGTCGCGTCCCAGACGCGACCTGTGCTGGATCCGATCGAGCAGACAGACGGAGCCGTACTCCTTGGTTTCGAGACCGTCGACGAGCTCCTTGATGCTCATCTCTCTGCGCACTTCGGCGATCTCCCCCCTGGATCTGTACTTCCCGCGCGGTTTCTTGGGCTTCACTGTTTCGGTGACCGGATCCCATATGCCTTCGTAGGTGGTCTTCGTGATTTTCCTGCCGTTCACCATCTCGGATGTAGAGGTGTAGGCGTAGAATATCCCATTCCTCTCGCGGATCTCCCTCTTCAGCTCGTCTTTCTTCGGTCTGCCCATCTGAGATATACCCACAATATGTATGTGGGTAATCGTATATAAAAGTAGACTGCCAGTATCATTTTGGTTATAAAGGGGTCATCGAGTTTTTCGGGGTTTTGAGCTATTCAGAATACCCACATCAGGAATTTCGGTATACAGCAGGATCCGTGTAATCCTGTCCGTGAGAATCTGGTACAGCTACCGCTGAACGGATATGATGGAAAAGCGGTAGACAGCGTGCCTGAGTTCCCGTAGGCTTGCGCACTACAGTACAGACAGGTACGCGGGCGGACTTTACTTCCGGGTTCGGAATGGGACCGGGTGTGACCCCGCCGCTATGGCCGTCTTACCAAGACTCCTCATTTCTATCTAGTATATATAATTAACTACGATATCGATTCTGCCAGAAGGTTCTTTACGGTTTACGGTCGAATGAAGCAAAGTGCAATAGAAGGAATCGTCGGATCCGCGGATATGTACAACGGAATCGGTAGGTTCGAATTGCATATCCTCTTAGATTTGAGGGTTGAAGACCGGCATGCATACCGTGTCATCAGGATCAGATCTCATCGACCTCCAGAGGATGAATCCCGCATTGTTCCAGTTGTATCTAACGCGGAATCGGCACGGACGGGTAATCGAAGGTGCATGTATCGCCTGCAATTGTTCGAATCTTTGAAGTGAGTCGTATCTTGGAAGACATGATCAGGGCGGTAATGCCAGGGATGTAGGCGCTCTTTAGCTTTGAGGGTTGAAGACGGCACACACCTACCTACCAGGAACAGAGTATCATCGATTTCTACCGGATAAATCCCGCATCGTTCAAGCTGTACATGACGTGGGATTGGCACGAATGGGTATTGAAGAAGCACAGTGTCACCTGCGATCGTCGGAATCAGGAGGTGGGCCGCATCTCGAACAACAGGAGCCGTATGGATGACACCAGCGGATGCAGCCGGATCGTGCTCGCATTCGATCCGGAGACGATGATCAGGAGGGTGATGGGGATAGAACGTAACGTCTGCAAATGTTTTTATCTCTTGACAGAGATAATCATCTAAAGCGGTTGCCTGTTGCTTAGACAGCAGTCTTCTGAATTGGCGCTAGGACCGAAATCCTGTGCTGAATGCCAGAAGACAGGTACTGTTTTTGCTACTCGAGGGTAGTGCAGGCTACATGCTTTACCTCCCGCAGTGCCACTGGGCTGCAATCCGGTGGCACTGTGCCTTCGTCATTCCGATACATTACCTGCGGATACAATCCGCGTAAGTGTTCCGATTCATGCATCTAGATCTTTCCGATGTGTTCGGATGTCTCGTTCGGACGAATTCGCAAGGTCTTTCTTCTCGTTCTGACGACACATGACCGCCATTGCAGCGAGGGTCAGAATCATTCCGACGATCATGATCGGCGAAGGCGTCTCCGAATACATCGCCGATCCGAACACCGCGGCCGTCACAGGCTCTCCCGTCGCCGCCAGGGTGGATACCGTTCCCGCATCCAGGCGGGTGAACGCGGTCGTGTAGAGGAGGTTGGGGAGGAAGGAGCATACCGCACCATGGAGGATCAGGGTGAGGGTTTCAGGGACCCCTTCGCAGGCATAAGCCATCATGGATCCCGGGTCCGACAGAGGCAGAAGCACCAGGGTTGCGACGAGCATGGACCAGAACAGTGTCGTGAACGTCGTATAGCCGTTCGAGGATGCCTTCTTCGACAGGAGACCGAAGAGCGCATAGCAGAACGCGGAGGTCAGTCCCGCGGCTATCCCGACGGCGGATGCCTCTTGCGATCCCTCGAGGACGCCGCTGACCATAACGCATCCGGCGGCAGCGGCGAGTATGCAGATGCTCTTCCTCCGGGTGATCCTCTCGCCGAACGCGGCTCTGGCCATTACGACCATGAATACGGGGGACATGCCGATCAGGACGGCCGCCAGGGACAGCGTCGCATGCTGCGCCGATACGGTGTACAGGACGTTAAGGCCTGCAAGGGACAGGGCGCATACGATCATCAGAGGGATGTCCTCCCTGCGTATGCGCAGCATGGAGCGGTCCTTGACGAGGATGAGGGCGAGTACCATGAGCATCCCGAGCGCCAGGCGCGAGAGGACTATGGTGAACGGGTCCATGTCGGCATCCGCGAGCATCCTGACGAAGACGCCGGCGGATCCCCACATGGCGCCTGCCGCTATGGGCAGGACTACGAACGGAGCGCCCTTCATGCGCATCACACGGCGGCGTAGATCAGGAGGCCGACGAAGCCGCCGATGAGCGCGGTGGAGCAGTTGTTGGCGTACTTCGAGATGCGCCCCCTGTTCTCCAGCACGGCGCCGAAGACGCTGTCCAGGATGTTGCCCAGCACGCCCATCGCGAACGGTATGAGCAGGAGCCAGTCCAGGGATTCCTGGATGACGAACCATCCGAGGACGGAGATCAGGAGGGCCGCCACGGTGGACGAGGCGGTTCCGAGCAGGGACACGCCGCCGTTCACCCCGGGCTCCACCCTCTCGAACGTGGTTATCAGGTACACGCGGCTGTCGCGGACCCCGATCTCGCTCGCGATGGTGTCTGCCCCGGCGACGGCTATGGTGGATACGAAGAACACCGTGAACTGTGCGGCATCCAGGATCCCCGCGCACCACAGGACGGCCGCGATGCAGGGTGGTATCCCCACTCCGGCCACGTTCCTCCAGGTCCTCTCTCCGTGCGCGCCCTCCTGCAGACCAGCCTTCTCCTTGCGACGAATGCCGTTCATCGTGGCGAAGAATCCGGCGATGGTGAAGACGGCCATGAGGAAGAACGCGTTGATCGACGAGAATATGCCGACGCACGCGCCGACGAGGAACGAGCATACCGCGCCGTCCTTCGTGAGGAGCCTCAGCTTGTACGCTTCGACGGACATCGCGGCCGATATGACGACTGCCGCGACGAGGTACAGGGTCTCCATGGACTCGCGAAGACAGGGCCGTAATTAATTGTTGTCGGGGGAATCCGCGCCCTGCAGCGGCTCCAGCAGCTCTGTCGCGTATCTTATGCAGAGCTGCCTGTCCTTTAGGGGGAAGAACATGACCTTCCCCTGACGGTAGAGGGTGGTATCCATGCCGTTCCACCGGAACACGCACATCATGTCGTCGCTCTCCGATATCTCGACCCCTTCCGATGCGAGATCCGCCGCCAGGGCGGGGATGTCGATATCCATGGGGTCGGCGGAGACGGCCATGAGGGCCTCCCCGCCGCACAGGCGCGCCGTGGTGAATCTCAAAGCAGGACCTCCAGCGCCTCCAGGGCGCGGAGCCTGAACGTCTCCAGGTCCCTGTCGTTGACCACATAGGCGTCCGCCCGGGCGATGAGCTCCGCCAGGCCCCATCCGGTCTCTCTGGCGTCCCTCGCCTCGAACTCCTCCATGCTGCGGGGGGCGTCGTCCCTTCCGCGGGCGATCAGCCTTCCGTAGCGCTGAGAGGGCGAGGCCAGCACGGCCAGGACCACGACGTCCAGCCCCAGGGCGCGGTAGGCGCCGACCTCGTCGAGGCTCCTGCATCCGTCGACAAGGAACACGTCCCCGCTCATGCGCGCCACGGCGCGCTCCGCCCAGACGCCCTTTCCGAAGGAGTCCCTTTCGGACGAGGCGTACTGGCCAACCGTCATCCCGCGGTCCGCGGCCCTCGAGGCCGCATACCCCTCCCTCACGAGGTCCCCCATCCTGACGAACGGGAGGCTCAGGCCCCGGGCGACGGTCAGGAGCTCCTCCTTCCCCGCTCCGGGCATGCCGGTCACGAGCACGACCCTCATCCGGCTCACAGCAGGTTGTCGGGGATGTTCGTCAGCAGCCTGTCGCAGTAGCAGCATCTGAGCTGCGGGGGGTGCCTCCCGACGACGGTGAACTCGGGCGCTACGGGCTCTCCGCGGTTGGTTATGCAGTTGGGGTTGCTGCATCTCGCGAGTCCGACGACGTGGTCCTCGAGGCGGACCGGGTACTTCTCCGCCACGTAGTAGTCGCGGATAATGGCGATCGTGGCATCCGGAGCGATGAGCGCTATCTTGTCGACGGTCTTCGCATCCAGCTCTCTGTCCTCGATCTTGATGATGTCCTTCCAGTTGTCTCCCTTGCTGGACGTCACGTGCATCCCGATGGAGATGGACGAGTCGATGTTGGAGTAGTTGACCTTCAGGATCTTCATGACGTTCAGCGCCTGGCCGCAGGCGATGTGGTCGATGACGGTCCCGTTCCTGATGGGAGGCAGCGTGACCTCCTTGATCGGCACATCGCTCATTCGATATCACCTCCGAGGATGGAGCAGAGGAGGGCCATCCTCACGGGCACCCCGTTGAACGCCTGCCTGAAGTACCTGGCGTGAGGCGTGTCGTCGACCTCGGGGGCGATCTCGCCGACCCTCGGCAGGGGATGCATCACGATGCAGTCGCTCTTCGCCTCGCGCAGGACGGCGTTGTCGATGCGGTACGTCCCGGCGACCTTGTTGTACTCGGCGGGATCGGGGAACCTCTCCCTCTGGATCCTGGTGACGTACAGCACGTCCGCGTTGGGGATCGCCTCCTCGAGGCATGCGGTCCTGGCGGGGTTGCAGCCCTTCTCCTTGAGATGGGCGATGGTGTCCTCCGGCATCTGCAGGGATTCGGGGGCCACGAGCGTGAGCTTGGCCCCGAACATGGTCAGGGCGTCGGCCAGGGAGTGGACGGTCCTGCCGTACTTCAGATCGCCGACGAGGACGACGTTGAGTCCCTCCAGGGTCCCCTTGGCCTCCCTCATGGTGAACAGGTCCAGGAGCGTTTGCGTGGGGTGGGAGCCGGCTCCGTCGCCGGCGTTGATGACAGGGTTGATAGAGAACTTGGCCGCGAGCCTCGCCGCGCCCTCGTAGGGGTGGCGCAGGACTATGCAGTCGCAGTACGCGTCGACCATCTTGATGGTATCGGCCAGGGTCTCCCCCTTGGATATGGAGGTCATGGACATCTCGGAGACGTCGATCACATCGCAGCCGAGCCTGAGGGCGGCGCTCTCGAACGAGAGCTTGGTGCGGGTGGACGGCTCGAAGAAAAGGTTGCCGAGTATCTTCCCGTCGAGAGCGCGCTTGGTCTTCTCGCCCAGCGCGTACGGGACCATCCTCTCCGCAAGGTCCAGGATCTCGATGATCTGGTCCTTGGTGAGGTCCCTTATCGATACAACGTCCTTGTCGTAAAGGTCCATGCTGATGCTGATGGCGGTCGGCGTATTAAGAATTGGGATAGCGGGTCGAACGGCCGGCTCCAGGCGATCCCGCGGACTAGTCCGAACCGGTTCGGATCAGATGACTACCCAGCGGCTGTTCCTGGTGGTTCCTCTGTTCCCCAGTACGCCCTTGCTCTTGAGGGAGGCAAGCGTACGCTTACCGCGGAGCTGCTCACGCCGACGGCGTCCGAGATCTCCTGGATCTTGACCGATTCGTGCTCCCTCACATATTCGAGCACGGCGCGCTCCCTGTCGTCGAACGCATCGTTCCGGATTTTCAGGCTCCGTCTGTAGGACACGGAGGAAGGCTCGAAGGAGAAGGGGATGGTGACGGTGACAGAGCCGTCGGTCACTCTGATGGCGTCGCGACCGTACCTCTCCGTTATCGTGGGTACGCCGCGTCCGGTGTGCTCGGTCAGTCCCAGTGCCATCGCCAATCTGAACAGGGATTCGTTCACCGGTGCGCTGCGCCCACTGTAGAAGTCCTCGAGAGGCATGCTGTACGGTATCGACCCGTTGGACTGCACCTCTATCCTGTCGTCGAATATGGCCACGATCGGAGGGATGCCCGTGCGCCAGCTGTTATGGATGCAGGCGTTCATCCAGGCTTCCCTGAAGCACTGGAAATCGAACAGGTGTGTATCGGTCCTGATCCCGGACGATGTGTCCACGACGGTCTCGTTGCGGGCACGGATGTTATCGAGGACCATGTTCATGGCCATGAACGATGCTGGATTTGAATTCGGTCGTCTCGTTCTCACTGCCAAGATTCATTGTATCGGGATACGAACCGTTCTGTATATTAGTCCGAACTAGTCCGGACCGGTTCAGATAATGTAGGTCTCATCCCCCGGTGAAGGTCGCGACGATGGTTATCGCCCAGCATATCGCGGCCAGACCCATCCCCATGGCGGGGCCCTTGCCGGAGCTCCGCCCGTACTGGTATCCGACGAAGAGCATGATCGTCGACGACAGGGCGGATGCGACGGCCAGTCCGGTGTAGACGTCGTCGTGCCATATCAGGATGGGGACCGCCACCGGGATTATCGTTAGGGCGGTGATCAGGAAGCATCCGATGGAGCTGCGCATGTAGTCCCTCCGGTCCCTTGCGAGGCCCGCCTCGTCCTCCACCTCGCAGTCCAGGATTGCTTCGCACATCCTCCGCTCGTCCTCTGGCCTGAGCGCATCGAGAGGGGTTCCGGAGAAGCTGTCCATCAGGTACTCGACGGCGGCCGAGCGGTCGCATCCCGACTTGGCGTGCGATATCCTTCTGGCGTGCTCCATCTCGGTGTACGCGCCTATCATGTAGTAGACCACGGCGTCTATCGCGCCCCAGGTCACGTTCATGCCAGTGATCAGGAGGACGAGATGGACCGGATTGGCATCCACTGTGCCGATCCTCGCCGCAGTGACGAAGATGAGCTCCATTATGAAGCCGTACATCAGCTCCTGGAGCGCGAGCCCCGGGCCTGTGGCGTCGACGAGCCTGCGCGCTATCCGGAGCATGAGGCGAGCAGGATCCGAGCGTTCTAGAATGTATCGGAGCATGCTCCGAAGATGCGCGAACCGGTCCGTGCCGAGGGCAGGATGGAGGTGCCCGGGTCCAGGGGGAGGCCGCGACGGGCCCATGCGAAGGTTGATATGCGCCCCGCCCGTCGCAGGCGGCATGTTGGACGTCGTTGCCAGATCCCAGAGGGGAAGGGTCTGCGAGTATTCCAGGTCGAGGGACGGCCCCAGGCTGTCCACTCCGGCCGTCCTGTCGGAGGCGGCGGACGGGGGGAGCGGGATCGCCGTCGGTCCCGGCGGAAGGACCCTGCGCATCCTCGGCGTCGAGGTCCCCCTGGAGCGCGGCCTTCTGACCACCGCATCGTCGGGGAGGCCCTCCGAATCGTTCGTCAAGGACGGGATCGAGGTTGTGAGGCTCCCGTTGCCGGAGGACCTCGAGATCGATCCGTCGGCCGAGGTGGTCGTGGTGCCCAACGCGTTCGAGCTGAGGCACGACGCCCGCAGGCTCTTGGATGCCGTAACGGCATTGAGGGAGAAGGCGGGATTCGGACGCCTGCTGTGCATGCTCGGCATCGCCGAGCCGTCGTCCGTCGCGCTTCTCGCCTACATGGGTGTGGATCTCTTCGACGATTCTCTGCCGAGGGCCGCCGGGACGATGGGCGTCAGGCTCGTGCCCGAGGCGGAGATCGACGCAGAGGGGGACTTCTCGGAGGAGAACGCCGAGGCGCTGTGCAGGGAGGTCGCTCTCGTGAGGGACTTTATCCGTGCGGACAGGCTCAGGGAGCTGGCGGACCAGAGGTCATTCTCCACGCCGTCCGGAGTGGCTCTGCTGAGGCTTTACGACGATGCCGGGCACGGGTACGCCGAGGAGGCGTGCCCCGTGGTCGGCGGGAGGTTCTGCAGCAACACCGTCCAGTCGCTCAGGCGTCCGGACGTCGTCAGGTACAGGAGGGCCGTCTCCGGGTACCGCCGCCCCGCGTGCAAGAGGATCCTGGTCCTGCTCCCCTGCTCGGCCAAGAAGCCCTATCACATCTCGAAGTCGCACCGTGCGTTCGCATCCGCGATCCACACAGCCCCCCACGACACCCTGGTCCACGAGGTCATAGTGACGTCGCCGCTCGGAGTCGTCCCCCGGGACCTCGATATGTTCTATCCGGCATGCGCCTACGACATCCCGGTCACAGGGGAGTGGACCTGCCAGGAGAAGGCCTTCATACGCGGCATGGTCGCGGATGTGATAGCCCAGGGATACGACAGGATCATATGCCATCTGGGCGACGACTACGAGCTCGTCGAGGGGCTGGCCGACATGGTATGCACCGTCGTCGGGGATCCGACGTCGCCGAAGTCCCTGGAGAATCTGGACGCGGCCATCAGGGAGGCCGCTAAGGGCATGGAGCTGCCAGGGTACATGGTCGAGAGGAACGACCGTGTCCGCAGCGTCCTCGGGTACCAGTTCGGAGATGAGCTGGCGGACGCCATCATGGATGAGGACACGTATGCGATAGGCAAGTTCCCCTATTGGAAGATCATCCGCGAGAAGGACGGGAAGAAGATCCAGCTGGGCATGATGACTCCGGAGAGGGGGATGGTGTCCTTGACCCTGGAGGGGGCGGAGATCGCCGCCCGTCTCGGCTACCATACCGTCGAGATCCAGGATTTCGAACTCAAGGGCAATCTGTTCGCCGTCGGGGTCGTCGGGGCCGATCCGCGCATACGCATAGGCGACGAGGCCGTCTTCGTCTGCAACGGCGAGGTGCGCGGCGTCGGAGTGGCGGAGATGTGCGGCAGGGAGATGACGGAGCTCAGCCGCGGCATTGCCGTGAAGGTCCGTCACAAGGTCAGGAAGCGAAGGGGATCGGAACCCCCATTTTCGCTGTCCGCGAAAGGGTAGCCAGATACACGAAACGGGGTCGTCGTTTTCGGCGACCTCCCCTTCTTTCATTTAAATACTGTTCCGAGAATGGAGATGATGGAGGCAACGGGGCGGGATATCCGGACCCTGTGCTCCTCGGGCGGTCGGTCGCTTTTTTGCTACCATCCATCCATCCATCCATCCATCCTGTCTGCGCCGGCCGCCCCGGTTCCTTTCCTGAGTAGATCCCATCCCTTGGAATCGCGACGGAGCGGAACGGCCCGTGCCTTCCGGCACGGGCTGAAAATGCGGGATCAGTCCCCGGGAGTCTCCGCCAGGGTCTCTTCCGAGTACCTTCTGGCGATTCTGCTGAGCAGGATGCCCAGGAGGAGGCCGGCGGCGATGCCGATCACGCTGCCTGCGGCGGTGGCGAGGTCGTCGACGTTCATGGCGGCCTCGATTCCGACCGTGAAGACGGACCCCACGGTCAGTCCCAGGATGAGCATGTACGTAGATTTCCTGCTGCGTGCGAGGAAGATGCTGACGACCTTCGCGAACACGAATATGCCGATGATCATCCCGATGCCCAGAGGTATCAGGGCGGACATCTTGAAGTCGGTCATGACGTCCATTAGCGGGGTGAACATCCCGACAGCCAGCAGGATGGTGGATCCGCTAACGCCGGGCACGAGCTTGGAGACTGCGACGACTATGCCGGCGAGGATCCATATGACGAACCCATCGAGATCGAGGACGTCCTCCTCCCTCGTGAGACTGATCCACAGGAAGACGGCCATGGCCGCGAGTCCCGCGATGAGCGCGGCCCAGTTAGCCGTCGTCATGGGTCCGCCGTCATCGCCCATCCCCTTCACTTCGGGTATCTGGGCGAGTATGAGCGCCGCGAAGAAGAACATCATGGGGGTCTCCCATCTGCTGAGGAGCGCGTCCAGACCGAACGCGCACACGAACAGGCCTACAACGACGCCTATGCCGAGCGGGATGATGAATCTCAGGTCCTTGAAGAGCCTGTTACGGATCTCCGCGAGATCCAGTATGAGCCTCTCGTAGATGCCGAAGATGACCGCTATGACCGCTCCGCTGGCTCCGGGGAGCATGGACACGATCCCGATAAGCGCTCCGACAAGGAGGTCCTTCAGGGGCTTGGATGCCATGGTCTGAGATCGCCGGGATGTATTTAGTAGGGTATGGTGGCCGTTCCGGGGGCGGCGCCATGAACCGAGCACGGTGTCTCCGGGATGCATTGTTCCAAGCAGGGACGCGACAGGCGGATGCGGCCTCAAGCGACCCGACTCTGCCAGATCCATTTTTTCGGACCGCGTCTCGATCCGCATCGGACGATCCGCCGCGATACGGAACAGGGCACTCCGCCGTGCGCGTCGCACCTTCTATATCCGACGGCCGGCATCCAGGTCCCGATATGGCAGACATAATGATCCGCAAGCGGAAGAGGATGAGGGAGAAGGACGTCAAGGTCCTGGCGCAGCAGCTGGAGGATATATGCGGCGTTCCTGTCTTCGTTCCGGCCGACGGCGTCGATATGGCCGAGAGCTCCGATTACGACGTGGTGTTCGTCAAGGGCGACATCCTCGCGCTGGTGAAGGACGGGCAGCCCTTCCTGACCGTCCGCGGCGTGCTGAAGTACCGTCCTGAGAAGAGGTACGTCACCGTCGACATGGGGGCGGTCCCGTTCGTGACCAACGGAGCGGACGTGATGGGCCCGGGCATCGTTGATGCCGATCCGGACATCCTCGAGGGCGACCTCGTGTGGATCAGGGACATGAGGAACAACCAGCCCCTTGCGATAGGCAAGGCCCTGAGGTCCGGAGCGGACCTCGCGGCGAAGGCTCCCGGCAAGGCCGTCAAGATGGTCCACTACGTGGGCGACAGGCTTTGGAAGACCGGTGAGTGAGATGGCATCGAAGGTGATCCAGGACCCGGTCCACGGAGCCGTCGGGATAGACGGGGTCTTCCTGGAGGTCCTGGACCGCCCGGAGATGCAGAGGCTCAGGAGGGTGAAGCAGCTCGGGCTGGGGAACCTGGTGTTCCCCGGGGCCAACCACACCCGCTTCGAGCACTGTCTCGGAACGTACCATCTCGCGGGAAGGATGGCCGAGGCCGTCGGGATGGACCGCGAGGCGTCCGCGACCGTGCGCATGGCCGGACTCCTCCATGACGTGTGCCATCCGCCGTACTCGCACACGCTGGAGCCGTTCATGGAGCAGGCCTCCGGCATGGACCACATGGAGCTGGCCCGGGCCCTGGTGTTCGGGGACGTGCCGTTCTTTATGGAGGAGGACTCGGATATATTCGGCGGGCTCGACACCATGTCGGAGGTCATGGAGGCCGACGGCATATCCTCGGACGACGTCTGCGGACTGATATCGTCGCCGGAGACCGTGGGGTCCGCATCGCTGGAGACGTGGGGAGGCTACGACCATTTCCCGTCCAGGGACTACGCCCATCAGATCATACACGGACCGGTGGACGCCGACCAGATCGACTATCTGATGAGGGACTCCCTCCATACGGGCGTCTGCCACGGGCAGGTCGACGTCGATCGTCTGATCGAGACCATGGGCGTCGTCAACGACAGGATAGTCCTCGGAAGGGGCGGCGTAACGGCGGCGGAGGGGCTGATGGTATCCCGTTCGCTGATGTACACCTCCGTCTACTTCCACGAGACCACCAGGATAGCCCAGAGGATGACGACCAAGGCCCTCGCGGCATCCGATGCCGATGTGTCGGACCTGCACCTCATAGGGGATCAGGAGCTGGCGTCGAGGGTGGCGGCATCCGGGGGCCGTCCGTCGGCGGAGATCCGCAGGGTCGCCGCCAGAAGACTGGACAAGAGGGCGTTCGCGGTCTACGGGGACCGCGCGGGGGACGATCTGAAGGAGACTCTCATGGCCTATTCGGGGCGCGGAGGGGCCGACCGCCTGGAGAAGGAGATCGCCGATGCGGCCGGCGCGGACCCCATGGACGTGTGCGCGGAGGTCACGTCCCGCACCAGCCTCCAAGGGCTGATGAGCATAGGGAAGACGGACGTCTCCATAGCGGACGGGGAGGGGAGGGTGAGATCCCTCTCCAGGTACTCTCCGATAGCCCGCGCCCTGCAGGCCCGCGATCCCTACGGATGGGCCGTCATAGTCGCATGCCCGGAGGGCATGACCGAAGCCGTCGGCAGGGCGGCGCGGCGCGTCCTGGGATCGCGAGATCATCCCTTGATGACGCCCAGCGGCGAGAGCTTCGCGACCTTCTCCGTCAGGCCCGCATCGCAGACGACCCTGACGACCTCGTCGACGTCCTTGTAGGCCTCCGGGGCCTCCTCGAGTATGCCCTCGACGGTGCCGTTCCTCAGGTAGACGCCCTTCTCGGCCATCTCCCTCCTGACGCCCTCGACCGTCAGGGAGTCCATCGCCTTCTTCCTGGACATCCTCCTCCCGGCGCCGTGGCACGACGATCCGAATGTCTGCTCCATGCTCCCGGCGCGTCCGGCCAGGACGTACGTTCCGACGCTCATGTCCCCGGGGATGATGACGGGCTGTCCGTGGTCCCTGTATCTCATCGGCACCTCGGGCCTCCCGGGCGCGAACGCCCTCGTGGCCCCCTTCCTGTGGACCAGGACGTCCTCCTTGTGCCCCTCCACGGAGTGGGTCTCCATCTTGGCGATGTTGTGGGCCACGTCGTAGACCACGCCCATCCCCATGGATTCCGCGGAGTCGCCGAGGATCCTCTCGAACGACTCCCTCACCCAGTGCGTGATCATCTGTCTGTTGGCCCAGGCGTAGTTGGCTCCGCAGCACATGGCGCGGTAGTAGTCCTCACCCAGGCCAGAATCCAACGGGGCGCAGGCGAGCTGCCTGTCGGGGAGGCCGACGGAGTTCTGCTTCACGTAGCGCTCCATCTGCTGGAGGTAGTCGGTGGCGATCTGATGTCCGCACCCGCGGGAGCCGCAGTGCACCGTGACGGTCACCTGCCCCTCCTTCAGCCCGAAGGCCCTGGCGGCGACCTCGTCGAAGACGTTCTCGACCACATCCAGCTCCAGGAAGTGGTTCCCCGATCCCAGGGATCCCAGCTGGGGGAGCCCCCTCTTGCGGGATCTGTCGCTCACCTTCGATGGATCGGCGTCCTCCATGCGGCCGTGCTCCTCCGTGGCGTCCAGGTCGGCCTCCCAGCCGTATCCGTTCTCCACGGCCCATTCGGAACCGTTCAGGAGTATGTCCTCCAGCTCTTTGTGGCCGACGTGCGTGAGGCCCTTGGATCCCAGGCCGGACGGTACGTTCCTGTAGAGCTCGTCCACCAGCGCATCGCGCCTGTCTCCGAGGTCCTCGACCGTGAGGTCCGTCCTGATGAGGCGCACGCCACAGTTGATGTCGAATCCGATCCCTCCGGGCGATATGGATCCGGAGTACGCATCGACCGCCGCGACACCCCCTATGGGGAAGCCGTACCCCCAGTGGATGTCGGGCATGGCCATCGAGCTGCCGACGATCCCGGGGAGGCATGCCACGTTGGCCGCCTGCTGCGGGGCGTTGTCGGCGCGGACCGATTCGATCATCGCCTCATCGGCGTAGATGACCGCGTTGGTCCTCATCCCGATCGATTCGTCCTGCGGGATCTCCCATCTGTTGTCGTCGATCCTGTTGAGCCTTCCCTCGTATGCCATGCGGATGTGCCTCCTTCGGTCTGCGCGGAACAAGGAATGAACGGGTTCATAGAAGAGGGGCCGGGACCGAGATTTGAACCCGAGTCAAGGGATCCACAGTCCCCTAG
>CAYUPU010000034.1:0-19169 GCA_964445265.1 uncultured Methanomassiliicoccales archaeon
GGACCCCCGATTCCGGCGTTCCCCTAGCCTCCAAGGGCTCACTGGATTCACAACTACGGCGGCGGGATCTTCGTGATAATATACATCATCCTGGCGGTGACCTTCGGGTTCTCGCTCATGGTCGCCGAGGTGGCGCTCGGACGCAAGACCGGGAAGTCCTGCGTCAGCGCCTTCGGGGATCTCAGCAGGAGATACAGATGGATAGGGGCGGTCATCGCGTTCATACCCGCTCTGATCGTGCCGTACTACTGCGTCATCGGCGGATGGGTGACCAAATGGTTCGCCGAATCCATGGTCGGCCATCTCGACGTTCTGGCGGACTCGGGTCACTGGGGAAGCTACATAACAGGTGATGTGGACGGGATGGGCGACCCCATGGCCTGGTTCCTGGTGTTCGCCGCGCTGACGATGTTCTGCGTGATCCTGGGTGTGGACAAGGGCATCGAAAAGGTCAGCAGGATCCTCATGCCCGCGCTCCTCGCGATGATGGTGGGCATATCCCTGTACGAGGTGCTCGCCGTCGACGGCATAATGGATGGCATCGCATACTATCTCGATCCGGACGTCTCCAAGCTCAGCGGAGGCACGTTCCTCGGTGCGGTGAGCCAGATCTTCTACTCCATGTCCCTTGCCATGGGGATCATGATCACGTACGGATCGTACATGAAGAAGGACGTGAGCATCGAGAAGAGTGCCAGGAACATCAGCCTCATCGACACCGTCGTGGCCATCCTGGCCGGTCTGATGATCATACCTGCATCGTTCGCCATCCTCGGCGAGGCGGGTGCCAGCTCCCACGGGATGGGCCTGATGTTCGTCACCCTGCCCCAGGTGTTCGAGCAGATGCCGGGAGGGGAGATCGTGGCACCCGTGTTCTATCTGCTCGTCATATTCGCGGCCATGACGTCCGCCGTCTCCCTCCTGGAGACAGTGGTCTCCGTGGTCGGCGACGAGGCCAAGCTGAAGAGGAGGAGGTCCATCGTCGTATCCTCCATCTTCCTGCTCGTGATGGGCGTCATCACCGTCCTCGGATTCGGGCCCCTGTACATCGACATAGGTCCGTACAGCCAGGGCGCCGGCATACTGGGCATACTCGATACCACCACCAACTCGGTCCTGATGCCCATAGCCGCCATCCTGACCTGCGTGTTCATAGCGTACGTGGTCGGGATAAAGACGGTCACCGACGAGGTCAAGGCCGAAGGAGCCGAATTCAGATTCGAACGGCCATTCGACTACATGATCAGGTACATCTGCCCCATATGCCTGGCGGCCATCCTCGTGTTCGGCCTGCTGGATATGTTCGGCGTGTTCTCCGTGTACTGATCCGTCCGCCCGGGGACGTTGCGCCCCGGCGGCCAAACCCGTCCGAAAGTGCGATCCGACACACTCCCGTACCGGCGGCCAGCATCCGGATGCGTCCGACCGACGCATCGATTTATACGACCGGGGCATTCCAGGAGGCATGCCTAAGATCGCGATCATAGGAGGCACCGGGATCTACAATCCCGATGCCTTCGAGACCATAGAGGAGGTTTTCCCCGATACGCCGTACGGCAAACCGTCGGATCCCATCCTCATCGGGAGGATCAACGGCGTGGAGGTCGCGTTCCTCTACCGCCACGGGAAAAGCCACCAGCATCCTCCGTCCGGTGTTCCGTACAGGGCGAACATGAGAGCGCTGAAGGACCTCGGCTGCAAGTACGTGATATCCGCATGCGCCGTCGGATCCCTGCAGGAGGAGTTCATGCCCGGGGATCTGGTCATCGCGGACCAGTTCATCGACTTCACCAAGAAGAGGGAGTACACCTACTTCGATGACAGCGCGGTGCACATATCGATACCCGATCCCTTCTGCCCCTACCTCAGATCCGTATTCTCTGGCGTGGCCAAGGACATGGAGATAAGGCACCACGACAGCGGCACGTACCTGTGCATCGAGGGGCCCAGGTTCTCCACCAGGGCCGAGAGCGCCATGTTCAGGCACTTCGCCGACATAATAGGCATGACCGTCGTCCCGGAGGCCCAGCTGGCCAGGGAGCTCGGCATGTGCTACTGCAGCCTGGCCACCGTCACGGACTACGATGTCTGGAAGGACGAGGCCGTGGACATCTACATGGTCAACAGGACGATGTCCGAGTGCCTCGAGAAGGTGCTGAGGCTCCTGGAGCTCGGCCTGCCCAAGATAAAGGACTTGTGCAGGACCTGCATCGAGGCCGCGAAGGGCTGCGGAGCCCTCTGAAACGCGCGGGGTCCGCGGACCCCGCATCATTCCCATACCTGCTTTATCCCAGCCTCGGAATCCGATTCGAGCTCCGCGCGCATCCTCCTCTTGGAGAACAGAACGGAATCCATGAAGGCCACCCAGCAGACCTCCACGATTATGGAGGCGGCTATCGCCACCATGGCGAACTGCGCCTGAGGCCCCATGACCGCCACACAGAGCGCTATGGCGATCCCCTTGTTCTTGTAGGACACCATAAGCACGTCCGTGACCCTCTGGGACCAGGGTATGCGGGCCTTCTTCTCGACGAGCTCCACGGACAGCCCGAGACCCGCGTCCCTCAGGGCGGCTATCGCCATGAACACCGCGAGGACGACCCATCCGGCGGATCCGAAGTTGGTCGATCCGACGGACAGCCACACCAGGAACGCGATGATGCAGTTCAGGACCACGGACATCACCGTTCCGTCGATCCTGACCTTGGTGAACAGACGGGATAGGACCAGCGGGATCCCTATGAGCTCCACCACCGTCACGACTACGGTGGTCATGTCCACGGACGCCCCCAGGGTCGCCCATATGACTGACGGTATCCAGAGGAGGGAGACGACGTACACCACGATCGTGGACCTCAGAGCATGCTCGAGGTCCCCCCTCAGGATCAGGGACAGGGGTCCCACTGAGCCGGCGAACGGGGCCGCCGCGAGGAAGACCAGTCCTGGCGCGTACTGCGAGTAGCCGTCCACGCCCCTCAGGAGGAAATAGGCCGCCAGAGGGATCGAGGACGCCACCGCGAGACCCAGAACTACCGCCCTCAGGACGGACCTCGCGTTCCTGACCGGATCCAGGTTCCGGTACGGGATCCTGGACATGGTGATGGTGAGCATGCATGCCAGCAGCAGTATGGTCAGATTGCTGCGGAGGCCACTGTCGTTCGCAAGGAAATCGGGATACCAGCCCGTTATGAACTCGTTGGTGATCAGCGATACGATGATCGCCAGACCCATCATGAACGCCGTGCTGCCCAGCAGCTTCACGACCAGCCTCATGGACAGTGCATCCGGTCCTCGATATTAAATATTGACTATCGGTAAAAATTTACTGTTTATCGATATGCTCATCATCGTCATCGATGTACTCCAGTATATCGCCCGGCTGACACTCCAGCGCCCTGCAGATGCCGTTGAGCGTGGAGAAGCGGATCGCGACGACCTTCCCGGTCTTGATGTTGGACAGGTTGGCGTTGGTTATCCCCACCATGTCCGCGAGCTGTCCGAGGGACATCTTCCTGTCCGCCATCATCCTATCCAGACGCAGAACTATCGCCATCGTATCACAGGGTGTGGTCCCACTCGTTCTGGAGCACCGATCCGTAGCGGATCATCAGCGCGAAGATGTACAGGACTACGGAGACTAGGATGCATCCGAACAGCATGAAGGTCGCATGGGCCGGATCAGAGCTGGATACGGCCTCGAGAACGGCGAGGAGGACCGCGCCGACCATATAGATCTTGGACAGGCGCGTGACGACGACTGTGTTGCCCTCGGTGAATGGGCTGTGCTCCGAATGGATGGAGACCATCACATCGTGCACCGTGCGGACCGTCAGGAACCCGAGGACGAATATCGCCAGCACCGCCAGGTAGGTCGCGGAGAATGCCGCGGCACCGCCCGGATCCGCATCCAGGAAGCCCTTCAGGACATCGACCGCACCGTCGGAGAACGGCGACAGCACGCCCAGAACAACGAGTGCGGCGATCACGACCCCTATCACGGCCTCTCCGGCCAGCATAACGGAGGAGCCGTACCGGCATACCTCCTTCAGAGTGTGAAGATCCCCCCTCATCGTCGCCCCCATCCCGTATACGGACATGAACATATCGTTTGTCGATATGGACGGCCGTCCGAACGTGGAAGGCCAGGATGTAAGTACCTGTCTGACGGTACCCCGTACCATGACCGAGCAATCCAAGGGCGAGGCGCTCAGCAAGGAGCTCCTCATGGACAGGAAGAGCCTGATCGAGGCGGACCGCTCCATCATCGAGAAGGCTGACGGATTCTGCGAGGGCTACAAGAGATTCCTGTGCAACAAGACGGAGCGCGAGATCGTTGACTATGTCGTCCCCATTCTCAAGGAGCACGGCTACACCGAGTACGTCCGCGGGAAGAGGTACGCGCCGGGAGAGAAGTTCTACAAGATCAACCGCGGCAAGAACATCCTCATGTGCACCAAGGGGAAGCAGCCGGTCTCCGAGGGGATACGCGTCACCGTGGCGCACACGGACAGCCCTCGGTTGGACTTCAAGCCCCATCCCCTGTACGAGGACTCCTCCCTTGCGTTCCTCAAGACCCACTACTACGGAGGCATCAAGAAGTACCAGTGGACCACCATCCCGCTCTCGGTCCGCGGGGTCGTGTTCAAGAAGGACGGGACCAAGGTCGACATAAGGCTCGGAGAGGGCCACGACGAGCCCGCCCTCATGATCCCCGACCTCCTGGTGCACCTGTCCCAGCGGCAGATGCAGAAGAAGGTGTCCGAGGCCGTCGAAGGGGAGCAGCTCAACGTCATAGTCGGCTCCGTCCCCTACGACGACGACAAGGTGAAGGAGGGCGTGAAACTCGCCGCCATGCAGATCCTCAACGAGATGTACGGCATAACCGAGGAGGACTTCGAGAGCGCCGAGATCTGCGCCGTCCCGGCGTACATGCCCAGGGACGCGGGGCTCGACAGGTCCATGGTCATGGCCTACGGACAGGACGACAGCTCCTGCGCCTATGCGGAGTTCGCCGCCGAACTGGACACGGTGGACCCCGAGTTCACCACCATGACCGTCTTCTGCGACAAGGAGGAGACGGGATCGGACGGCGTGACCGGGATGAGATCCTACTTCTTCAGGGACTTCGTCGAGGACCTGGCCGAGGACGAGGGCTGCGCCGTCAGGGACGTGATGAGGAACTCCCTCTGCCTGTCCTGCGATGTAGGTGCCGGATTCGATCCGAACTACCCCGACACGATGGAGAGGAACAACTGCTGCTTCATGAACTACGGGCCCTGCATCTCCAAGTACAACGGATCCAGGGGGAAGTACGGCACGAGCGACGCATCCGCGGAGCTCATGTCCTTCGTCCTGGGGATCCTCCGCGATGCGGACGTGTCCTGGCAGATCGGCGAGCTCGGCAAGGTCGACATGGGCGGAGGAGGCACGATATCCTCCGAGATCACGATACACGACATCGATACGCTCGACATCGGGGTTCCGGTGCTCTGCATGCACGCCCCCCTCGAGCTTACGGCCAAGGCCGACGTGTACATGCTGTACAGGGCGATCCTCGCGGTGTACAACAGCCCCAGGTCCAAGAGGAACTGACAAACCATGCGGGGGTCTCCCCCGCCTATCCCTTTTTACAATGGAGCGCCATCGCGCTCCCATGCAGAGCGAACCGGGCAGAGGCCGCACGGCGGTCGTGGTCATCGACATGCTGAACGACTTCGTCACGGGTCCGCTCGGCTGCGACCGTGCGGAGAGGATCGTTCCTCGCCTGGGATCCCTGCTGGACAGGGCCAGAGCGAAGGGCGTGCCCGTGATCTACCTGTGCGATGCGCACAGGAAGGGCGTGGACCGCGAACTGGACCTCTGGGGCGACCATGCGATCGCAGGGACCGCGGGGGCTGACGTCATCCCCGAGCTGGCCCCGCGGCCCGGGGACCATGTGGTCCGCAAAAGGCGCTACAGCGGATTCCACGGAACCGATCTGGACATGCTCCTACGCGAGCTACGCGTGGACAGGCTGGTCATCACAGGCATGCAGGCGCACATATGCGTCAGGCACACGGCCGCGGACGCGTTCTTCCGCGGGTACGGGGTGACGGTCCCCTCCGACGGCATAGAGGCATTCACCGACGAGATCCTGCAGAAGGAGCTCGCCTATCTGAAGGAGATGTACGGCGCCGAGATCTCCACAGCGGACCGCATCGCTGAAGGATTCCGATCTCCGAGTCAACGTTCATTATCCGCGACCCCATACCGTGATGCATGGACAGATGCTTCAAGGCCGTCGGATTCGACATGGACGGAACGTTCATGAGAACGCGCGTCGACTATCCGAAGCTCGCCGATGTGGACCGCGTGGTCCTGGCAGGGCACAGGATCCCGTTCGATGACATCGACTTCCACGGACAGACGAAGCGCCTGAGGGGACCGATAAGGGACTGGATGCTGACACACGGCCGTGCGGACGAATGGCCCCAGGTCTACAGCGAGATCGAGGACCTGACGCTGCAGGTGGAATGCGAGCACGTGGACGAGGCGGCCCCGTTCCAGGGCGCCGTCGAAGCCCTCCACGAGATCAGGGACATGGGCTACCGCACCGGGATACTCACCCGCGGAGGCCTCGAGTACGCCCGCAGGACGCTCGGCCCGCTGTTCGACGAGTTCGATGCCGTGCAGGGGCGCGACCTCACGTTCTACGATGATGCGAAGCCGTCCCCCGTCGCCATGCGCCAGTTCGCGGAGGCCCTGGGCGTCCGTTCCGAGGAGATCCTCTACGTGGGAGACAACCTCACGGACTGGATGTCCGCCAGGGATGCGGGCGCATCGTTCGTTGGCGTCCTCACCGGAACGTGCACCGAGGATGATTGGAGACGGGCCGACCCGGACATCCCCGTGGTCGGAAGCGTGGCGGAGGTCCCGGACCTGCTGCGCTCGCTGCGAGCAGGCCGGAGCCCCCTGTTGGTGATGAATGTGGAACGAGGAGGCCGGAGCCCCCGTTTCCTTCACTGGGTTCCGTCGCCCAGCGTGTGGGTCCTGTCGAGCATCTTGAGATGCTCCATGTCGTCGTACCTGAACCTGGCCAGATTCTGCTGGAAGGTCTTGTCGGCGGGCATGATCTTCTTCACGGTCTGCATCAGCTGGGATCCGAGACCCATGAGGGTCTTGTTCATGTCGATGCCGAACCTGGTCATCCCACAGACGACGTGGCCGGGGTTGACGACGTCGTGGGGGTCGAGGACGGTCTTGAGCTGCCTCTCGAGGGCGGCGGTGTCCGCGTCGTGGATGCAGTCCATCTGCCAGGCGAAGAACACTCCGAACCCGGTGGATCTCCCTCCGTACCTGGCCGCGACATCGCCCAGGTAGAAGTTGAATCCGAAGGCGAGCATGCCGGTGAGCAGCTCGTCGTCCTTGAAGTAGTAGGGCATGAACAGAGCGGTCTGCCTGTCGACCATGACGCCTATGACCCCTCCGGCCTCCATCTTCATGGCATCGAATCCGGAGTAGCAGTCGTCGGTGAACTGGCCCCAGTTGACGGCGGGCACGATGACCTCCGCGGGGATCTCCCCGACACCGATCCTCCTGGCCCTGAACTCGTAGCACCTCTCGTCCCACTCGTGGGAGGCGATCTCCCCGGAGACCTTCCTGCCGCCGGCGGACTCGCAGATGGCATCGAACTCGGACTCCTCGAGGTCGTTGTGCTCCTTGTCGCCCTGGAGGGTGACGAGCCAGAGGTTCTTCACGTCGGGAGCGTGGATGCCGGCCCTGTGCTGGTTGGCGAAGTGCAGATAGTCGGACCAGGCGACGTGGAGGGGCCTGAGCGACGGGTGGCGGATGAGGGCCTGGGTGGGACCGTCGGCGTCCTTGAGGGCGTCGAACTCGTAGGCGGTGGGCCTGATCTCCCCCATGGGGTAGATCCTCATGGTGAAGGTGGCGATGACGCCCATGGTCCCCTCCGCTCCGGAGAAGAACTGGTTGAGGTTGAAGGAGGCGCCGTAGGAGCCGAGCTCGTCCCACCCGGTGGTGACGATGCTGCCGTCGTCCACGATGACGGTGGCGTTCAGGACGTTCTCCCTCGCGGATCCGTACTTGTAGGACCCGATCCCCATGCCGTTGGTGGAGTACCATGCGCCGATGGTTCCGGACGGGAAGGAAGAGGGATAGGATCCGATGATGTAGCCCTTCCTCATGCAGGCATCGAGCAGGTTCTTCCATGTGCACCCGGCCTCGACCTTCACGTAGAGGGACTCCTCGTTGATCTCGAGGACGTTCTTCATGGTCGAGTTCATGTCGAGCAGGATGCCGCCCGCTGTGGGCATGCATCCGCCGAGTCCCCAAGACGCGCTGCCCCTGGGGATCACGGGGATGCCCTCCGCATAGGCGATCCTGGCGATGTCGGAGATCTGCTGGGCGCTACTGGGCTTGACGATGACGTCGGGGATGTTGTTGAACGCCAGGCCGGCCTCCTTGGGGAGGGGGGCCATGTCGTGGCTGTACAGCACCCTGTCCATACCGCTGGTGGTGACGTTCTTGGCGCCGACTACCTCCTCAATCTTCCTGACGATGGATTCGTCGACCTTCCTTGCGAGCTTGGGGCTCTTGACCTCGCCGGCTCCGATGAAACCGGCCTCGATCCTGGAGATGAACCTCTTGGTGTCGGCGTCCCTGTAGTTGCTGGGACAGACGGTGCTGGACCTTCCGCCCATCTCGCCGGCCCTGGCGGACGCATCGTCCAGCTTCCCGGCGTCGTCGACGCCCGTCAGCTTGACCGCGACGGTGGACCTGTCGGGGACGTTGCCCGCGACGGTGAAGTCCGCGATCTCCTTGGCCGCCGCTATGAACGCGGCCATGTTCTTCAGGGGGAGGTACATCGTGGGGGCGTCGGGGTCGACGCACTTCCCGGTCGAGATGTTGAAGAACTTGTCGTCCGCGACGGACTGGTCGGCCTTGGCGGCTCCGAAGCCGGCCATGAGCTCGTCGGCCTGCCTCATGTCGAGGTCGACGAAGGCCTCCTCACCCTGGAACCCGAGGACGGCGAGGCTGCCGTTGAACGAGATCTGGTAGGGCTTGAGGGAGGGATGGTGCGCGATGGCCTGGAACGCCTCCTGCATCTTCCCAGCATCGGGGAGCTCGTAGGCGGCGGCCCTGAGTACGCCCTGGGGGTTGAGCTTGAACGTGACCTCGGTGGCGATGGCGAGCCTTCCGTTGGAGGCGCAGAGCGTCTGGATGAGGTTGTATCCGCTCATGTAGTATCCGATCTTGTCAAATCCGGTGGTGACGAGGGCGCCCTCGGCATCGACGGCGACGATGTTGAATACGCTGTCCTTGACGGTGCCGTACTTGTAGGATCCGATGCCGTCCTTCTCGGAGTAGATCCAGTCCTCGACGGAGGGGTCCGCGCCCGCGGGCATGCATCCGAGGGTGTAGCCCTCCTTGTTGACGGCCGCCTCGACATCCCTGAACCTTGCTCCGGCCTGGACCTTCACGGTCATATGGATCTTGTCGATCTCCAGGATGGACGCCATCTTGGACAGGTCGACGAGGACCTGGCCCTCGCTGTGAGTGCCCTTCCTGGACATGGGGGACACGGACACGCCGTGCTGAATGGCGGTGGCGACCGCCTTGCACAGGTCGTCGTTGCTCTCGGGAGTGACGACGACGTAGCCGTCCTCCTGCCTGATCTTCTGGGCGCCGATGAGGGATCCGATGTGCTCGATCTCCTCTCCGGTGATCCTGTTGTCTCCGTGGATGCTCTTCATTTCCGAAAGACCTCCGCTGTGCGCGGTTCTTGTCGCGGCGTAGCCGATGATGCGTTATAATGGTTTCCCGCTCGGAAAAGAAATGAGATTATATGAGACCAAACGAGCCCTCTCCGCCAGTCTGGCAATGGAATCGGCATCGCATGAGAACAGGTGCGTGGAGCAGCGGCAGTCCGAGCATCCGAACCCCTTGAATGACGGTGACATGCCGCACTCCGCGGCCAGAGCCGCCAGCTCGCACTCCGGAACGGGATCCGGGTACGAGACCATCGCGTCCACGGAATCGGCGACGACGGTCAGATAGTCGGCGTGCCACTTCATGGCCTTCTCGCGCGCCATATGGCGGCGCAGCCTCTGGTCCAGTCCACCCATGGCGCTGCCGGTGTAGCAGTAGAGCCCGCTGCTGAAATGAAGGACGCCCAGGGCGCCGACGCGGATGTCCGCATCGGCCCCCAGGCGTATTACGAGGATGTACGTCCCCTTACGCCGCATCCGATACCCGCTTCGCATCGTCGTACTCGACCTGGGAACGGGTCTTGATGCGGACGATGGTGCTGCTGTCGTCTATCCTGGACGGGAAGATCTCGGCTATGTCGCCGAGCCTCCTGCCGTAGACGACGGTGTCCTCCAGCGCCGCGCGGTGCTCGGAGTACGGGATCTTCAACCTGAGCCCGTCCAGGTGCAGCACCATGGGTGCGGGCCTGAGGCACATGTCGATGGGCCCGTAGGACTCCAGGACGGTCTTGACCTCGGAGGGGCTTACGAACAGCGGATCCTCCTCGATGCTCCTCTTCCTGGCATCGACGATCCTGTCCATCGCGTCGACGATCTCGTCGAGCTTGGCCCTGTCCTCCGCGCTCTTCATCCTGGAGGCCTTGCGGCCCACACCGGACACGACCGAATCGCAGTACTCCTCCACGCCATCCGGCTCCGGTCCGCAGACCAGGAGCAGGGGGACATGGATGTCGGGCATCAGGATCTCCGCCTTCTTCTCGACGCAGTCCTTGAAGTTCCCCATCATCATGATGGCGCCGTCGTACTCGTCGATTATGCCCTCCTCCACCGCGGAGATCTGGGAGGTCTTCTTCCCGCGTCCCCTGGCGAGGCCCATGACCACCGTGACCGCGCCGTTGCGCCTGAGGATCTCGGCTATGTCGCATATCGGATGGGGCATGTGGTGCCTGCCGAGGGTCATCCCGATGACGGCGATCTCCGTGCCGGCCAGCGGAACGTCCTTGACCTCCCCGCCTATGTCCCTGCAGACGGACTCTATCGTCCCGCGGTCCTCCTCGGGGACCGACATGACGACCGTGAGCATCTGGGCGCTGCGGGTCTTCTGCAGGACCACGCCGCCCACGTCCTCTATGGCCTCGTACAGCTCGTCGGAGCGGTATACCCCTCCGTCGTACATCATGACCTTGTACATCGCGCGGTCCCTCCCATGAGCGCATGCTCCTGACGGCCCCTGTCCATCATCCCGGGCTGCATGATCTCCTCGGTGGCGACCACCGTGATGACGTTCCCGGACGAGATGGTCCTGCGGTTCTTGATGCCCTCGGGCATGGTCCTCCAGATGGCGCCCATGATCTCCTTCAGGTCCTCCTCCCCGGAGGATACCGGCAGGACCGAGACCTCCGCCTCCCTGGCGTCCGCGACGACCAGGTCGAAGCGGGTCTGCTGTACCACGCGCTGTCTCCCGTAGGTGTCGAACAGCGCCTTCAGTATGCCGGGCGCGAAGCGCTCCTCGCGTATCGTGACGTGCGCGCCGCCGACATCGTCCCTCACCGTGGCGGTGTCCGCCACGGTCTTGGTCCCCGGGGCGGACTTCAGCACCACGCTGAATATGAACAGCGGCGTCTCCGGCTCCATGACGAGCCTGGCGCGATCGATCATGACGGCCTTGTCCAGGTCGCTCATGATCTCATCGAACAGCTTCTTGTAGGCTGCGGCCCCGTAAGGGTCCAGACCCACAGTCTCCGTCTCCATGCTCTCGCCTCACAGGAACCCGGAGCTCAGCAGGGCCCCGCCGACCGCTCCGATGTACTGGGAGTCGGGAGGCACGATGGGCCTCTCGCCGAGGACCTCGCCGACCTGCGTCACCAGGCCGGAGATGAGCGATGTCCCGCCGACCTCGATGATCGGATGCCTGACGTCGATCTCCTGGAGCTGCTGCTCGTACACCTGCTCCGCGACGGAGTGGCACGCAGCGGCAGCAACGTCCTCGAACCTCTTCCCGTCGCCCATCAGGGTGACGAGGTCCTGGATCCCGAAGACCGAGCAGTACGAGTTCATCTTGGCGTTGCGCCAGTCGCCGCGGTCGGCGAGCTTGCCCAGCTCTGTGACCTCGATCTTGAGCCTCCTGGCCGTCATCTCGAGGAACCTCCCCGACGCTCCGGCGCAGATGCCGCCCATGGTGAAGTTGTCCGGGACCCCGTCCCTGACGGTGATGGCCTTGTTGTCCATCCCTCCGATGTCCAGGATCGTGGCCTCGCCCTTCTGGCGGTCGGCCAGCCACACCGCGCCCTTGGAGTTCACGGTCAGCTCCTCCTGCACCAGCTTGGCTCCGAAGTGCTCGCCCAGGGTGAACCTCCCGTACCCGGTGGTCCCTATGGCCTCGATGTCCTTCAGCTCCACGCCGGCCATCTTCATCGCGTTCTCCAGGACCTGCGTGGCGGACTTGACGACATCCCCCGACGGCGTCCAGTCCTTGCCGATGATCTTGTTGTCCTGCATGATCACGGCCTTGGTCGTCGAGGATCCGGAGTCCAGGCCGGCGGTGAGGCCGGTCTGCCTCTCCCTTGCCAGGAGCTCCTTCCTGGTGACGATGGTCACCAGGGCCTCCATCCTGGTCAGCAGCTGGGAGGCCTTGAGCCTCTCCGTGAACGAATAGGTGACCACGGGGAGCCTCGTGTGCTCCTGTATGAACCTCCTGAGCTCGTTCCTCACCAGGGCCGCCTCGGCGCACCTGAAGCAGGTGCAGATGAACACGGCGTCCGCATCGTACCTGCCCTCGGCCAGGGACACCGCCCTGGCGATCATCAGCTTGAGCTGCGGGGACCGGGGGGTGAACCCGAACTCCCTGACTGCCCTGTCTATGTCCGCGGCGTCGACATCGGGGTAGACCATCTTGCCCCCTACGGATCTGGCCGCCTTGTCTATCTCGTACTGGATCCCGCTGTACTCGGTGCCGCACGAGAGCTGCGCTATCTTGATCGTCACTGCAATCCCTCCAGGAACTCCTTCGCCTGCGCGACGAAGTTCGTAGCCTGGGCGTCGTCCTCCGGGTAGGTGCATCTCATGATGGGTATCCTGCGCCTCTTCAGGAGATACTGGAGCATGAGGTTGGACCTCTCGCATCCGACGCATCCGAAGCTGTAAGGGCAGTCCTCCATGACGATGGCCGCATCGGCCTCCTCCACCATCGGGCCCCAGACCGCGAGCCTGCCCCTCACTCCGGAGGGGACCTCCACGCCCGCGTACTTCAGGCCCTTGACGACGTCGTCGAGGGTCACGTTCATCGGAGGCATGTCGACCTCCAGATTGTCGACCCTCTCCTGGATGGCCGCCATCGCGCTCAGGGGCTCGTGGCCGAGCCTCTCCACCAGGTCGAATAGGATAAGGCTGTTTGGGGGATCTATGAACACCTTCATCGCTGCACCTCGCAGATCTTCTTGAACTCGTTTACGGGAAGGCGTTTCTTGGGCGGGGGCTCGACGTAGGTCGCCCCGCGGTCCACGGCCTCCAGGCCGTGCTGTATCCTCGGAAGGGTCGCCCACTCCAGCTCCAGCTGGGTGTACCCGGGCCGGGTCCCGTGCTGGGCCCTGCATCTGACCGGGTCCCCGCAGCGGTAGGCCCTCCTCTTCGTGAAGACCTCGTACGGATACCTCCTCCTGACCTCGTCGCGGATGCCCAGGACCATGGCCCTCGGCCCCTCCACCAGGCATCCGTAGCATGTCTCCTTGACGCCGGCCTGCTCCCCGAGCGAGTGCACGAGACGGACCAGCTGGTCCGGCGTGAGCCTCGAGTCGGGGGAGATCATGAACAGCCTCGTCTCCCTCTCTTCGCTCATAGCTGCTCCTCCGTGATGTACACGACGTCCTCCTCCTTCAGGTCCTTCATGAGCCTGTCGAGGTCGTCGTCGAACCTGCCTACGATGTTCGTGCCGTAGGGCTCCTCTCCGGTGGGTCCGAAGTCCTTGCTGTCCTCCAGCCTGATGCCGATGAGCCCGTGATGGGGCCTCGCCTGGTTGGTCAGGCCGATGTCCCCCCTCCTAGCCTTCTTGAACGGGTCCTGGGGGTACAGGTCCTTCCCGCGCTCGTCGTCCCCGTAGAACGTGACCATCGGGAGACCCTCGAACGTGAACTGCACCTTCAGGGTCCCGATCGGCTTGTGGCTCAGGCCGGTGACCTTCCTGAAGTAGTGCAGGCTCCTGGGGTCCTTGTCGCTGAGCCTCACCCTGAACACCCTCTCCCTGGGGACGCCGAACGTCTCCACCGCCCCTGCAGCCTTGGCCTCCAGGGTCCTCTCGGGGGTCTGCTCGGCGATGACCGCATCGTCGGACGTGTCGCCGGTGCGGGTGCATGCGATGCCCCTGCTCCTGAGGAACTCCTCGCCCTCCTTCTGCGTCATGCCGACCGCGAGTATCCTGGCCGGCTCCGTGCGGACGGCGACCGTGTCGCCCTTCCCGGCGTAGCCGATTATCGCCCGCCCGTTGGTGACGGTGCCGGCATGGTTGTGGGACGGCACGAGCTGGCGCCTCTCCCGGTACAGGTACAGGCGGCCCTCGCCCACGCCCTCGCACCTCACGGTGACGGCGCCGTCGTCCCTGACGCGGTGGTCCTCCGCGGGGATGTCGGCGTCCATGTCCTCGGAGCATGCGATATAGCTGCCGGTGGACTCCGTGATGCCGATGGTCCCCTTCCTGGACAGGATTATGGCGTGCTCCGCGGACACGGGGGATGCGGGATCGAGCGACAGCTCCAGGTACGTCTCGACGCTGCAGCCGTCCTCCAGCTTGAGGGACAGGTCGTCGGTGACGACCACGTTCTCCGTCGTGGTCTCCGATGTCATGGGGCGGACGGCGGTGACCGCCTCCCCCTCCCGGATGTCGTCGAGCAGATGCCTGCCGACGGTGATCCTCCCTATGACGGCCCGGCCGGCCCCGTAGCAGGCCCTGTGGTCGTCCCTGGCGATCATCATGTACGTCGTGCGGTTGTCGAATCCGCCCAGCGCCAGGAACACATCGTAGGTCCGGTAGAGATGCGACTCCCTGTCGGTACTCAGATCGGTGGCGAAGCTCCCGAAGGCCACGATGTCGTGCGTGACCCATCTGGCGGACAGCGGGGCCCCGGATCCGGCCGCGGCCCTCCACAGAGCCGCCTCGGGCGAATCGTTGAGGTGCATGACCATCGTGCCGTGCTCGGTCTCGATCTCGAAGTCGCTGGTCGTCCTTATCAGATGCTCGTCGGAGAGGTGCACCGCCACGAGGGCGCACTTCTCGTATGGCTCGTCCCTGATGGCCGCCCTCAGCGTGGACCCCGCCCTGAGGATCTTCTCCCTCCCGTTGACGACGACCTTCATCTCCCCGCCTCCAGCATCGTGTTCCCGACCGTCTCCGGGAGCATCGACTGGACCTTGGACACGATCTCGTCCAGCTTCTCCTGGTCCACGGTAACTCCTCTTATGACCCCGGTGACGATCTCCACGATCTCCCCCTTGGTCTGTATCTTGTCGTCGGGCGGCATGACCCTGGAGGTCTTGACGCCGATGGCAGCGAAGTCCTCGAAGTCCACGGGGCACTGGGTGACGACGATGGCGGGCAGGTCCACGTTCCTGAGGATCAGCCTGGCCTTGTAGATGATGTGCGCACGGACGTTCCCCAGATGGATGAGGGCGACCTTGAACTGCATCATGCGGTCGACCTCCAGCGGGTCCAGCCCGAACTTCGTTCCGGTGGTGACGTCGGGAGCATCCTGCGGGACGCCTCCGCCCGCGTTCAGGACGAGGACGCTGGTGTCTATCCCCTCCTCCCTCAGCCCGTAGGTGATCTCGCACACGGGCTTGGTGATGTGCCTGCGCCCGGGGCCCATGGCGACCGCGACGACGTCCCTCCCCGATTCGGAGATGGTCGCCCTCATGGCGAGGCCTCCGCCGACGCCGAGGCCCATCGACTCCCTGCATTCGACGAAGCTCAGATGCCTCCCCATCTTCTGCTTCAAGGGATCACTCCCCTTCGGGCGCCGGCTCCGACTCGAACTCCGCGAGGACCGTCTTGGGATCCCCGATGGCGACGACCCTCCCTGCCTTCATGAACGCGGCGCGGTCGCTGATGTCGAGGATGAAGTCGATGTCGTGGCTGACGACGACGAACGTCTCGCCCAGGGTCTCCCTGGCCTTGAGCACCGACTTGGCGATGATCGTCTTGGTGATCGGATCCATGGTCCCGGTGGGCTCGTCGAGGATGATTATGCGGGGCTCCTTGATGAGCACCTGCGCGAATGCGATCCTCTGCTGCTCCCCCACAGAGAGCGTGTCGGGATAGGAGTACAGGATCTTCTCCATGTCCTTCCTGTCGAAGCCCACGCTCGTCAGCACCTGGATGGCCTTCATCTTGGCCAGCTCGGCGGGCATCTTCATGCCGATGGACGTGGTCAGGTTCTGGAGGATCGTGTCGAACGGATACAGCGTGTACTCCTGATGGAGGAACCCTATGTAGGGCGTCGCGCGCCCCTTGCCGTCGACGCCCTGCTCGGACATGTCGATCCAGTCGTCCCCGATCCTGATCTTGACGCTGCCGGACGTGCACGGGGTCATGCCCGCGATCATCCTGGACGTGGTGGTCTTACCTGCGCCGGAGTATCCGACGAGCGCGAAGATCTCCCTCTCCTTTATGTCGAATGTCACGCCGTCGACGGCCTTGACGACCCCCCTGACGACCGAGAAGTAGTGCTTCTTGGCGTTGTCCAGCGCGATGAGCGGATCCCCCAGCACGCCGGCCTCCGCCTTCTTCTCGATGAAGGCGTAGTCCTTCATGAACTGCGCCGTGACGTCCTTGGGGGCGCCCTCGAGCAGGGTGTCCCCATGATCGAGCAGCGCAGCCTGGTCGCCCATCCTCTCGATGGCCTCGGGCCAATGGGATGCGAACACCATGCATATGCCGTGGTCCTTGACGTACCTGACGAGACCGTCGTGCACGATCTCCGCGGTGTTGGGGTCCAGGGTCCCGGTGGGCTCGTCGGCCAGGAAGAACAGCGGATCCTTGGCGAGCTGCCTGGCCATGACGACCCTCTGCTTCTCTCCTCCGGACAGATCCCTGGCGATGTGGGTGGTCCTATGGGTCATGTTGACCAGCTGGAGCAGCTGGATGGCGCGCTGGATCCTGGCCTCCCCCTCGATCCCCTGCGGGATGGCCTCCATGACGTTCTCGACGACGGACGAGTCGCCGTACAGAGCGAACGTCCTCTGGAGCATGATCGCGATCCTGTCCCTGATGTCCTGCCTGAGCCTGTCGTCGGGCTTCAGGGACCAGTAGTCCACGGCCAGGGTCTCCGTCTCCCCGCCGCAGGCGCTGCACTGCCTGCCCTTGAAGGGGACGTCGAGATGCCCGCAGGAGCGGCAGCGGTTGATGTTGTAGATGACCCTGCCCGAGTCGGGGGCGTACTCCTCGCTCCCCCTGAGCATATGGATGAGGACGCTCTTCCCGGAGGCGCTCCTCCCAATGAGTCCCATTATGTCCCCGGTCCTCAGCGTCGCACTGAAATTGTTGAGGACGCGCTTGCCCTCGAAGGATTTCGAGACGTTCTCGATAACGAGAAGGTCCGCCGATTCTTGAGCCATGAGTGTCTGAACGATGCAGCTGATATAAACCCTACCTGGAACAGCTGCGGGCTCAGGTCTCGTTAAATCGCCCGCATCCAGTCGGTTGCATCCTGCCTTCAAATACTCTGGATAGCCAACTCCACGAGGTTTATAAACTTGGATATACCATTCATCCATATGATTCAACGGGCTAGCAGATTGGGCGGTCCGATACCGAAGTTCAACGACTACCACCTGTGGAAGGCCGTGGAATCGCTGGATGACACGGTACCGGTGGGGAGGAAGAGGCTCGCGCAGCTCCTCGGGATAGGCGAGGGCAGCACCAGGACGATCCTCTCGATACTCCAGGACCACGGACTCATCACGATAGGCAAGAGCGGCATACTCCTGACCGACCGCGGCAAGGAGTTCAAGCAGATGTACCATATGGACTGCGCCGAGCTGGAGATCAGCGACATCACCATCGGCGACAGGGACTTCGCCATCCGCGTCCCCAAGAGGGCCAAGGACATCAGGTACGGGAGCGAGGAGAGGGATGCGGCGATCAAATCCGGAGCTACCGGGGCCACGACGCTCATAGTCTCTGGCGGGAAGCTCATCTTCCCCGGATCCGACTATCCTGTGGAGCCCGATGTGGCCAGGAAGGTCTCGGAGAAGTTCGAGCTGAAGAACGACGATGCCGTGATCATCGGAACGGGTCCGACCATCGAGATAGCCGAGATAGGCGCGGTGACGGCCGGCCTCACCATCATGGGGGGCCTCCAGTTCAACCACGACATCAAGGACATATTCACTCCCAGGAACACGAGCAACGAGCTCGTCTCCCTCGCATTCGCCATCCACGACCTCGTCGGCGGACTCCCCGTGTGCGCGAAGAGCCGCGACAACCTGGGGATCAGGATCGAGAACGGCGCGGTCATAGACAACGCGTACAACGGCCCGGTTCTCGACGAGGTCATGGAGACCGGAGTGACAATACGCCGCATATCCCCGTCTGGGCCTTATAAAGGAATCAGGGTGATAGTGACTCCGATCGAACTAGAGA
Organism: uncultured Methanomassiliicoccales archaeon; assembly: GCA_964445265.1. Taxonomy (GTDB): domain Archaea; phylum Thermoplasmatota; class Thermoplasmata; order Methanomassiliicoccales; family Methanomethylophilaceae; genus Methanoprimaticola. The sequence goes on from CAYUPU010000034.1 coordinate 18,616, forward strand.
ACCGCGTCATAGCCGTGGTTGGCGTCGTCGACGTGCGCACCATGGCCGGCGTGAACAATCTGATCAGACTCAGGAGCGATGACGATGAGTGAAGAGGTGAAGGTGGTCGTGGATGCGGGCGTCTGCAAGATGAAGACGCTGATCACGGCGAAGGAGAACGACATGGGCATGATCGACATCAGCATCAGGAGCGACTGCCCCAACATACTGAAGATGTCCTGGAAGCTCGAGCCCGTCAGCGCCTTCTCGGAGGTCGAGGCCAAGTTCTCGGAGTCCGAGATATACAGGCTGGCCGACAACACCGTGCCGCACACCGCATGCCCGGTGCCCGCAGGGATCATCAAGGCCCTGGAGGTCGCAGGGGACCTCGGCCTGAAGAGGGACGCGTCGATCCACTTCCTCCAGCCTGGCGAAGAGGTCGACATCAGCTGATCACGGCGCGGTGCGCGCCGCCGTCCTCCCGACTATGCATCCAACCATCGGTCGCTGGACGGAAACCTTTTGGGCTAGGAGACCAGCGTGTTGGTGATCTCTTCATAACAAACATTACACAC
>CAYUPU010000035.1:0-18969 GCA_964445265.1 uncultured Methanomassiliicoccales archaeon
CTTTAAATACAGAGCAGAATCCAGTGATGTCACTCCGTCACTGGATATTCAACGCGTCCTCCGACAAGGGGCGATGCGGGGTTTCCCGGGGCGGCGAATCGTCCGCCCCGGTATGAGCGCCTGCCGCTCACTGGCCGGTCCAGAGGCCATGCTTGTTGCAGAACTCGTTCGCGACGACGGACTCCGCGTCGGTGACGAACTCCGCCTCAGGAGCGTCTCCGGGCCCGAGATACCTCCTCATGACGACCCCGTCCGCTACGATCTCGATGTAGACTATGTAGTGCTCCTCGGTCATCGGATGGGGGTTGTCCTTCCCGACGACGACCTTGACGCGGTTCCCGTCCCTGGTGACGTACGGGACGTGCTTCTCAGTGGCCGAATCCCCGGTCTTCGCCTGGACGGGGGCCATGGGCTGTCCGCAGCAGGAGGGGTTGCATCCTCCCTTGTATGTCATCTCGACGGCGGTTCCGCACTTCTCGCATACGAATATCTGAGCCATTGCTATCCTCGCAGGTCGAATCGTCCGACTGGGATTATAAGCGGTTCGTTCGACCGGCCAGGACATCATATCCGTTAGGTTCATCACGGAGTTAGCCGTGGGCCTCTCCATGCACATCCCTGCGGTGTTCGCGGTCCCGGGAGGACCGGACGGAGACCTCGTCGTCCTGAGGCCTGTCGACGGAACGGCGCTGCCGTCCGACGGCATCGCATGCGGCTTCCGCGAGGCGACGTCCGGCATCCCCAGAGGAGATGCCAGAGGGGCGGTGGCCGTTGTGGACCGCGACAGCATCTGCCGCGGGACGTTCACCGAAGGGGTCGTCAAGAACATGCGCGTCCGCGGCATGGACACCTGGTTCATGACGTGCATCGCCGATGCAGACGACCTCATGGACGCGTTCAACACCACCGCCGACATGGTCATGGGGCCGGTTCATCTGGCAGCCGGAGACGGGGCGCTCGCCGACATCCTGTCGGTATCGGACAGCTTCATACCCGTCATCATGACCGGGAACGGGCGCAGGACGGACATCTGGGCAGAGCTCTCCAGACTGGAGAGGATAGGATTCTACAGGATGTGCGTGATGGATGCGGACGGATCCGTGGACGCCGGCACATGGCTCGACATCCGCGACTCGTATCCGTCGACCGTGCCCTTCGTCCCCTGCGGATCGTGCGCCTCCGATGCGGGATTCGGGGACCTCATCTCTCCGCTGACCTTCCGAGGACGCTTCCGACGAAACCGGCCACGGCCTCCTGGATCCCTTCGGTTCCGCGCCTGTCCGTTCCGGACACCTCCAGCTGCCCCAGCCACTCCATGCCGGTCATGGCCGAGAACGCCCTGAGTATCCTGACCGTCGGACCGAAGTCCGGCGAATCGCTCCCTCCGCACATGAGGCCGATGGCCATGGACGGATGCGGGGAATCCTTGACCCACCAGTACGGCTGGAACCTGTCCACGGCGGTCTTCATGAGGGATGACGGACCGCTGAAGTGGATGGGGGTGGCCAGCACCAGTAGGTCCGCATCCTGGAACGCCCTGTATATCCCGCTCATCCCGTCGTCTATCACGCAGCTGCCGTCCATGCATAGTCCGCAATCCAGACAATGCGATATCCCGACCGGTATGCGGACGATCTCCGGAACATACCCGGAATCCGGAAGGACCTCGGCGGCGGCCCTGCACATTGCCTCGGTGGCTCCCGCCGGACGTGCGCTCCCGCAGAGGATCAGAGCCCTGCGCATGATATGTCGGAAAAACTCCCCGATTTATAAGCATGGTTTCCGGCCGTCCGGGCCGGCTCGGTCTATCGGGATCGCGCGGTTCCAAAATCACCTTAATAGAACGTGCGCAATAGGGGTGCAGAGGGAGAGCAATGGATGGCTTCACGAAGATCAAGACGGTCGAGGTGCCGCGCAACATCGTGGCAGGGCACGGCGTGATCGATGGGGTCCGCGAAATGTGCGAGAGCCTCCATCTCCAAGGGCCCGCCACCATAATCACCGGCGGGAAGACATCCAAGATAGCAGGGAGCCATGTCAAGGATCTCCTGGACGGCTACGACATCGACATCTGCGAGATCGGGGATGCCACCGCGGACAACGCCTCGAAGGCCGCGGAGCAGGCGAGGGAGTTCGGGTCGACGTTCCTTCTGGCGGTGGGCGGAGGCAGCAAGATCGACCTTGCGAAGGTCGTGTCCAACGAGCTCCGCGTGCCGTTCCTGTCGATCCCCACGTCGGCGGCCCACGACGGTATAGCATCGAACCGCGCCTCGCTCAAATCGGTGTCCGGATCGAGATCCGTGACGTCCGCATCCCCCATAGCGGTCATAGCGGACACGGAGATCATATACAAGGCGCCCTACAGGCTCCTGGCCGCAGGATGCGCCGACGTCATATCGAACATAACCGCCGTGAAGGACTGGGACTTCGCCCGCAGGCTCAAAGGGGAGCCTGTCAGCAGGTCCGCGATATTCCTGGCCGAGCATGCGGCCGATGATATAGTCGAATGCTCGACGAGCATCAAGCCCGGCATGGAGGAGAGCGTATGGATGGCCATCAAGCCGATCATCATGTCAGGACTCTCGATGAGCATCGCGGGATCGTCGAGGCCGACCAGCGGAGCGGAGCACATGATATCCCACATGCTGGATCTGACATGTCCCGGGAGGGCGCTCCATGGGGAGCAGTGCGGCGTCGGATCCATAATGACGATGTACCTGCACGGCGGCGACTGGAGAAGGATCCGCGATGCGCTCTACAACATAGGCGCGCCCACCACCGCGAAGGAGCTCAACATCGCCCCGGACGAGCTCATCCACGCCATGTCTCACGCCACCGACATCCGCCAGGACAGATTCACCATCCTGGGCGACAACGGCATCACACCCGAGGTCGCCGAGACGGCCGCCAGGGCGACGGGGGTGATCCGATGACGATAACCCTCGTGGGCAAGGACGTCGCCGAGACGGGATACGAGTTCGTGTACCTCGGGGAGGCGGAGGAGTGCTCCGGATGCAAGCTGAGGGCCGTCTGCAACAGCCTCGACAGGGGATCCAGGTACAAGGTGACGGAGGTCAGGAAGCAGGAGCACGACTGCGCCCTGCTGGAAGGGGGGATCGTGGCGGTCCGGGTCGAGAAGACTGCTGCGCCGGCCGTCCTGCCGAAAAGGGGGCTCATGGACGGCGTGACGGTCACATTCACAGAGCCCAGATGCGGGATGCCCGGATGCCCCAACTGGAATCTTTGCAACCCCGTCGGAAGAAGGACGGGGGACAAGCTCTCCGTGGTCCGCGTCGACGCGGCGGCGGAGTGCCCGGCAGGGGAGAGGGTGGCCCGCGTCGAAGTGCTGCGACGGGGCCGCCGAGGGTTTATCAGAACTTCTCGCCGGTGATGCGCTCGTACATATCGATGTAGAGCCTGCTCACGCGGTCGACGATTTCCTGGGGGAGCGCGGGTATATCGGGTTCTGGGAGACCCTTCTCGCGGGCGTCATAGAGAGCCTTGTGGTAGCCGGTCTGCCTGTAGTACTGCCTGACGAACTCCTTCGAGAGCTCCACGATCTCGCCGGCGGCGTACGCATCTGCATCCCACCAGCGGTCCTCGTCGAGGGTGCCGAAGGTGTCGACCACCATGAGCCTCCTCTCCTTATCGTATCCGAACTCCTTCTTGCCGTCGACATGGATCAGACCGCGCTTCCCGGCCTCGGCGGCGATGATGCCGTCGATGCGGAGGACGGTCTCCTCGATCTCCCTGTACTCGTCATCGCTGAGACCGGCCATCTCCTTGGCCTCCTCGTCGGTCAGATTCTCGTCGTGGGCCTCCAGCTTGGTGGTGCACTCGATGAACGGCCTGGGGAGCTTCTCCCCCTTGACGACCTTGTGATCCGCCGAGAATCCGAGCTGCTCGGGGGTGACCTTGCCGGACTCCAGCCTGTCGAGGAGGGAGCCGGCGGCGTAGTACCTGCAGATGACCTCGAGAGGGATCAGATAGTCGGAGGTCGTCCCGTCGATCTTGGAGTAGTCGCGGATGACCCTGACCCTCCTCACCCTCATCCTGTCCTTGGAGGGCTCGCTCAGATAGTGGTTCCTTATGCCCTCCTTGTCCAGGAGACCGAACCAGTACTTGGCCGTCCTGCAGAGGGTCTCGCCCTTGTGGGGGATCTGGGAAGGGATGATCTTGTCGAAGACCGATATGTTATCGGTGTATGCGAACTCCAATGTATCGTCGTCCACCTCGTAGACCTCTTTGACCTTGCCGGTCATTATCTTCTGCATGGAGGCCTCCATCGAATCGGAGTATAAACACTCTTAGAGGTCGTCGGCAGCCGTCGGGACCGCAGGCCATGCCTGTCGAATCCTCCGCATCCTCGTCCCTGAGGGCCGCCTCCAGGATCCTCCTGAAATCGGATGCGTCGACGTACCCGGGGATGCCGTACCTCCCGTTGACCACGAAGAACGGCACCGCCTGCACCCCGTATCCGTGCGCCTCCGCCTCGTCCTCGAGGACATCGCCACGGTACTCGTCGCCAACCAGGATCTCTGCCGCGCGGGATGCGTCCATGCCGGCGGCCTCGGCGACGGCCAAAAGGACCCCGTGGTCCGCCAGGACCAGGTTCCGCGAGAAGAAGGCCTTGTAGAGACCTTCCGCAACCGCGTCCCCGAGGCTCCTGCTCTCCGCATACGCCGCCTTGGTCAGCCTGTGGGCGTCCATCGTGCTGGAGTTCCATGCCGTGCCGTAGTGGAAATCCAATCCCTCCCCTGCCGCCATGGACTCGATCCTGGCGATCTGCATCCGGGCCCCCTCCTCCCCCATGCGCTTCGCATAGCTCAGGAATATCTGATGCTCGGGAACCTGCTTGGCGTAGGGATTCAGCCTGAACGATCTGAAGTCCAGCCTCGCCGCGTCCTCGGCGCCCATCTCCTTCAGGACGCGCTTCAGCCTCGCCTCCGCGATATAGCAGAACGGACAGGAGAAGTCCGACCAGTAGCGTACGATCACTGCGGCGCCCCCTCGTCGGACGACACCGTCCATGTCCGTGCATCCACGGATATCGACCTGCCGGCGGATCCTGGCTCGGCCATGAGACGTACGGCCTCGGACGCCATTATCCCGGCCACCACGGACACCACCGCGCCGATCTTCGGCGCACCGTCCACGGACGGCTCCACGGGATACTTCCTCCCTCCTGCGCATACATCTATGCGTCCATCGAGACCTGAGCATCTGCCTCTAATCAGAGGGACGCCGCTATCCGCGCACCATTCCGAGATCGCGATGGCCGCGTCCTCGTCTCCGGTGCAATCCAGCACCACGGACGACCCCGTGAGGATCCTGACGTTCTCCGTCCCGACGGCGTCCGCATGGGACTGGGCCATCACCGAGTAGTTCAGGGCCAGGGCCCACTCGGCCACGATCTGCGACTTGGGGCGCATGTCGCCGGGAGCATAGATGAACTGCGTGTTCAATCCGGATATCTCGGGCATGCCTGGATCCGCCAGGACGAAGTCCATCGCCCCTGCGACCACCAGCTGCGTCAGCGCATCCACACCCAGACCGCCGCATCCCACGATCCCTACACGAGAGGCCATGATCCTCTGCTGCCCCTCCTCCCCTACTATCGGCATCTGCCTCTCGAACCTGCTCAAAGCCTCCCCTCCAGGAGCTCCCTCATCAGCGTGAGGGCCGTGGAGACCGTGGCCGATCTGACGGCCGCCCTGTCCCCTTCGAATATGTTGCGCGAGACGACCACCCTCGGCCCGTCCGCCACTGCGATGTACACTAGGCCCACGGGCTTCTCCGGCGTCGCTCCACCGGGCCCGGCGATCCCGGTGACGGCTATGGCCGCATCCGACCCGTACGCGCGCATGGCGCCGCGGACCATCTCGGAGGCGGTCTCGGCGCTGACCGCGCCGTGGTCCGACAGCGTCCCGCCGGATACGCCCAGGATGCTCTCCTTGGACCCGTTGCTGTATGTGACAGCGCTTCCCAGGAACACCGACGATGCGCCCGGCAGATCCGTGACCGCCGCGCCTATCATCCCGCCCGTGCACGACTCGGCGCACGCCAGCGTCATGCCCCGGGCGCGCAGGGCCCCGATGAGAGCCTCGGCCTCGGATGGCACTGGAATCGCTCCTGAACGTGGCGCACACCCGCGCCACACCGTCTATGCCGTCGACGACATCGGCGACCGCCGGAGGCACCAGGGATCTCCAGTCCTCGCTGGCGGCCATCCTGCGGCGGATCTCCGTGCCGGAGTAGACGTCCCTGTTGTAGATCGGCGAGTCCCTCACATCGTATCCGGACTCCTCGAACAGCCTGCGCGTCATCGGATTGTTGGTGTAGACGCGGCCGAAGGGAGGACACATGGATTCGGTGTGCGCCACCCATACCGAGTAGCGGTTGAGATCCTCGATCGGAACGATGCTGTAGTTGCGTATGCCGGCATCCGTCAGCGCCCGATCTATCATCAGATAGCGCTCGCCGGCGGTGAAGGGGTTGTCCCTCAGATGGGACGCCTGAGCGCTCCCGATGCCCACGATCAAGTGGTCGGACTCCCTTGCGCAGTATGACAGGACCTCCATGTGGCCCAGATGGAGCGGCTGGAACCTCCCTATCACGAGGGAGCGGCCCGAGAACTCGTCCTTCATCGTCCCGAGCATCGCGGGATGCGTATAAAAACGTCGACAGAAAGAGACGGGGCCCTGGCAGGGCCCCGCCGGTTTCACTGGGGCGCGGGATCCCCGTCCGCCGGCGCATCGACGGATGCGGCGACGGCGTCCTGCTCCGCGGAGGCGGTGCTCCCGAGGATGTAGCCCTCGAGGGCCTTGGGAGGCTCCAGCCTCTCGACCGTGGATCTGCCGCCCTCGGTTATCGGAAGCAGCTTCTCGAGGTACTGCTCCTTCTTGGAGCAGTCCTGGAAGGCCATCTCGAAGACGTCCCTGAGGTTCTGCACGGTGTAGATCTCCATCATCCCGTAGTACTTCGCGTCGATCATGACATCCTTGGCGTTGTCCTTCGGGATTATGGCCATCTTGATGCCGGCCTCGGCCGCGGCCTCGAGCTTGGCGGTCACTCCGCCGATGGGAAGGACATGCCCCCTGACGTTCAGGGATCCGGTCATCGCCATGTCCTGGCGGATCGGGATCTCGTCCAGAGCCGAGATGATCACGGTGGACATGGTGATCGACGCGCTGTCCCCGTCGACGCCGTTGTAGGCGCCGACGTACTGCAGGTGGATGTCATGCTCGGACAGGTCGGTGAGCGTGTACTTCTTGATGACCGCGGAGATGTTCTCGACGGCCTCCTTGGCGATGTCGCCGAGCTTTCCGGTGGCGACGATCCTCCCGCTCTTCTTGTTGAGGGCGGGCGTGACCTCCGCCGCGAGCGGCATGACCATGCCGGACATCTCCGACATGTTGTTGCTGTTGGACAGCACCGCGAGACCGTTTATCATCCCGACCTCGTATCCGGTGTTCTTGAACAGCTCGTACCTCTTGAGGGACTTGATGTTCTCATCGGCGATCTGCTGCTCCAGACTGCGGGCCGTGCGTCTGGCCAGGATGACGTCCTCCTTCGTGACGAGCTTGGCGTTCCTCTGCTTGGCCATGTCCCCGGATATGCGGACGAGACCTCCCAGCTCCCTCATCCTGAGGGTGAGCTCGCCCTTCCTCCCGGAGCGGCGCTGGGCCTCTCTGAGGATCTCGGCGGCCGCGTACTTGTCGAAATGAGGGATCTTGCCGTCCTTCCGGACCTCCTGGGCGACGAACCTGACGATGTTCTGACGGTTCTCGTCCGTGTCGGGCATGGTGCTCTTCATGTACACCTCGTACCCGTACCCGCGTATCCTCGATCTGAGAGCGGGGTGCATGCCCTGGAGCGCATCCAGGTTTCCGGCGCAGACGAGCACGAAGTCGCAGGGGACGGGCTCGGATTTGACGAGGGCGCCGGAGGAGCGCTCGGACTGCCCGGTGATGGACATCTTCTTCTCCTGCATGGCCGTCAGAAGGGCCTGCTGGGATTCCATCCTCAGCATGTTGATCTCGTCGATGTAGAGGACTCCCTTATTCGCCTTGTGTATGGCGCCGGGCTCGATCCTGTCGTGGGACGGGGTCTCGAGGCCTCCGGACTGGAACGGGTCGTGCCTGACGTCTCCGAGGAGCGCTCCGGCGTGTGTGCCGGTGGCATCTATGAACGGAGGCATGTCCCCGGGATCATGGCCCACCAGCAGCTTAGGGACTATGGCGGCCTCGCTCCTGCCCTGGGCAGGGGTCCTGAAGATCATCATTATGATCATGGCGCCGAACATGGCGACCAGCGCGATGGTGAAGTTGCCGAGCAGGATGGCCGCGAGAAGACCGAGAACGATCAGCGCTATGCACGCGTAGACGTACATCGTGTTGCGCTGGCTCTTCTGTGCCGCCGCTGCCGCCTTCTGCTCCGTGACCACGGCCTTCCCCTTGCCTGCGGGGAAGACCCTTATGCGGGGCTCGTTGAAGTCCTCGGGATTGTGATAAGCCACTATGTCCTGGAGGTCCTCCTTGGGAAGGTACTCGACCATGGAGTTGGCCAGCATGGACTTCCCTGTTCCGGGCTCCCCTATGAGCATCACATGCCTCTTCTGGAAGGCGGCCTTCCTCATCACATCCACGGCCTCCTCCTGGCCTATGACGCGGTCCGCCATCAGATCGGGGATGTCTATCTCCTCGGTGGATGCGAAGGTCTGCTCCTCGGCCCATTGCTCGACGGATTTGTCGGTCGGCCTGGCATCCTCTCTGTCTTCGGCTGTCATGCTCTCCTCCTCTCTTCAGTGTGTTTGAACTCGTATATATGCATTTTCTATTATTCCTCTGGAATCAGGCATCTCCGACACGGACCGCATGGATCAGCACCGCCACTATTATCACGGCGATGACCGCACCGAAGATATACAGGCCGTACCTGTCTAGCAGGCTGGCCTTCGGCTCGGGCCAGTCCCATCCCTGCGATCCGAGGGCGGGGGCGCACAGCGTCGTGCCGTCCCATAACCCGACATCGGGCGCATGGGTCGAGAGGTAGCGGACGGATCCGTCGCCTATGTCGATCTTGGTGGTGCTCCCGGCGAGCAGGCAGTTCTCCGGATCTGACGAAGAGAAGGTCGCGTCGGCCGCGTACCACGTCCCGTCGATCCTCACGTAGTTCCAGTACCCGTGCGCTGTATCGGCGTCGGTAGACCTCATGACCATCCCGTTCACGGTCATCGCGGTCACCCCGTTCGCCTTGCACAGCACGGTGAACGCGGCCGCGATGCCGGAAGACGATGCGGAGCCGGCGACCAGTGCGTCGTATACGGTGGACGCGCCATCGGCCTCGTCAACTACGGTCTTCCCTCTGAGGATGTTGTTGATGGCGACGACCCTGTCCTTCTCCGTCTCCCCCTCCACGGAGACGGCGGCGGCGTCCACGGCGGACACGGCGCTCCTGATGGCGGCCTCGTCCTGTATGCCGGACGGGACGGACAGTTTGAAGGATACCGATGTCAGGGCCCTGTACCCTCCTGCGATGTCCGCCGTGACGGTCGTGGGATCCACCTCGACGCCCTCCCGGTCCGGCAGGCTCCAGAGCCATATCGGATACGGATCGGACAGGTAGTACGCTGTTAGGACGTCCCCGACTAGCGCCTCCGCCCTGGACTTGGCGTCCTCGTCGGATGCCAGGACCACTGGGGCGGCCAGCGTGAACGAGAAGGATGCCTCCGCCACGGGGGAGTCCTCGAGCTCGGCGAACCTGGACTCCATGTACGCGTACATGGCCTGGCCGTTCGCATCGAGCTGTTCCTTGTACGTGCCCGACGGCGACGCGTCCGCATCCTCCGCCGCAACCAGAGGGGCGAGGGACAGAACAAGCACCGCTGCGAGCACAGGGAGCGTCTTATAACTCATCTGTCCACAGGATATGCCCTCTGTTCTTAAACATGCGCGACGGCCGTCCGGGATTCCCGAAAAGCTACATAACGGTCGCCCGTGTTGGATGTCCCATGAGGGTGGACGAGCTCAGCATCCCGGACGCGGTGTCGGACGAGTTGATGGCGGCCGGATTCAGAGAGCTGCATCCGCCGCAGGCGGAGGCCATACCCAAGGCGCTCGAAGGGAGGAACCTCGTGGCCGCCATACCGACGGCCAGCGGCAAGTCCCTCATCGGGATCGTGGCCGCCCTGTCCATGCTCGCCGAGCACCGCGGCAAGGTGCTGTACATCGTTCCCCTGAAGGCCCTGGCCGCAGAGAAGGCCGACGACTTCGGACGCTTCGCAGATGCCCTCGGGTTCAAGGTGCACATGAGCACCGGCGACCTGGACTCCGAGGACCGCGGCCTCGGCGATGCCGATGTCGTCATAGCCACATCGGAGAAGGCGGACTCGATGCTCCGCCATCGCAGCAAGTGGTTCGACGGGGTCGGCCTGATCATCGCCGACGAGATCCATATGATCCACGACGCAGGAAGGGGACCCACGCTGGAAGTGGCCCTCACCAAGATGATGAGGAAGATACCTGGGGTGCAGGTCATCGCACTCTCGGCCACGATCTCGAACGCCCGCGACATCTCCGAATGGCTGCACGCGGACCTGGTGACCAGCGACTGGCGCCCGATCCCCCTGCGCGAAGGGGTGTTCCTCGACGGTGAGATCGCATTCGACGACGCCTCCGTGACGGAGGTCCCGGGGAAGGGGGATGCTGTGGAATCGCTGACCGTACAGACCGTGAAGGACGGGGGGCAGTGCATCGTGTTCGTCAACTCCAGGAGGTCCACCGAGGCCGAGGCAAACCGCATGTCGGAGGCCCTGTCGAGGATCTCCCCGAACCAGCTGACGGTCCAGGAGAAGGCCGTCCTCGAGGGCGGAGGGGAGTCCACCGGCATGGGCGTGAAGCTCGCATCGTGCGCCTCCAAGGGCGTGGCGTTCCACAACGCCGGGCTCACCTACTCACAGAGGAGGATGGTCGAGGACATGTTCAAGGCCAGGCGCATAAAGTGCATCGTGGCCACCCCGACCCTGGCCGCCGGGATAAACCTCCCCGCCAGAAGGGTCATCGTCCGGGACACGTCCAGATTCGAGAACGGGGGCAGCGTCCCCCTACCTGTCATGGAGGTCAAGCAGATGTGCGGCCGCGCCGGAAGGCCGGGGTTCGATCCGTACGGCGAGGCAGTACTGATCGCCAGGAACGTGCGCGACAAGGACCATCTGATGATGGACTACGTCGAGCACGACACTGAGAGGATTACCTCGAAGCTGTTCTCGGGGAACATCATCAGAACCCATATACTCGGGATCCTAGCCACGGGGGACGCGGATTCGGAGGAGGGCATCGTGGACTTCATCCGCGACACGTTCTTCGGCACCACGTCCCAGATGTTCGGAATCGAGAGCGTCGTGGAGGAGACGGTGGACTTCCTCGAGAAGGAGGAGATGGTCCGGAGGCGCGACGGCACCATAGAGGTTCTGCCGTTCGGCAGAAGGGTCTCGGATCTCTACATAGACCCCGTGTCCGCATCCATGCTCCGCAGAGCGGTCATGCGCATCGACGATGCGACCTGCACGGTCCCGATGCTCATCGCGGCGGCCATGACGCCGGACGTCATGGGGATGTACCCCAAGAAGGCGGACACCGATAGGCTGGCCGGCATGCACGAGCAGTGGGACGACAGACTGCTGATCGACCCTTCCGATCTGGACGACTACATGGAGGACCTGTTCGACAGCGATCTAAAGGTCGCGGCGCTGGTGGAAGACTGGATCGAGGAGGTCCCGGAGGAGAGGATCACGAAATCCATGGGCATAGGCCCGGGGGACATCAGGTCCAGGATGGACATGATGGACTGGATAGTCTATGCCATGGGAGAGATAGCGTACATATTCAATCCGCCGGCCATAAGGCGCGTGCGTCCTCTCTCAACCCGTATCAGGTACGGCGTGAAGGAGGAGCTCCAGGAGCTGGTATCACTCAAGGGAGTCGGCAGGGTGCGCGCGAGGACCCTGTTCGACAAGGGCTACAGGACGAGATCGGACATCGCGGCAGCGGACCAGACCGTGCTCGGATCGATACCGGGCATAGGCCCGGCGCTCGCATCCTCCATGAAGAGGCAGACCGCGGCGGACGCCCCGCCGGCGCAATGGACGCCTCCGTCCGAGGAAGAGGAGGAGAGCGTGCTCGACGAGATGGCGGCGGCCTATGGGGAGGAGCCCGCGGCCCCGGACATCGCCGGGACCAGCGGGAAGGATAAGGGCGAGGAGACCGGCCCCAAGCAGGCCAGCCTCTTCGATTTCCGATCAGTCCGAGAGCACTCTCTCGACGTCGGCCACCGAATTCCCGCAGGATATCGGCTTTCCGCAGTTGGCGAGGATGGTGTCGGGATCCTTGAGACCGTTGCCGGTGCAGATGCACACGACGCGCTCGTCCCTGTCGATAACGCCCTCGGAACGGAGCTTCCTGAGCCCTGCCACGGATGCCGCGGAGGCGGGCTCCACACAGACCCCCTCCTTCCTGCCGAGGAGCTGCTGGGCGGCGATGATCTCGCTGTCGGTGACGGTGGCGGCGTATCCGCCTGTGGAGTATATCGCCTTCAGGGCCTTCCTGCCGCTGATCGGGTTCCCGATCCTGATGGCGGTGGCCACGGTCTCGGGGTACTCCTCGGCGACGAAGTCGCTGGCCTTCGCTGCGAACGCCTTGGCGACAGGGGACGCCCCCTCGGCCTGGATGCCCGTGAGCATGGGGACCTTGTCGATCCATCCGACCTCCTTGAGCTCCATGCACGCCTTGTAGACGGCCCAGATGTTGGCTGCGTTCCCGACGGGGAGGATGATCCTGTCGGGGACATCGTACATCAGCTGGTCCATGATCTCGAACAGCACGGACTTCTGGCCCTCGGGCCTGTAGGGGTTGATCGAGTTGAGCAGATACAGCTTCCTCTCCTCGGCCATCCTCCTGGCGAGCGCGAGCGCATCGTCGAAGTTGCCGTCGATGGACAGGACCTTGGCGCCGAAGAACAGGGCCTGGGCCAGCTTGCCCATCGCGACCTTCCCCGACGGGAGGAACACGGCGCACTTGATCCCGGCCTTGGCCGCATAGGCGGACAGGGCGGCGGAGGTGTTGCCGGTGGATGCGCACCCGACGACCTTGGCGCCGAGCTCCTTGGCGTGTGAGACGCCGACGGTCATGCCGCGGTCCTTGAACGAGCCCGTGGGGTTGAGGCCCTCGAACTTGACATAGGTGCCGGGGACGCCGACGGCCTCCCCCAGTGCGGATGTGGAGTACAGAGGGGTTCCGCCCTCCTGGATCGAGACCTTGTGGGCCGGATCCACGGGCATGAACGGAGCGTACCTCCATACGCCGATGGGCTCCTTGCGGAGGTCCTCCGGCCTCATCTCCTTGACCGGCTCCAGGTCCATCTCGACCGTGAGGAGCCCGCCGCACCTGGGGCAGGTGTTGACGAACGGATCGTCGACCTCGGCCCCGCAATCCCAGCAGATAACCTTGTGTGCTGCCATTTCAGATCCTCCTGCAACCGGAGCCGGGCTCCGTGATCCAGGTGTCGCACTTCATGTCGTGCTCCGAGTACACCCTCCTGATGCTCTCGGCTATGTGCTCCCCCTCATGGGAGCTCTTGTTGAAGAACGAGATTATACACGGTCCGGAACCGCCCAGGAACGATGCGATCGCCCCGTTGGACATAGCCGCGGACTCGGCCTCCTTGATGTAGGGGACGAGGGCGGACCTCGCGGGCTCGGAGAACACGTCCTTCACGGACCTCCCGATGAGGCCCAGATCGCCGGCCATCATGCCGTAGACCATCGTGGACGCGTTCCCCAGATGGAACACCATGTCCTTCACGGAGACCTCCTTGGGCAGTATGGCCCTGGCCTCCTTCGTGGGGACCATGACGTCGGGCATGGCTATCACGATCCCGAGATCCGCGGGCGGATCGATCTTGACGACCTCGAACGGCTCGTAGGAGCGGATGATGGTGAATCCCCCCAGGACGCAGGGGGCGACGTTGTCGGCGTGGAATCCGCCGGACGTGACGTCCTCGGCCTTGGCGGCGCAGAGGACGACTTCGGTGGGCGTGAGCTTCTCGCCGCACAGGATGTGGGCCAGATAGGCCCCTCCGGCCGCCGATGCTCCGGACGATCCTATCCCGCTGCAGGGCCTTATGCCCTTCCTGATCCTCAGCTCGATCCCGAAATCCGCTCCGCACCTGCGGAGGACCTCCGCGGCGGCGATGCCGACGGAGTTCTTCTCGGGATCCGTGGGGATCCCTTCGGAGCCTGGGCCGCTGACCTCCGATATGACGATCCCGGACTCGATCCTCCTTCCTTCGATTGTGTCGAAGGGCTCCTTGAGTGCGAGCCCGAACACGTCGAAGCCTGCGCCGATGTTGGAGGTCGTCGCAGGTGCCGATACGCGTATCCATTCTTCGGTCATATTCGTCGGGCGTGCGATGCGCGCGTATGTTAAAAACGTATGCGAAGGGAGATACGGAGGCCGTGCGGGCCCCCGGGCCGGGAGCCAGCGGACGCGGTGTCACCGGAGCATCGGATTATATCCGTCGAATCCGATGGGCGCGCATGCGCTTCCAGGTCATCGGGATGAGAGGGGATGCGGATCCGGGATCCATCATCGGCCATTTCCAATCGATGGGGGGCGACTGCATCCTGCTGGACCCGGACGCTGTATGCGGAAAGGGGCACGTGCTCTCCGCGGCCGTCCACGGCGAACGCGCCTTCGCCGAGGGCACCAACAGGTCGAGGTCGCTCCTGACGGAGATCATCCTCTACATCGCCTGGGACAGGCAGATCGGAAGAGCCGTGGAGAAGGTATCCCCCAAACCCGGGAGGAACGAGTACGTCGCCCTGCTGGTGGATGTGGACGACCCGGCCCTCGGCGCGATCGGGATGGAGAGGGACGACTCGCTGGCCGATGCGGACGAGAAGAGGGCGGAGGAGCTGGGCCTCGCGGACCGCCTCCTGCCCCCGGAGGACAGGGCGCTCGAGATGGTGGCGCTCCTGGAGCTGCAAAAGAGCCGACGGCCCGGGAGAGGCCCCGAAGGGCCTCGAGGCCGCCCTCGCACCTCCGTCTCGATGGAGCTGCCCGCGGGCGAGTTCCTGACCACTATCCTCCTGTCAATCTGCGACTTCAGCGCCTCCACGTGGGAGATTATCCCGATCAGGACGTTTCCGTCGCCTATCTGCAGCAGGACCGATATCGCCTGCTTCAGGGCCTCCGGATCCAGGGACCCGAACCCCTCGTCCACGAACAGGGTGTCGATCCTTATCCCTCCCCTGCTCCTCTGCACCGCATCGGACAGCCCGAGCGCCAGGGACAGGGCGGCGAGGAAGGACTCCCCTCCGGAGAGGGTCTTGGACGCCCTGATGCGGCCCGTGTAGGTATCCAGGACGCCGATGTCGAGACCGACCTGGGAGTTTCCGTTGGACTCGTCCCGGACCCTCAGCTCGTAGCGCCCGTCCGTCATCCTCGACAGACGCCTGTTGGCATGATCCAGGACCTGCTTGAAGTACAGCGTCTGGACATAGGATTCGAAAGACTTCCTCATGCCCGTGGTGCCTGCCGCGACCTCATAGAGGGTCACGAGGTCTCCGGATTCCGCCCGGCGGTCGGACCAGGCCCTCATGGATGCCGCAATCCTCGATCTGGCATCCTCGTTCGCATCCATCCTGCGCCTTATGGCCAGCTGCTCCCCGCGCAGGGACTCCAGCTCCGCACCGTACGCACCCAGGGCCTCTTCGATCGGGACCGTGTCTATACGTCCTCTGCCGTCCACCTCTGCGGCCAGGGACTCCTCCAGGCGCCTGTTGGCCGCACCGCGCTCCCTGAACGCGGCGGCCTCCGCATCCATCCTGGACAGGTCCTGCTCCTGTGCCAGCACATCGCTGATGGATGATGCGTCTATCCCGAGTCCCGCGGCGGCGGCCTCCAGATCGGACGCGGCCGATTCGACGGCCGAGCGAAGGGCCCTCACCTGGTCGGATGCGATCCTGACGGCGGCGGCCGCGGAGGCCTCCGCCTCCCTTGCGGACTCCCTCGTCTTCGCGGCGGCCCTCATCTCCTCGTTCAGGGCGGCGGCCTCCGTCCTGAGCCTCGAGATCTCATTCTCGCATTCCTTAAGGGTCCCGAACTCGAGCCCCTCGGACGCGGCGGCGGCGCGGGCCTCGGTCTCCTCGATGCGGGCCTCGGTCTGGACCCTGCGATCCTGCATGAATCTGACCCGGGCCCCCGCCTCATCCGTGCAGGAATCGAGCTCCTTGAGCTCGACGCGTATGGCCTGCACCCTCTCGGACACCGGGACCAGACCATCGATGCGGGCTCTGGTCCCGGCGATCCTCTCGCGTACGGCCTCCAGCTCCGTGTTCGGGTCCGAGCAGCCCGTGCGGCCGATCATGGCATCCAGATTCCTGCTGTCCAGATCCAGCCTCTCCTCCAGTGCCCTGGCTCTGCTGGATGCGGCGGACGCGGCATCGGATGCCTCCGCGGACGCGGCTCTCATGCGGTCGAGCTCGTTCCTGGTGGGGACCCCATCCGGAACCCCGGCTGGCGCCGGATGGTGTACCGAACCGCACACCGGACAGGGCGACCCTTCGGAAAGGGCCCGTGCCATCATGCCCGCCTGCGCCCTGTAGAACAGAGACTCCGTCTCATCGAACGCCCTCGACGACTCCGCCTTGCGGACGAGAAGGCGGTCCAGCTCCGAACGGGCACGGGCCAGATCGCGCTCGAGATCGGCGTGCGCCCTCATCGCGATGGACTGGGCCTCGAGGTCTGCGAGGACCCTCGAATCCGATTCCATGGATGCCCGTAGGTCCGAGATCTCGGCAGAGACGTTCTCATTCCTCTCCAGGAACTTCCTGTAGTCGACCACTCTGCTCCTGAGCGCCGCATCCTCGCTCACCGCCATATCCAGGCCCTTGGATGTATCGGCGAGGTCGGCCCTGAGCGCCTCCAGCCTCTTCGAAAGGTCGTCCATGTCGCGGTATGCCGACCTGCGTGCCTCCAGGGCGGATGCGCGGTCGGACATGGCCCTGGCCTCCTCTTCCCGGGAGCCGGCACCGGCGAGACGCTCCTCCGCCAGGATCCTGGCCTTCTCCGCGGCATCCTTCGATGCATTGGCACGGGCCAGATCGCGCTCCGCGGCATCCGATTGGGCCCTCAGAGACTCCAGGCGGGCCGAGGGGGCCTTGAGTCCGGACACGGCGGCCGCAATCGTCGTGCGGCGCGCCTCCGCGGCCTCGAATGCGGGGCGCTGCGCGTCGATCTCCGCCCGCTCCCTGCGGATCCCCTCCAGCCTGCCTATCCTCTCGTTCAGCACCTTGGCATCGGCCAGGCTCCGGATCGCCTCCTCCCTGCGCGCATCGAGGTCCGAGGCCCTGCGGGACGCGTCATCGTATGCGCCCTGGTCCAGACCGCACTGTTCGGATATTATCCGCATGACGTCCTCCGCGAAGGACAGCGATCCGGAGCACGACTCGTAGTCGCCGCGGAACGGACTGTTCTCGGGGATGTCGGCGGAGCCCATGCTCCTCCTGAGCTCCTCCTCCGCCTTCTCGAGATCGTCCTTGGCATCCCTGGCCATCCTCGAGAGGTACTCCTGGAACGTGCGGACCCTCTCCGTGGAGAAGATCCTTCTGAACACCTCGTTGCGGTCCTTGGTGTTGCTGTCCAGGAGCTTCCTGAACTCCCCCTGTGCCAGCATGGACACCTGCATCCACTGCCCCCTGTCGATCCCCAGGATCTCATTGACCTTGGCGGTGACGTCCTTCTCCTTCGTTAATACCCCGCCGGGCCATGATATCTCGGCCGACGACGGCTCCTCCGTGAACCCTTCTCCCCTCTGCTTTGGACGCATCTGGGCGGGAGAGCGGCGGATCGCGTAAACGATGCCGGCATGCTCGAACGTCAGTTCCACGTACGTTCTCGCTCCAGGAGCGGCGAAATCGCTGCGCAGGGCCCTGATGTCGCGGTCATCGTTGGCGGATCCGTACAATGCGTACGTGATGGCTGAGAATATGGTGGTCTTCCCGGCGCCGGTGTCCCCTGTGACGAGGAACAGCCCCTTGCCGCCGAACTCCGTGAAATCGACCTCCTGGACGCCCGCGTACGGGCCGAAGGCCGACATGGTCAGAATGAGCGGCTTCATTGGATCGCCTCCGAACCGAGGAGCTCGCGCACCAGCCCCGCCTGCGACGGCGTCATGTCCGAACCGGTCTTGCTCCTGAAGAACTCGCCGAACGCCTGGAACAGGTCGAGGACCTGATCCGGGGCCGCATCCGGGACCTCGCCCGCATCCGGCCTCCTGGACACCATCTCGACAGACAGGACGTTCGGATACACCTCCCTCAGACGCGCCATCGCATCCATATCGTCGGTCGTCAGCTCGACGTACACGAGCGCGTTCCTGGATTCGCCGTCCTTCCCCGCCTCTATGAGCGCATCCAACGGGCCGCGTATCACTACGACGGGCCTGAGCGGCTCCAGCGGTACCGTTTCCACGGAGACGCCGTCGCCGATATCGACGATCGTTATGCTCTTCCCGCAGGAGGATTCGGACTTGGAGTACGCGAGAGGGGTTCCGCAGTAGCGCACGGTCTCCCTTCCGACCCACTGCGGCCTGTGGATGTGGCCCAGGGCGACGTAATCGAAGCCGTCGAATACGGATGCGTCCACCGCCTCCGTGCCCCCTATGAACACCGTCTCGGATTCGCTGGTCTCGGGGGACCGCCCTCCGCTCATGACGAACTGGTGGGTCACGAGGATCCTCCTCCTTCCCGGAGAGAGGTCGGTGTGCTCTATGGCGGAGCGCACCGCATCCTCGTAGCTCTGGATGTCGTCGTCGGGATGGGCCCTGCGGGCGTTCACCGGCTTTATGAAAGGCAGATGGGCTAGGAGACCAGCGTGTTGGTGCCCTCTTATCAACACCGATGAGATAATC
>CAYUPU010000036.1:0-18598 GCA_964445265.1 uncultured Methanomassiliicoccales archaeon
TTCTTTAAATACAGAGCAGAATCCAGTGATGTCACTCCGTCACTGGATATTCAATCCTTCTGATATCCGTTTAGTGGATACGCTTATAAACCATGAGCAGATGGGGAGTTCCAAGGCCGGGGTGGCTCAGCCTGGTGGAGCGTCGGACTCATAGGGTTCTGGTCAATCAGACCTCTTCCAGGGAAATCCGAAGGTCAAGGGTTCGAACCCCTTTCCCGGCACCATATCCTTATACACCGCTCATCTTCCGATGAATCGACGCCCTGTTCGGAGCGTTCTTGGACAGGTTAAATACGTTGCGGTTCTTCCGACATCGTATGAGGCTCATCATTTACATCGGCAAGGGAGGCGTCGGGAAGACCTCCACCTCCGCAGCCACAGCATACAGGCTTTCGGAGCTGGGGTACAGGACCATCCTGATGAGCACCGATTCGGCCCATTCCCTCGGAGACTCCCTGGATCTGCGTCTGGGGACGGACATAACGCATGTCGCGGACAACCTCGATGCGCTGGAGATCGACATAATCCATGAGATGAGGACCAAGTGGAAGGACATCCAGGACTACGTCGCGGCGTTTATGCTCTCCCAGGGCATGGGCGAGATCTCCGCCGAGGAGATGGCCATCATGCCCGGCATGGAGATGATCGCGGCGCTGTTCTATGTGAACATGTTCGAGGAGCGGAACATGTACGACGCTGTCGTCATGGACACCGCCCCGACCGGCGAGACATTGAGGCTCCTGAGCTTTCCGGATGTCACCAACTGGTATCTGGACAAGGCATTCCCTCTGATCAGGAAGCTGATGAGGATAGCCAAGTCCACCATAGGCAAGTTCACGGACATACCGATCCCCTCCGACGATGTCATGGAGAGCGTGGAGGACATCAAGGACAACATGTTCAAGGTGAAGGCGATCCTCGAGGATCCGGAGAGGACCACCGTCCGCCTCGTCCTCAATCCCGAGAAGATGGTCATCCGCGAGACCATGCGCGCGTACACGTACCTGAGCCTCTACAACAAGAACGTGGAGGCCCTGATCGTCAACAGGATGCTCCCGGACGAAGCCGGGGAGTCCGCCTTCTTCAAGGACAAGATGAAGGAGCAGAGGGCCAATATGGAGCTCATCCACAGCGCGTTCGATCCCATGGAGATCAGGTGCTGCTACATGATGCGGACGGAGCTCCGCGGAAGGGACAAGCTCAGGGAGATGGCGCGCATGATATACGGGGACGAGGACCCTGCCAAGGTGTATTCCGATTCGAGTCCGTTGAGCTTCGACACCGTGGACGGGCAGCCCGCCATGGTGATGCGCATGCCCTTCGTGGACAGCAGAGAGGTCGAGCTGTTCAGGATCGATCCCTCCACTGTCATGATCCATGTGGGCAGCCAGAAGTGCAACATCCAGCTGCCCGACGTCCTCACCCATTCGGAGATCTCCGGAGCAGAGTTCAAGGACGATAAGCTCGTTATCAGGTTCCAGAGGCGATCAAATGGCCAGTGAAGAGGAGTTCGAGGCCTTCGTGAAGCAGAACAGGGACCTCATAGAGAGGATGATCGAGCTGCAGAAGGATTCCGCCCGCGAGTTCGTGGGCGCCGAGAGGACTATCGCCAGAGAGGCCGCGGAGCACGTCATGGGCTACGCGGATCACGGGAGGGCGAGGGCCGAGGATGCCGCCAGGACGCTGTACCAGACGGTCACCGATCCCGAGGTCCAGAGGCATTTCATGAACATGGGCATGGAGTTCTTCATGGGCATGTCCGCAATCATGGCCAGAGCTCCCATGCCAGAGTTCATGCGGGACGGCATCGCGTCCACGGAGTCCAGCTTCCGCAGCGCCGCATGCAGGTCCAACGAGGACTGCGGCGCCAGGGGGACCGCGCCCAAGAAGGTCAGCATAGACGTCTCGGACGATCCCAAGAGGGATATCGACGACGTCTTCAAGGACAGCGGGGAATGAGATGGGGTTCGGCAGGGATGCGGTGTCCCTCGCTCGGGCGTCGGTCGTCTCCGAGGTCGCAGGGGGCTCCGTCGATGCTCCCGCGGATCCGAGGTTCGCAGAGCGCGCCGGAGCCTTCGTGACGTTGTCGGAGCATCCGTCCCGTGGACTCCGCGGATGCATAGGGCATCCCATGCCCGTCCTGCCGCTGGGGGAGGCCGTGGAGAGGTCCGCCCGGTCGGCCTGCCGCGATCCGAGGTTCCCGCCCCTCCGCAGTGAGGAGCTGGACCGCGTCACGGTGGAGGTCACTGTGCTGTCGCCACCGGAGCATCTGGCCTACGGGTCCCCGGACCTGGTCCGGCAGGTGCGCGTCGGCCGCGACGGCCTCATGATCGAGTTCATGGGCAGGAGCGGACTGCTCCTGCCGCAGGTTCCTGTGGAGCACGGATGGGATGCCGCGGAGTACCTGGACCATCTGAGCATGAAGGCCGGCCTTCCGCCATCCGCATGGACCGATTCCCGTGCGAGCATATGGTCGTTCACGGGCGATATCTTCTCCGAGACCGCGCCGAACGTCTTTCCGGAGGGCCGATATGGACGGGATCGAGACGGTCGTCGAGGGCAGGATGCTCATCGACGGCGAGATCAGGTACGCCCAGGCGGGCATATCCGAGGACGGCAGGATCGTGGCCGTCGGCAGCCTTGTCAGGGGCGGGGAGGAGAGGATCGAGCTGGGCACCAGCCAGGTCCTGCTGCCCGGCTTCATCGACCCGCATGTACATCTCCGCGATCCCGGGATGACGTGGAAGGAGGACTTCGGCACCGGCACCCTGGCGGCCGTGCACGCGGGGGTCACCTGCGTGTACGACATGCCGAACACGAAGCCGCCCGCGGTCGACGTGGACACGCTCCTGGCGAAGAGCCGCGCCGTCTCCGGCAGGGCCTTCACGGACTACGGGCTGTTCGCTGCCGTCACCGCGGGGATGAACGCCGGAATGCTGGCCCCATTGGTCGTGGGCTTCAAGCTCTTCATGGGATCCACGACGGGGAACATCCTGCTGGACGACGACGAGGAGATGGTGCCGGCGGTCGAGGCGGCGCTGTCCACGGGCAGGCGCCTGAGCGTCCACGCAGAGGACGACCATCTCATATCCGAGGGGGACGAGCGCTGCTGCAGGGACCACCTCCGCAACCGTCCGGCCCAGGCCGAGTGGACCGCGATATCCCGCCTGGCATCCCGCTTCGGCGGCCGCGACGTCAACATATGCCATGTCACGAGCCCGGAGGGCCTGGACCTTGCGAGGGCGGCAGGGTTCTCCACCGAGGTGACCATGCACCACATGCTCTTCGATATCGACAGGTTCCCCGGGGCGGAGTACAAGGTCAACCCTCCGATCCGGGACGCGGCATGCCGCGACGCCCTCCGCAGGAGGTTCCTCTCGGGAGGATTCGACATGATCGGGACCGATCACGCCCCGCATTCGGCGGAGGAGAAGGCCCTTCCGTTCCAGGAGGCCCCCTCCGGGATACCCGGGGTGGAGACGACCATGCCCATGGTGATGGAGTCGGTCCGCAGGGGCGAGCTCCCGATGGCGGAGGCCGTCAGGATGGCGTCTCTGAATCCTGGCAGGCTGTTCGGAGTCGGGAAGGGGAGGATAGCGCCGGGATACGATGCGGATTTTGCGGTGTTCGATCTCAGAAGGTCCGCGCCCGTGGATGCGAAGCGCCTGCACAGCAGGTGCGGGCACTCCCCGTACGGCGGATATGACGCCGTGTTCCCTCAGACGGTCGTCCTGAGGGGAAGCATTCAAGTAGAGGACTGGGAGTTCTGCGGCGAACCCATAGGGAGGGACGTGCGTGGACTACGAGGTGGATTACACGGATCTAGCCGGGAGACTGGTCGAATGCCCGCCTGAGTGCGGAATGTGCTGCCTCTGCCAGCCGGAGATCCTGCCGGAGGAGCGCCAGTGGTTCAGGCGGAACCACCCCAAGTGCATGGTCCGGACCCGCGGGCTCGACCCGTACACGGCCATCGCCCTGAAGAAGGGCAGAGGCTCGTGCGTGTTCCTGAACGGCAGGCGGTGCGAGATATACGAGAACCGCACCGCGTACTGCCGCCAGTTCCCGTTCCATCTGTATGCGGGCGACAGACTCCAGGTGGAGCTGGATCTGTCCTGCCGCGGTGCATGGACCGGCAGGGGGGCCAGCGCCATGGACGAGGCCAGAGCTCTCGTGGCCGCCGCCGACTCCAGGATAACCGAGGCGATGTCCCAGTCCAGGGCAGTGTACTCCGAGTTCTATGCCAACTGCAGGGAGGCGGGAGTGATGAGCGATCCGTCCGGCCTGAGGATGTCGGTGTCCGAGAACCTCGGCATGTTCGCCGATCCGGGGTACCTCTCCAGGATAATGGATCTGGTGCAGCTCGAGCCCAGGGTCTCCATCCGCGGCATCCGCCCGGAGCCGTCGCCCGACATGAAATCCCTGGAGGAGGCGGGGATGGAGTCCGCCATGGAGTCTATGTCGTCGCAGGACCCTCTGAGCGTCCCGGTGTACTGCAGCCCCGACTGGAACTGGAACATGTTCATGGCCGTCGACGGCACGATAGAGTGGATGGTCATGGACGACGATGGCGAGCTCCACCACAGGATGTTCGCGGAGCAGGAGGACATCCGCCTGAGGTTCCCGGACGAGGCGGGGGCGGAGGTGCTCAGGTCGTACGTGTCCACCCTTAACGGCAGGGACAGCTTCATGGGGAGCGTGTTCAGCATGATGGACGAGAACGGGTACGAGGACGACATGACCAACTCGTACTACGGGAGCATGGCCGTGACCGTGATGGATCTGCTCTGGAGGATGTCGATGCTCGATCACTTCATGGGGACGGGCGTCGGCGCGGAGGGCGTCCGCGAAGCCGTGATCTTCTATGACATGGATCGTCTGGATGCTCCGGCCATCGGTGCGTTCGTATGATCGCGGGCCGCTCGATACCTTCTTATAACCCATGCGTATTGGAGCGCCTAGCAGCCGTACAAGTCCCTATACATGCGCACGCGTAGAGGGCATCGGCGTTCACGATTCACTGGAGTGATGATCATGGGAAAGGGAACACCGGCACAGGGAAAGCACAACAAGTTCAAGACCCACATCCCCTGCCGCAGGTGCGGCAAGCGCGCCTACCATGTCCGCAAGGGCGTCTGCGCCTCCTGCGGATACGGCAAGACCGCCACGCTGAGATCCTACGGTTGGGCCAAGCTGCGCAACTGAGAAGGACCACGATAGGATGACAGGGCCGAGACACAGCTGCGGCGTCGTAGGCATCAGCGCCGATTACGACGTATCGCCGTCGCTGTACACCGCGCTCATGATCATCCAGCACCGCGGCCAGGAGAGCGCCGGCATATCCGTGTTCAACGGCGCATCCGTGGAGACGCTCAAGGGCAACGGGCTCGTGAACAACGCCCTGCCCAAGGAGGATGTCGCCAGGCTGCTCGGGCATGTCGGGATAGGGCATGTCAGGTACGCGACGACGGGATCCAAGACGGTCGCCAATGCACAGCCCTTCTCCGTCATGACCAACTTCGGGACGGTGGCCGTCGCACACAACGGTGACATCACCAACTTCTCCGTCCTGAAGGAGAAGTACATGAAGGAGGGCTGGACCTTCCTCACGGACTCGGACAGCGAGCTCGTCACCAAGCTGCTCGGCAAGTACATGTCGATGCAGAACGATCCCGTGAAGGCCATAAGGGCCACCATGGGGGAGATCGACGGGGCCTACGCTCTCACGATTCTCATCGACGGCAGGCTCTTCGCCATCCGCGACCCGTACGGCTTCAGGCCGCTCTGCCTGGGCAAGCTGGACGGCGGATACATCGCCGTGTCGGAGAGCGCGGCCATAGACGCCCTGCACGGGGAGTTCGTCCGCGACATCGAGCCGGGGGAGATCTGCGAGATCACCCGGGACAGCTTCAAGATGTACCCTGCTGTCGCCCAGCATCCCCGGGCGTTCTGCATGTTCGAGTGGGTCTACTTCGCCAGGCCAGATTCGGTTCTGGACGGGAGCGAGGTCTACGAGGTCAGGAGGAGGATCGGGATGATCCTCGCCAGGGAGTGCCCGGCCGATGTCGATCTCGTGATGCCCGTTCCGGATTCCGGCCGCGCCCATGCGATCGGCTACTCCGCGGTGGCGGGAGTCCCTTATGAAGAGGGATTCATGAAGAACCGCTTCGCCGAGAGGACGTTCATCATGCCCGATCAGAAGCAGAGGGAGGCGGCCGTCTCCATGAAGATGAATCCCATCCGGAGCACGGTCGACGGGAAGCGCATCCTGATCGTGGACGACAGCATCGTCAGGGGCACCACCCTGAAGAAGCTGGTCTCGATGCTCCGCCGTGCCGGGGCGAAGGAGGTCCATGTGAGGATCGGGTGTCCGCCCATCATAGCCCCCTGCTACTACGGTGTCGATATGAAGACTCGTGACCAGTTCATCGCGACGAAGCACACCGTCGACGAGATCCGCGGGATCATCGGCGCGGACTCTCTGGGCTATCTGAGCCTCGAGGGTCTGGTGGAGGCGATAGGCTTCGATGAGAAGGATCTGTGCCTCGCATGCGTCTGCGGGAAGTACCCCACGGCTATTCCAGGAGAGGTGCACCGTTTCCAGACCCAGCTCATCAGGGACTTCGGCAACGCGACCAAACAAAATATTTAAATACGTAATATCAATCCACGTCTCATCAACTGGGCAGGTAGATCAGTTGGAAGATCGCTACATTGGCATTGTAGAGGTCGCGAGTTCGAATCTCGCCCTGTCCACCACTTCTCTCACATTGACTTCCGATTCGATTCTCCGGCGGTTCGGCGGGAGTCGCGCTCCTTCGATATCCGTTTCCGACACCTTCCCTTCTAATCTGCTGTGGCGGCGGACGATCCCGCACGCGGACTCGGCGATACGCTCTCGGGTGATGGCCGGGAGCGTATCGCCGAATGTCCTCCAGAGGCCGGAGAAGCGCCCATCCGTGCGCCGACCGTTTACGGGCGGCACCTACAGCATATCCGTGTCGGTCATGTAGGCCAGCATCCCTCTCATCGTCTCGTCTTGTCTTATCCGGCGCCTCCATTCTCTGCGATCGCACAGGAACGGCAGCATGTGTCCGCCGCAGTTCAGCATGATTATCGTTCCGTCCCGCTCCAAGGATTTGAAGACTCCGCGCATCTTGTTCGACGATGTCTCCAGATGGTGGGATATCGTATCGATGCAGGATCCCCCATAAGCGTCAGGTACTGTATCACCGCGCATCTGAGTCCCTCTTCCGAGGACCCCATGCTCACCTTGTCCGGAAGGACGAAGGTCGTGCTGCCCGAATAGAACCGGCAGCCCGGCATATACTAGCATCCGCGGTACGCGCCGATTATGCCGCCGATGCCGCGTATCCTGGCGCTCTTCAGCCCCATGGAGTCGGCTATGCTGGCCAGTCCCGGGTTGCGGGTGCGCCCATCGAATCCGTGGCCTATCCTCATCATCCCTCCAGGGGATGTCACGACCGTGAAGCGGTCGCGTATGTCCACCACCACCGGGGACGGATCGCAGTAGCTGCGGTGGGTGACGGCGTTCAGCATGACCTCTTCGAACTCCATGGCAGGGAATCCCCCGTTCTCGGTCTCGCTCCTGCGTATCATGCCTACGGCCCTCTGCACCGCATCAGGTTGCCTCAATACAGGTCCGTCCACTGTTGTCCTGTGTTCGCCCATATAGCGTATCTCCGTACACCACGGGCATTGGTCGGACAGCATCAGTGCCAGGTTGGTCATCTCGTTGTCGACGTTCCTGATGGCTTTGCGGTAGGGTGCGGACACCAATCCTCTGCGGGAGAACATGGCCCTCATGGTATTGAAGCTGAGGTTCTGGTTATCAGATCTCAGCCGTTCTTCGATATTCTATCCATTTATATACGTAATATACATATCGTACAGTATCATATAATTGTCTATCGGTTGTATCATCCGAGATATGCGGATATTCCGAGTCGGTTACAAGGTTGTTAGCAATCGGAGAAATACTCCGAAACGGTACTGCGGAACAAGGTGAGAACCAATGGTAGAGATTCCTGAGAAAGTCCTCGAGATGCTCAACGACCCCAAGACCGTCAAGATCCTCGTCACGGCATGCGGATGCGGCCAGCCCCATGCGATTGCTGCCGGATCCGTAGCGTCTCCATCGCCCGACAAGATGATGGTGGGCGAGATACTCATGAAGAACTCTGTCGAGAACCTTCAGAAGAACCCCAAGGCATCCTTCCTCCTTGTCAACGGCATGCAGTCCTACCAGATCGTCGTCGAGAAGCCTGTGCGCATCGATGCAGGTCCCGTGGTCGACAAGATGAATGAGGCCCTTGCCGCCGTCAAGCTCCACGCGAACGCCGTCTGGATGTTCGATGTCAAAGAGGTCTACGAGCAGGGCGCCAATCTCGACGCCGGTAAGAAGATCGCCTGAGACGATGAACAAATCCGCCCCCTTCCGGGGGCGGTTCACAGTTATAATATCCCACGTTCCCCTTGAGGGACGTATGGATGGGAACGATATCACCCAATGGGTGCTCGACAACCTCCCTCAGGTGGTCCTCCTGGTGGGCGGGCTGCTGGCCGTGTCCATAGCGGTGTCGTACATCAGGGGTCGCGACTCCTGGAAGTACAGGATCCTGACCGCGATCGGATTCGTGTTCGGCGTGATCATGGCCGTGGTCGCCGCTGAGAGGTACGGCGATTGGAGGCTTTCGACATCGATCATCGTAGCCGTTGCCGCGTTCACGCTGATAATACGCCCGTTCCGCGAGGTCCATTTCGCGGTCATACTGGGCCTGTTCGTGATGGTCATAGTCTATATCGCCCTCGGCAGCGTCACGACCGCAGGCGACATAGACATTAGCTTCCTGGCCGAGAATCCGGTGAGGATCATAGTGGCCTTCATCCTCGGAGGGGTATGCTACGCCGTATTCAACTTCGGGGAGGAGATAGTCAAGATGTTCGGGAAGATCTTCAACTGGTGGCCTCTGCTGTTCGTCCTCGGATGCGTATGCATTGCCGAATCCGTACTGATGTTCACCGGCAACGGCTCTATAGCGGACTATATCGATACCAGTTCGCTGTCCGGCATCCTTGCTATTTGAGACACGGGAATGTTGGTAAGTAAGAACCTTTAAATGGTAGGTGCAGATGGGGGAAAGAGTGGGCTCGTGGCTTAGCCAGGATATAGCGCTGGCCTTCTAAGCCAGACGCCCCGGGTTCGAATCCCGGCGGGCCCGCCAAGAATGCAGCGTCCCTCGGATGCCATTCAAGGAAGGTAGGATCATGAAGAGAGGCTCACGCGCCTGGAAGAAACGCGGCAACCAGCGTTGGAAGTGGCGCAAGAAGAAGATGAGAAGAAGAAAGAGAGCAGCGAAGATGCGCAAGCAGTGAGTGCTGCTCATAACACTCACAATGGGGGTATAGGCTAACCTGGCAGACTGGCGGGCTCCAGTTATTGAGAGTGATTGAAAATGGGTTTGCTGATTCCAGTGATGACTAACTGGAGCGATGACTCATTCAATTCCTCGGGGTAGCTCCCCGGGAGAGGAAACCCGCTGACGGGGGTTCAAATCCCTCTGCCCCCACCTTGCGCATTTCGAAGCGCTTTCTTCGGCACTGTGGTGCCGATTCAAACTTTTCCTTAATTTTTCTAATATTATCGCGATGCTCCGTTCCTGCGCGGCTCCGGTATCGCTATGATCTCTCTGGGTACGGGTCGGGTGAGGGCTGTGCCTCCCTTCCAGAACAGCGGAGGGGAGGCGGGGGTTTCAGTTCTTGAAGCTGTGTATGGGGGCGGGTATCCTTCCGCCCCTGTTCACGAATTCGGCGCAGCCGAATCTGTTTACGGGCATGATCTGGGCCTCTCCCAGGAGGCCGCCGAATTCCGCCTTGTCCCCAGGTCCCTTGCCGATGACCGGGATGATCCTGACGGCGGTGGTCTTCTGGTTGATCATGCCTATGGCCATCTCGTCAGCGATGATGCCCGCGACGGTGGTGGCCGGCGTATCTCCGGGGATGGCGATCATGTCGAGGCCCACCGAGCACACGCAGGTCATGGCTTCGAGCTTCTCAAGGGTCAGGGCGCCTATGGAGGCGGCTTCAGCCATGGAGCTGTCCTCTGTCACAGGGATGAACGCTCCGCTGAGTCCTCCGACATAGGAGGACGCCATGATCCCGCCCTTCTTGACCTGGTCGTTGAGTATGGCGAGCGCGGCGGTGGTTCCAGGGGCTCCGGCGTGCTCCATGCCCATCTCATGGATGATGTCCGCTATGCTGTCCCCTACGGCAGGGGTCGGCGCGAGGGAGAGGTCCACTATGCCGAACGGTACGCCCAGCCTCGCGGAGGCCTCTTTGGCGAAGAGCTGTCCTACGCGGGTAACCTTGAACGCCGTCTTCTTTATGGTCTCGCACAGGACCTCGAAGCTCTCTCCGCGGACCTTGGTCAGGGCCTCCCTGACGACGCCGGGTCCGCTGACGCCGACGTTGATGACGGCATCCCCTTCGGTCACGCCGTGGAACGCCCCGGCCATGAACGGGTTGTCGTCCGGAGGGTTGCAGAACACGACCAGCTTGGCGCATCCGAGGGAGTCCCTGTCCTTCGTGGCCTCGGCCGTCTTGACGACTATGTCGCCCATGAGCCTGACCGCGTCCATGTTTATCCCGATCCTGGTCGTTCCCAGGCTGATGGACGAGCAGACCCTCTCGGTGCGCGCCAGCGCCTCCGGGATGGACTCTATGAGCATCCTGTCCGCAGGGGTCATGCCCTTCTGGACGAGCGCCGAGTAGCCTCCGATGAAGTTGACGCCTATCGTCTCCGCGACATCGTCCAGGGTCTCCGCGATTCTGACGAAGTCGTCCGGGGATCTGCACGCGACCCCTCCTATGAGGGCGATGGGGGTGACGGACACTCTCTTGTTGATCACGGGGACGCCGAATTCGACGCCGAGCTCGTCGCCCACCCTGACGAGGGGTCCGGCCAGTCCGAGTATCTTGTCCCTGATCTTCGCGCAGAGCACGTCGAGATCCGGATCCATGCAGTCCAGCAGGCTGATCCCCATGGTTATGGTCCTGACATCGAGGTTCTCGTTCCGGACCATCTCGTAGGTCTCGAAGACCTCCTTGAGCTCCACCATGTTCTCAGATCCTGTGCATCATCTCGAAGATGTCCTCGTGGGTGGCCTTGATTATGCAGCCCACCCTCTTTCCGACCTCGTCGAGACCCTGGTTCAGGGTGTCGAACCCGCCGCCGTATCCGGATGTGTCGACTATGAGGATCATGTTGATGTAGTCCTGCACGGTGGTCTGCTTGATGTCCAGGATGTTGATGCCGTTCTCGGCGAAGAAGTTGCACACGGCGGCGATGATCCCGACGTGGTCCTTCCCGACGAGCGTGACTATTGTTCTGCTCATGCCTTCTCCTCCTGTTTATCTTTGAATGACAAAGCGTATTCCAATGAATCGACCAGCGCGATGAGGCTGGCCTCTATGACGTTTTCGGACACGCCGACGGTGGTCCAGCTGCGTTTGCCGTCGGTCGAGCGTATGAGGACCCTGACCGTGGCCGCGGTGGCAGCCCTGCCGTCCAGGACGCGGACCTTGTAGTCGGTGAGCCTGACGTCCCTCAGGTCCGGGAAGAACGAATCCAGAGCTCTTCTGAGGGCGTTGTCCAGCGCATTGACGGGACCGTCGCCGTCCGCGGCGGTGTGCTCGGACGACCCGTCCATGCTCCTGACACGGACGGTGGCCTCGGTGTCGTACTCGCCGGACCTGCTGTCCGTGAAGACCCTGAACCCCTCGATGTCGAACATCCGGGGGAGGTCGCCCCTGAGGCGTCTGACGAGAAGTTCGAAGCTGGCGTCCGCACCCTCGAAGTCGTATCCCTCGGCCTCCATGCGCTTGACGGCGTCCGTGATGGCAGGGCTGTCCTCTTCTATCTCCAGCCCGAGGTTCCTGAGCTTCTCGGACACGGTGGCACGTCCCGCCATGCCGGAGACCAGGACGCGACGGGCGTTGCCCACCAGTGACGGCTCCACATGCTCGTACGTGCGGGTGTCCCTGACGACGGCGGAGATGTGCATGCCCCCCTTGTGGGCGAACGCGCGGGACCCGGTGAACGGCATTCCGGGCGACGGGGGCATGTTAGCGATCTCCCCCACGGTGCGGGAGAGAGCGGTCAGGCCCTTCAGGTCGGCGGCTACTCCGTACCCGCACTTGAGCACCAGGTCCGGGACGACGGAGCACAGGTTGGCGTTGCCGCATCTCTCCCCGATCCCGTTCACCGTTCCCTGGACCATGGAGCATCCGGCCCTCACCGCGGCGAGCGTGCATGCGGTGGCGAGATCCGAGTCGTTGTGGCAGTGGATCCCCAGCGGAACCGGCACCTCGTCGGATGCGCGCTCCACCGCCTCGGCGACGCGGTCCGGCATGGATCCGCCGTTGGTATCGCACAGGACGATCCACTCCGCGCCGCCCTCACAGGCGGCCCGTATCGCGGCCAGCGCGTATCCGGGATCCGACACGTACCCGTCGAAGAAGTGCTCGGCGTCGAACATCACGTGCTTGCCACGGGACCGCAGGAACACGACGCTCTCCCTGATCATGAGGAGGTTTTCCTCCAGGGGGATGCGGAGCGCCTCCGACACCTGGAAGTCCCATGACTTGCCGAATATGCAGCACCACTCCGCGCAGCACGATGCCAGGGCGAGGAGGTTCGGGTCCTTCTCCGCGGGGACCCCGTGCCTGCGGGTGCTCCCGAATGCCGTCAGCGCGGTGCGCTCCAGCTCCAGCTCCGCGGCCCTGGCGAAGAACTCGTCGTCCGCCGGATTCGATCCCGGCCATCCGCCCTCCGCGAAGTCGGCGCCGAAGGCGTCCAGGCTCCGGAGGATTTCCAGCTTGTCGTCCGCCGAGAATGTGACGCCCTCGCACTGCGCTCCGTCGCGGAGCGTCGTGTCGTACAGGACGACCCTGCTCATCTGCTCCTCTCGTCCATTATCGCGAGCAGGTCGCTGAGGATGGCGGAGGCGGTCTCCAGCCTTCCGGCGCCCCTGCCGGAGACGGTCACCGGGCCGGCCAGATCGCTGAGGATCTGGGCGGTGTTCAGGGTGCCGCCTATACCCAGGGGATGGTTCTTGGGGACCAGCCTGGGGCCGACCTCCAGCTTCGTGTCTGACACCTCTCCGATGAGCCTTATGACCATGTTGCGGGAAGCCGCCAGGGACACGGCGTCCTCGGTGACTGACGTTATCCCGGTGATGCTGACGTCGCCGAAGGTGACGTTCCGGCCGAAGACTGAGTTGGCCAGGATGACGACCTTGCACGCGCTGTCGTACCCCATGATGTCGTTGGTGGGGTCGGTCTCGGCGTACCCGAGCTGCTGGGCCTCCTTGAGCGCCTGCTCGAAGGGCTGGCCGTTGTCCATTTTGCTCAGGATGTAGTTGCAGGTACCGTTGAAGATCCCGCGTATGGATTCGATCCTCTCGCCCGCGAGGCTTTCGCGGCACAGGTTGATGATAGGCATGGCTCCGCCGACGGACCCCTCGAAGCGGAATCTGCATCCGTTCCTCTCCGCGAGGTCGACGAGATCCCTGAACCTCAGCGCGAGAGGCCCTTTGTTGACCGTGATGACGTCCTTCCCCTCGGACAGGGAGCACTCGATGTTCTTCAGGCCGGCGCCGCCGGTCCTGATGTCCGTGGGGCTGACCTCCACCAGGAGGTCGTACTCTATCGAGGACAGGATCTCGACGGGGTCGGTGTACTGCTCGAGGCCGACCCTTCCGGTGCCCTTCTTCCTCTCCACGAGGGCGAGTGGATCGAATCCGTCGGTGTCGTAGCAGTATGTCCGGGAGTCCATGGCTCCGACGAGCACGGGGGCCTCCCCGTATCTGGCGGCCATCATGTCCCTGCGCATCGCCAGGACCTCGCAGAATCCCTGGCCTACCGTGCCGAATCCGCTGACGAATATCCTCATCTCAGACACCCCTCACATATGTGACGCCCGTCTTCCTGCACTCGGCGTCCAGGAAGCCGTCCAGGCGGTCTAGATCATCCTGGCTCTTGGTCTTGACAGACAGCATCCCGGTGCGCTTGGAGAAGTCGCCCGTCTTGGACGTGTAGCTGACGTCCACAGCGTCGAGGTCGGCCACGGTGTGGGCCTTGTTGATCAGTCCCTCGATGTATCTGGCGTCGATGTCGCCGATGAGCATGTAGACCATCGTGTAGGTCTCGTGGGCGGTGCCGATCTTGGAGATGACGACGTCCTTCGTCTTCCAGATGTGCTTGAGGCGCGCCAACTGCTCCTCGTCCTCTATCTCGAATGTTATGTTCACGCAGATGCGGTGGTTCACTATCGTGTCGCGGTTGTGTACCACGCTGAGGATGTTCCCGTCCACCACGGAGATGGGCTCGATGGAGCCCACCAGCTGCCCGGGCAGGTCCTTGACGTAGAGTTCTGCGTTGACTATCATGGGTGCGCACCCGATTCGGCGGAAGGGCACACGCTATATAATCCATCGCGCACGAGAGGGAACCGACAGCAGAGCTTCGGAGAATAGGGATGATGAAAGCGCCGAGAGGGAGATTTGAACTCCCGAGGGAAAAGTTCCCAAGAGCTTTCCAGGCTCTCGCCTTACCGGGCTGGGCCATCTCGGCTTCAGGGCGACGATTGGGTTCACCTTAATAAACCTTTAGGAGGGTCCGATGTTTCGAGCGCAACAGGTCTGCGGATGGGGCGGAGGGGAGGGACCGCATAGGGATCGATTTCCACGTCAGTCCTCGCGGCCGTGTTCATAGATCCGCCGTCCGCATCCCGTACCAGCCGATGTCGGCGCGGAAGTCGTCGAGATGGCGTCTGGTGCATCTCGCCTCCGCGAGGGCGTCGCTGTCGAACACGAATCTTTGGATCTCCTCTCCGCGGCCGCAGCGGACGATCTCCGCGCCCAGCGGGTCCATCGCGCGGGATCCGCCGGCCATCTCCAGCCCGGCCGTGCGCCCGCAGTTGTTGACGAACGCCAGGTACGATACGTTCTCCAGTGCTCTCGCGGGGAGGATCTTCTCGAAGAACGGCTCGGACGGGACTGCGGCGGCGGACGCGCAGATGTTCACCGATGCCCCACGGAGCGCGCAGGCGCGCAGGACCTCCGGGAAGTATATGTCGTAGCACACCGACAGCCCGAATCCGATGCCGCGGAACGTGCCGATTGCCGGGCCTCCGCCCGCCGCAAATCCGTCCTCGGAGTAGATTCCGAAGCGTGCCAGATGGGTCTTGTCGTATACGGCGCAGCCTCCCTCGTCCGGTGACAGGAACACCAGCGAGTTGTAAGTGCGGCCGCCGCGCCGGAGTGCCGCCCCGAACGCCAGGGCGCGGTCCGAATCCCTGCACGTCTCCTTCAGCATCCCGATGCATCTCTCCGTGGCCGCGCCGTTCGGCTCCGCGCCGTATCCCTCGAGGAAGCACTCCGGGAACACGAGAGCATCCGATCCGTCAGACCCGAGCATGCGTGCCATCGTCTCGGCGTTGGCGTCCGCATCGCCGGGCACCGGACGGATCTGGCACAGGGAGATCCCCAGCTTCATGCCAGGAGGCATCCGCAGGGATGTATTTGTACGCGTGCAGGCAAGCATTAAGACCAGCGCCACGGATTCCCGGAGCATATGACGGTCAAGATCCCGCAGATAACAATGGAGGACGTCGACGATCTCCGCGGATTCATAAGGACCACGGTGGAGAAGATCGGATGCAAGGGCGTGGTCGTCGGCCTCAGCGGCGGGATCGACTCCGCCACGGTGACGAAGCTCTGCGCCGACGCCCTCGGCCCGTCGAGGGTGCTGAACGTCTTCATGCCCTCCAGGGTCACTCCCGCCGAGGACTACAAGACGACCTCCGAGCTCAGCTCCTTATGGGGCACGGAGTACCGCGTGGTCGACATCCAGCCCGCGGTCGATGCACTGGCGGCGGTTCTCCTCTCGGGCAGGGACACGCCTCTGGAGAGGGGGAACATCTCCGCACGTTGCAGGATGATCGTGCTGTACAATCTCGCGAAGAAGAGGGACTACGTTGTTATGGGAACGTCCAATCAGAGCGAGATCATGATGGGCTACTTCACCAAGTTCGGCGATGGCGCGTGCGACGTCACGCCTCTAGCGAACCTCTACAAGACCGAGGTCCGCCAGATGGCCCGTCTGATAGGCGTTCCGGAGGCGGTGGCGGCCAAGCCCCCGTCCGCCGGCCTCTGGGAGGGGCAGACCGACGAGAAGGAGATGGGCATCAGGTACGAGGACCTGGACGGCATACTCTACGACATGGAGCAGGACCGCACCGATCAGGAGATCGCAGTGGACACGGGGCTCCCCGCGGACGAGGTGGCCAGGATCCGCAGGCAGGTCAGGTCGATGGAGCACAAGAGGCTCCCGGCCGTGCGTCCCAGCGAGTTCCGAGCGGATCCCTCCTCCGGTCAGCAGGGCCTCGAGCCATGTCTCCGGCTCGGCCCTCCCCATCAGGTCCTCCGTGCTCACGGCCACGGCGTTCGCGCCGAACAGCATGCGCACGATCCCCGAGGGTGTCCCGTTCTCCATGAATGCGTGCTCCATGGGCACGCCCATCCTGTCCGGGTCCGTCCATGCCGGGTTCCTGACGGCCCATGTGAACATCGCCGTCCTCGGGAAGGACGCGTCGGCCAGGAAGTACATAAGCCGCCCCGCGTCCAGAGGCGTCCATTCCGGCTTGGCGCGGACGCCGCAGGCGAGGACCATGTGCTCCGTCCTGTCGCAGAACGTGTCGATCGCGTCGACGGCCACGCGGTACCCCATCCTCTCCAGCCTGGATACGGTCCTGACGACCGCCGCTCCCGCACGGCGCATCTCGTCCGCAGTTCTTGACCATGGTACGGCCACGCTGACCGCCATGTGGATGATGCGCGAGGCCGCGGGGACGGATTCCGTGCGCACCATGCATTCCGGTTCGCCCGACAGGAACAGGGGGACGTCCACCAGGTCCCCCGAGACGTCGTGCTCCTCGCGGTCCAGCAGCTCCTCCTCCCTCGTGCGGAGGCCGTCGCGGTCGCATCCGCCGGAATCGTCCAGATCCGGTCCGGGCACGGTGCCGAGCAGTCTTCCGCGGGCATCGGCGTCGGATAGCAGTCTGTCGTTGGCCCTCTGGGTTCTAGATCTGACCGGGCGGGAGGAGACGACGGCGTCCAGTTCGGCGGCGTCCGCGAATCCCTCGTACAGGACCCTCCAGGGGGTGCTGCGGTCGTCGATGAGGAGCTCCCTGCGGATCATCCGCCGCGCACCGTCCTCTCGGCCAGGATGCCGCGGAGGGCGCGGCTCCACGTGTTGTCCGAGCGGATCTCGGCCGATATGCGGCCGATCGCGTCCCGGGTCATGGAGTCCGTCAGGGCGGCCCTGAGGGCGAACGCCGTTCCGGCACAGGCTCCGATGCGCCCGAGCCGTGATACGCCGCGGTACGTCAGCCTGGCGTCCGCCATCCTCAGCCTATCCGCGGCGGCGATCCATTCGAGGGAGAACCCCAGCAGCTCCGGGTCGCCTCCGGCGCACTCCTCCAGGATCCCCCGGTCGATGCCGACCCTCAGCCTGGCGAACCTGTCGAGGGTGCTGGCATCCAGCTGCACGGCGCTGTTGTACTCGTACGTGGCCCCGTTCCCGGAGGTGTTCGCGGTGGCCACGACTATGCATCCCGGATCCCTCTTTATCGTTCCGCGCACGGGCACGTCCAGGATGCCGTTGGCGATCCCGGCGTTGAACGCTATGCAGGCGCGTGCGGATGCGCGGTCGATCTCCTCCAGGAGGATGATGCACGGCCGGGTGTAGCCCTCCGTGAAAGATGTAGTGCACTCGCGGCCCATGGCGTCGCGGAAGCCGACGACATCGGCCTTGGTCTGAGGGGATGCGAGGACGTAGAGCGGGAGCCCCATTTCCTCTGCCAGGGCGATGACCATGCTGGTCTTCCCGAGGCCGGAGTCGCCGAACAGCATTATGTTGCGCTCCCCGCAGGCTATCAGCGTCCTCAGCTCGTCGCAGGCACTCCTTCCTTCGGGAGGTTTGCAGTTGGGTTCCATGTCTGACCCGTCCTCGTCGGCGGGTCCGTCCGTCACCGCGGGATTCGACGGGGTCCCGGCGGAGTTCCCGCCCGGGAGGGGGAGTTCGGTGCGCGATCTGAAGACGGAGTCCGCCGCAGCGATGCCCAGCCCTTCATGGGGCCACGCATCCACATGAGCCATGGCGACCTCGAGGGCGTCGCTGCTGTCGCCGATGAGGTCCAGCCTGTCCTGGAGGACAGCCAGCACCCCTCCGAGCCATTCCCTGCTCAGAGTGGCGTCCCCGTGCCTCTCGGACGCGTATCCGCGCCTCCTCCAGCTGGAGACTATGGCGTCGCGGAGATGTTGGTATTGATCCTCGGTGAGCATCATGGAGGTCGTCATGTGGCGCCTCCGGCGTTCTGGTTCATAACGGCGTTACATCGTCCTGTGTTTATGAATATGGCGGATTTTCCGGTCATGCACAGCATCCATTAATGTGCAAGAGACGTAGTTGAATATCCAGTGACGGAGTGACATCACTGGATTCTGCTCTGTATTTAAAG
>CAYUPU010000037.1:0-17870 GCA_964445265.1 uncultured Methanomassiliicoccales archaeon
GCAAAATCGATGTAATTGCATCATCTGGTATGGCACTTCGCGTGAGAAACCTATGTTTAAAGCCTACCAATTTTCTGTTAGGATACATTAAAAATCGAAGAAGGGCTGTAGATCCCCCTAATACGGCCCTCCGTCATAGCCAGCATCCCACGGGACGGGAACGGGTGGCCTCGGATGAACAGATCCCTGGTTTAAGACCGGTGAAACCCCGTCAATCGATCTGCGACGAGACGAGATCCTCCACGATGTCGAGGAACCTCTCCTTCTGGTCCGGCGGAATGGTAGCCCCCGCGGCTATGGTGTGCCCTCCGCCGAACCCTCCGACGAGCTCCGCGGCCGTGCTCATGACCCTGGACAGATCCAGACCGCGGTCCACCAGATCCCTGTTGGCCCTGGCGGAGACCTTGACCCCGTCGTCGGAATCGGCGAACGCTATGATGGGCAGGTTCCTCCTGCATTCTGGAGACGACAGGACCATTCCGGCGACGATACCCACCACGGTCTCGCGGATCTCCGATCCGGCATCGAACCACTGCACGAAGCGGCGCTCCCTCAGGAGATGATTTTCCCTGATGTACCTCAGTGCCTCCGAGATGTGCCTGCGGTGAGCGGTCCTGTTGTCCTCCGCGGTCCTCAGTGCGGATACGTCGCCCTCGCATACCCGGAGCCCCGTGGGAGCGTCGTCGTAGCGTCCGCACGAATTGAGTATCGTGGCGAACTCCTTCGCATCTCCCAGACCGCTGGACATGTCGTAGCGCGTGATCCTGTACATCTCGCCGACGGCGCGGTCCGCCTGGTCGCCCAACCTCTCCATGACTAGATCCCTGACGCGGTCCGCCTCCTTCGCGGACAGGTCCTTCCACGCCCTCCACCGCCCGCCGTCCTTGGCCCTGACGCCGGCGGCATCCAGCAGGGCGAACGCGCCCTTCGGATCGTCGCTGACGCCCGGTATGGACGGATCCGTGGCGTACTGGAGGTACTGGTTGACAGGACGGGTGCATCTGCCGAAATAGCGCAGGTCCTCCTCGACCTCCACGTCCCCGGCCGCCACCGCATCGTTGAGGATCTCGCGGTTCCACCCCACGAGCCTCTGGAACGACGAGTCCTGGAAATCTCCGACCGCCCCGACGACGCCCAGATGGGCCAGGTCGGTGCAGGACGGATCCAGCTCCTTCGCCAGCAGGTACGTCATCCCCGCGCCGCAGACCTCGAAGGAGCCATCGACACCGTAGGTGTGCGGATTCAGATGGTTTATGCGGCTGAAGCTGTCCAGGACCGTCTGGCTCCTCCTCCATTCCGGATCGGGGACGTGATGGTCGGTGATCACCAGCCCCTCCCTGTCGAACTGCGAGAGGTACCCGCTGCCGAGATCACATATCCAGACCACGTCCTCCGGACTGGAGTTCACGCTGTCGACGACCTCCTCCGTGATCTTCTTCTCGAAGCCTACGGTGTGCTCCACGCCCATGCGGGACAGCGCGGTGTCCGCGATGGCGCCCGCCGTTATCCCGTCGGCGTCTATGTGCGTCACGACCCTCACCGATCCCGCGCCACTGAGCGTTCCGGCCGCCGCGGCCAGGTCGCGCCTCAGCCTGCGGTCGTCGCCACACGAACCCTGCATGCTCCCTCACCAGCCTCTCGTATATCGTGCCGGCGATCATCTCCAGATTGACGGTGTCCGCGCGGTTGTACTCTGTCAGCCTGTCCAGCGCGTCCCTGTCCCCGTTGCGGTCCCAGCGCTTCCACAGCCTGACCGCCTCGGCGCCGTCCACCCCCTGGATGTCGTCCGCCCTCGAAATCCCCAGGGAGACCTCCAACGGCTTGAGGCCGCCGCGGTACCCCACCTTCCTGGAGGCGAAGCGCAGATCGAACTGCGGGATGTCCCAATCGATGCCGGGGAAGCTGTTCCTCAGGACGGGGACGTCGAAACAGCTGCCGTTGAACGTCACCAGCATATCCGCGCCATCGAGGGCGTCGGACAGCGCCTCGGGCGTCAGGTCCACGCCCTGGGTCAGAGTCACGGTGTCCCTCCTGGAGTGCACGGTCACCACGGTCACCAGGGCGTCCCTGCTCAGGCCGTCCGTCTCTATATCAAGGTACCTGGCACCGTCGCCGAACTCCCCGAAGAGCCTCCAGTGCTCGCCCTTCGGCGTCATGTCTGCGAGCGCACCGCAGTCGCGATCGTCCAACAGCTCCGCTGCCTGCATCAGCACCGCGTCGTCGCGCTCCTTCGCCTCCGGTTTCAGGGACAGCACCCTGTCGGATGCCATGAAATCGTTCCAGGTGCGTATGCCGGACTCCCATATGGCCCTCTCCTTCTTCGCTCCGACCGATGGGAGGAGCACGAACGTCTTGCTGATCACTGGGCGCGTGAACGGACTCCCTATTAAGAATTGTATCTGCGCAACGGGCGATGGAACCAAATGCGGCGGCGTCGTAGGGGCGGTGAGATGAGGTCCCTCGAGATCCGCCCAGGAGTCCGCATATGCAGCGAGAAGTGCCTAGTGCTCGCGGAAGGGCCGACCGCCGTCATAGGGGACCTGCACCTCGGATACGAGCGCGCCCTCGAGAACGAGGGGCTGTACCTGCCGAGGATCAACACGGAGTCCATAAGAGAGGAGCTGAACGACATCCTGGCCAACTACGAGCCGGCCCGGGTGGTCCTCCTCGGCGACATCAAGCACGATTTCAAGCATTCCGGCTGGGAGGAGAGGAAGCAGGTCCGCAGCATCATCGAGCTCGTGTCCGAGGACGCGGAGGCCGTGATCGTCAAAGGGAACCACGACAACTTCATCCAGAACATAGTGTCCGACATGGGCATCCTCGCGGTGGACCATGTGGACATAATGAGATACAGGCTGGAGCACGGGCACGTGGATTCCGGGGTCAGGCCCGTGATCATCGGCCACGAGCATCCGTCGGTGAGGATACCCGGGGCCGTCGGAGGGGGCATGAAGCTCCAGTGCTTCGTACACGCCAGAGAGGAGGGGGTGATCGTGGTCCCGCCGTTCAGCCCGTTCGCATCCGGGAACGACCTCGTGATGGACGACGAGGCCGTGATGGCCCCGGCCCTCAGATCCTGCAACTACGCGGACGCCGAGATATACGGCGTGACGGAGATGGGCATAATGGACCTCGGAACTCTCCGCACCCTGTCGGATGTGGAGCTCCGAGGGGCCAGCGGCGAATTGCACGCATATTCCGGGAACATGTGAATGGAACAGACATCCAATACCGCCGCCGTATCTGCTGGCTACCCCGAGGCCATGGATACGGAACGGATGGAGTTTACCGTCGGTGCCCGTTTCTTTTAAGTGGTATGACGGGATACTGTCGGCCAGGAGAACCTATCATGACAATGACTCCTAGAGAGAGAGTGCTCGCAGCTTTGAAACATGAGACTCTGGACAGGCCCCCTGTGGCCATCTTCACCCAGTCCGCCACCCTCGGACAGATGGATGCCGTCGGCGCCGCATGGCCCGAGGCCCACAAGAACTCCGACCTCATGGCCAAGCTGGGCTGTGCCCAGGCGGACATCCAGGGATTCGAGGCTGTCAGGGCCCCGTTCTGCCTGACCGCCGAGGCCGAGACTCTCGGTGCCCGTGTCCAGGTCGACAAGAGGGACGCCTCCCCCATGATCAAGGAGCACCCCTTCAAGTTCGACCCCATGCTGGGCGAGTACGACGACCCCGCGACCATGATGTCCGTCGACGAGTTCCTCAAGACCGGACGTGTCGCCGTCGCCATCGAGGCCATCGGAAAGATGCAGAAATCCCACGGCGAGCAGTACACCGTCGTCGCTGGAAACACCGGACCCTTCACCCTCACCGGTAACCTCGTCAACACCGAGAACCTCGTCTTCGGCATGATGATGGCCCCCGAGGAGGTCGACAAGTGGGTCGACGCCGTCAACCCCTACGTCACCGCCTACACCAACGCCCTGCTCGATGCCGGAGCCGATGTCGTCCAGTGCTCCGAGCCTTCCGGATCCACCGACATGCTCGCTCCCGACATGTTCGAGGACGCCGCCGGAAAGCACGTTGCCGTCTGCCTCAAGCCCCGCGCCGACAAGTACACCGTCCTCCACATCTGCGGTGACACCCTGCCCATCCTCGAGAAGATGGTCGCTACCGGCGTCTCCGGTATCTCCATCGAGGAGAAGGTCAAGCCCGAGGACGCTGTCGCCCACGTCGGTGGAAAGACCGTTCTGGTCGGAAACGTCGGATCCGTCAGGCCCCTGTTCCAGGGAACCCCTGAGGAGACCGCTGCTGCCGCCGTCCACTCTGCTGAGGCCGGCTTCAACATCATCTCCTCCGGCTGCGGTGTCGCCGTCGCGACCCCCGACGCCAACATGCTGGCCTTCTCCAAGGCCATCAAGGACATGGCTTGATCCCGGAAGGGATCTCCTGAAACCTCTTCCCGCCCTCCGGGGCGGGATC
This sequence comes from uncultured Methanomassiliicoccales archaeon, assembly GCA_964445265.1. Classification (GTDB taxonomy): domain Archaea; phylum Thermoplasmatota; class Thermoplasmata; order Methanomassiliicoccales; family Methanomethylophilaceae; genus Methanoprimaticola. The sequence goes on from CAYUPU010000037.1 coordinate 4,440, forward strand.
CTCTTCTGCACGGACGGACGAACCGACCATAAGCGCATGCTGATTCGTCGCATCGTATAATGTGCATCGCTCGCAGGCTATGCGGAGAAATCCGGCCTTGCGGCCGGAAAATTGTTTCACTGATCCTTCATCAGGGTGTAGAGAACGGCCTTCTGGGCATGGAGCCTGTTCTCGGCCTGATCGAAGATCACGCTCTGGGGCCCCTCGATGACCTCGTCCGTGATCTCCTGCCCCCTGTGCGCAGGGAGACAGTGCATGACTATGCAGGAGGGCTTGGCGAGCTGGAGGAGGTCGAAATTTATCTGATACTCATGGAACAGCTTGATGGCGTCCTCGACAGGAGTGGAATCGCCCATGGAGACCCATGTGTCGGTGTAGAGGACGTCCGCATCCTTGCAAGCGTCCCTGGGCTCATGGGATGCGGTGATCTTCGAACCGTTCTTCTCCGCGATCTGGGACGCCTTCATCATTATCTCGGCATTGGGCATGCGCACGGCGGGGCAGCAGGCGACCATGTCGATCCCCATGATGGCGCAGGCGTAGAGCAGGGAGTTGCAGACGTTGTTCCCATCCCCGAGATACACGAACTTCTTGCCACGGAACCCGCCTAGCTTCTCCTTGATGGTGACCATGTCCGCCAGAGCCTGACAGGGGTGCTCGAGATTGTCGAGTCCGCTGATGACCGGAACGGAGGCGTACTCGCCGAACTTGTCCATCATCTTGTAGTCGAAGGCGCGGTACATGATCCCATGGACGAACCTGCTCATGACGCGGGCTGTGTCCTCGATGGTCTCGCTGTGGACTCCCATCTGCATCTTGGACTCGTCGATGTAGAGGGCGTGGCCTCCGAGCTCGGTGATCGCGACATCGAAGGAGATCCTCGTACGGGTGCTGGGCTTCTCGAAGATCATGGCGAGGGTCTTGCCCTTGAGGGGGTCGCCGTGGTGTCCGCGCTCGGCCTTCAACTTGATGGCGAGTTCGACCAGGGCCGGCCACTCGTCCTGCATATCGGAAACGGAGATCAGATCTCTCTTTGCCATGATTCTGGATTCTGCCCAAACTAGATAATGTCGACTGAACAGGAATCCTGCGCCGTTGTCCGCATTCGGACAGGCGGTAAACGATGATCCAGAGGGGTTCACCTCTTGACTATTATGCAGATGACGTCCTTATCGGCGACGACATGGTCCATGCCGACGGTCTGTCCGGGGAACTTGGCGCTCTCCCCCCAGATCATGGCGTAGCGGAAGTTGTTCTTGAAATCGCGATGGATCAGCTCGCAGACATCGCCCACGGTGTTGCCCCTCTTGACGATGAGCGGCACATCGAGATCGGCCTCCTGGCCCTGGGGCTTCAGATAGACGCGGATCATGTCGATGGTGTCGTACAGGGCCTGCTGAAGCTCCGGTATGCCCTGGCCAGTGGCGGCCGAGATCGGAATGCATCTGTAGTCCCTGTGCATGTCGAGGGCGGACTGCAGCTCGTCGGGCTTCGCCAGATCGACCTTGTTTATCGCCATTATGGCCTTGATGTAGACGCGGTTCCCCGCCAGAACATCGAGCATCTGCTCGACGTCTATATCCTCGCGGACGACCACGGTGGCGTTGATGTGCCCGTACGCAGCGGTCATGTCCTTGATGGTGTCGATCGTGATCTTGGTGAGCCTCACAGTGGGCTTCACGAGTATGCCGCCGTGGTCCGCACGGGTTATGACGACATCGGGCGCCTTCTGGTTCAGGCGGATGGCCGCGTTGTACAGCTCTCTGAACAGGACGTCCATCCTGGGATTGAAGACGTCGCACACCAGCAGGATGACGTCGGCGGACCTCGCCGCCGCGATGACCTCTCTGCCGCGCCCCTTGCCGCGGGACGCGTCCTTGATCAGACCGGGCATATCCAGGATCTGGATCTTGGCGTGGTTGTAGAGCATGATCCCCGGAACGACATCGAGTGTGGTGAAATGGTATGCTCCGACCTCGGATTTCGCACCTGTGAGCTGATTGAGCAGGGTGGACTTACCGACGGACGGGAATCCGACGAGCGCCACGGTGGCGTTCCCCGCCTTCTTGACGTAGAACCCCTTGGTGGATCCCTTGGAGGACCTGCGCTTCTCCTCCTCCATGGTGAGCTTGGCGATCTTGGCCTTCAGTTTCCCGATGTGACCCTCCGTGGCCTTGTTGTACTTGGTCTTGGAGATCTCGTTCTCCAGCTCCTGGATCTGATCCTCGATGCTCGCCATTCGATTCCACTCAACCTGCGTGTCGTATTTGGGTATTTCCTCTGTATCCGCACCGGCCTCGGAAGTCTGGCCGGATATACGATGCCGCGTACTCCTCTGAATCCTCGGATATCCTCCTCCAGGACTCCGCCTCGTCCTTGAACGACGGATCGCGGACACGGGTCAGGACGCCGCACGCGCGCTCCGAGATCCTGTGTATCCCCGCCTTCTCCCAATGCTCCGCAAGGGCCGACAGGCGGCCGTCCGGCTGCCCGGACGACACCCCGCGCACTGAGTTCAGGAGGATCTCCGCGGCCTCCCGCATGACCTCTATGGCCCCCGTCTCGGGAGCATTCTCGTCCGCCTGCGATGTGAGGTCCTCCAGGACCTCGCACTGCGAGACGAACCCCTCCATCAGAACCTCCTGGTTCTCCAGGGACGGCTCCGCCTCCAGATAGTCGCACAGCAGATGGAGCAGGGAGGCGGCCATGCTCTCCGCATGGGCGGGGGATTCGATCATGTTCAGGGATTGGCATATGGCATCGAACAGCCCCTCTATGAGCACCGGCGGATGGGTGTCCCCCTGGCCGTCTATGACGAGGAGGGGTGCGATCCTGTTCGCGCCTCCCTCGTACACGCCGCCGTCGAACACCGTCCTCAGGACCCATCTCGCGAGAGCCTCGGCCATGGCATCTTTCATCGCGTCCGCATCGCCCTCCGCGCCCCTGAGCGCATCGGCGAACGAGGCCGCCGCCTCATCGATGCGTCCGGACATCAGGAGCTCGACGGATCCGGCCATCGAAGGGTACCACGGCTCGCCGGACAGGTCCTGCCCGGAAGCCCCCTCGACTACCATGCCGACGAGGGACTCGGACTGTGGATCCAGGTACTCCGCGTCGGTGCCAGATGCGTCTATGCGCGATCCGCAGTACATGCAGTATCCTGTGCCGTCCATCTCGTCCATGAGGATCCTGCGTCCGCAGGAGGGGCATGTCAGCACGATGAAGCTCATATGGTCGACCTTGACGGCCGATATCGTAAATCAACCCTTCGGGAAGGACGGGTCGCTCCAGATAAACCCTTTAATAGACCCGCATATGCCAAGACGATGACATTGAACCTGACGGGCAATGGGGGCGGCCGCCTTAACGTGGTCGAAGACCTCAAGGCCCTGTCCACCAAACAGAGGGTCGCGATCATCGCCTCGATAGCCATCGCCCTCATCCTGGAGGTTCTCGGCCTCGGGGCATCCTGTCTCGGATTCCTCATCATAGCCGTGCTCCTCTACATGATCCCGCACATGACCAAGGTGACGTCGGCCAAGGTGAAGGCGGTCGTCGGACTCGTGTTCGTCCTTGTATCCCTCCTCGTGGGGGTGTTCGCCTACACCAGCGTGCCCGACGACTACGCCGTCACCATCGACAAGGACTCGGACACCATCCGCAACATGGAGATCACGGGATCGGACGGCGCCTATGTGCTGACCTTCGACGTGAACCCGGGCGCGGCCGAGGCGGGCGACTCCTGGGACGTCCGTGTCTACAACGGCGACATATCCATGATATCGTTCGGATCCATCGGCAGCCTGGCCGGAACCGCGGACACGTATCTGGCCGCATCGGATCTGACGGCCTACGCCGACGAGGGCGGACAGGGCTGGTACCACGGTTCCGTCGACCTGGGCATGGGAGACGGGAAGTTCGAGTACATCCTCATCTCCATCGAGCAGATCGGCGAGAACGACGAGAAGATCTCCAAGGCGTCCGTCGGATTCACCTACGACTCCGGCGTCTCGTTCGGGGACACGCTCGTCATGTGCCTGTACGGCGCAGGATACACCACCCTCCTGATCGGCATCCTGTTCTTCATCATCCTCGGATTCTCCGCGATGTTCAGAGGGAACGCCGAGAAGCAGCGCGCTAAGATGGAGGCCGAGGGGAGACTGTATCCCAAGGGATACGGACTCTGCAAGAACTGCGGCACGGTCGTCCTCCCCGGAGAGGTCACCTGCAGGAAATGCGGGACCTACATCGATGTCCCCGAGGAGATGAAGCCGAAGAAGAAGGACTTCTTCACGTGCTCCGTCTGCGGAGCCGAAGTGCCCTCCGATGCCGCGGAATGCCCCAAGTGCGGGGCCAAGTTCGATGAGGAGACCGAGGTCGAGGTCGAGCATCCCGACGGCACCGTCGACGTCTCCGAAGAGACCGTTCCCTGCCCCCACTGCGGCGAAGGCATACCGTCCAATGCGGACTGGTGCCCCAAGTGCGGCAAGAAGGTCAGGGACTGAAAAACCATCCGGATCCCATTCGGGATCCGGCTCCGCGGACCTCCAGAGAGCGTCCGCGGAGGATATCGTTTCGGAGGGGGCCGGAGCCCCCTAGGCGCTTCAGCTCTTGCGCCTCTTGCGGAAGGACACCTTGGAGTCCTTCATATTGACGACCGCGTCCTCGAGCTTCTCTATGAGCTCCCTCGCGGTCTGCACCAGGTCCCATCCGACCTGCTTGCCCATGACGGCCGTGCCGTTGATGAACAGCCTGGCGCTGATGCTGTACTTGAAGTTCCCCCCGGTGTCGTTGTACCTGGAGACGTGCATCGTCAGGGAATCGGGCTTGTACATCTTGGAGACCTTCCTGACCATCTCCTCGATGTCCGCGTAGATCGCGTCCGTGGCGTTCTTCTCGTTATCGTCGAGACCGCTTATCTGGACGAACATCATGTCCCTCTCCCTGCACGCGGAGAGCAGCTCGATTATGTCGTACTCGGTCAGTATTCCGACGAGCTCCTTGCCCTCCAGCACGGGCACTGTGGAGATCTTGTGCTCCGCCATTATGTCGACCGCGGCGGATATGTCGTCGTCCCAGTCGATGGTGAGCACGGACGAGAGGGCTATCGACTCTATGGTTATCTGCGAGCGGGAACTCTTCTCCAGGTCGCCAATGGTCTTGTTGTCCTTCTTCCAGTTGTTGTCGATGATCTCCCTCATCCCGACGATGCCGGTGAGGCGGTTGGCGTCGTCGATGACCGGAACGGTCCTGTAGTCCTCGCGGATCATCAAGTCCAGAGCATCGTCCATCAGATCGTTGGCCTTCACGGTCTCCACAGGGTTGCTCATGACCTCCCACACCCTGATCTCCTTCAGGGCCTTAATGTCCCTGACGATCTCGATGAGACGGTTCCTCTCGATGATCCCGACCACCTTCCTCCCGTTGAGGACCGGGAGCTGCCTGCAGTTGGTGGATACCATCAGCTCGGCGATCTTGGTTATCTGCATGTCAGGGGTCACCGTCGGCAGGTTGCGGACGAAGTTCTTGACCTTGGCGTCCATCGTGACGCTCTTCTTCCTGAGGATCGAGGCATAGCTCACCATGCCAGCGTACGCGCCGTCGTCCACCACCGGGATGTCCTGGTACTTGGTCTCCCTCATGACGGACAGGACGTCCGAGACGCGGTCGTCGGAGGAGACTGTGGGAAAATCGGCGGAAGTCACGGTCGAGACGGATATCCCATCGATCTGGGATCTCAGCATCGCCAGCTTCTTCAGGTCCTCAAGGTCTTTTACACCCATTCTTGCACCTCTGGATTCTAATACGCCGGGCTGAGAATATAACTGCTCTGGCTGGTCGATACGGATGACGCCTATGGGTCTGCGGAATCCGCAGCCCCATGGGCGTGTCGGTATGGAAAAATGCAAAAGGTTTGACGCCGGTCGCAAAGTATTAAATACTTTACAACTCGGCGAAGGACCTGCCGGCGATGAGATCGTCGATCACGGCCGCGACCCTGTCCGCAGGTATGCGCTTCTGCTCCTTCGAGTCGCGGTCCCTGATGGTGACCGTACCCTCGTGCTCCCCTCCGGGGAGGGACTCGTAGTCGACGGTTATGCACCACGGCGTGCCGACCTCGTCCATGCGGGCGTAGCGCTTCCCGATGGTGCCCGATCCGTCGTAGTAGGCCTCCACGCGGTGGGTGTGGATGCCCTCGTAGATCCTGCGCGCCATATCGTCCAGACCGTCCTTCTCCATGAGCGGGAAGACTCCGACCTTGATGGGCGCAACGGCGGGCTTCAGCCTGAGGACGGTGTAGTCCTCCCCTCCGTCGCTCGAACGTGTGAACGAGTGCTCCAGAACGGTGTAGAATATCCTGTCCAGCCCGTGGGACGGCTCGATGACGTGCGGCACGACCCTGTCCCCAGTGATCTTCTCCTTGACATTGACGACCTCGAAGAGCTCCTCTCCGAGAACGATGTCCTCGCCGTCGACGTTGACCGCGAGCCTGCCGTCCACGATGTCCTCGGGACCCTTGGCCTCCATGGCCGCGGCGATGTCCTTGGCCCTCCCCTTGAACAGGGGGCCCAGCGCCTTATGCCTGGCCTTTATCCTCCTGACCTCGACCTCCTTCGGCTCGTCGAGCCTCTTGAAGTGGGAGAGGTCGGCGCCGGAGAACTGGGCGTGCCTGGACAGATCCCAGCATCCCCTGTCGGCGATGCCGGTGATCTCGGTCCACCCGTAGGACAGGAGGGCCTCGGCATCCCAGCAGTCGGCGGCGTAGTGGGCCATCTCGTCCACCTCGTGCTGCCTGAATCTGAGCCTCGCCGGGTCCACCCCGATACGGGTCAGGAGCTGCTTCGTAGTATAGACGAAGTAGGCCAGCACGCGATTGGCGATTATCCCGTCCTTTACGGCCTTCCCGACGGTGGTCCTGATCATCCCCTCGCCCGTGTTGGGCAGCAGGTCGATCTCCTCGTTCTCTATGTCCTTGAATCTGGGCCAGTCCTTGTCCTCGGGGTCGACGAAGAGCTCGACCTCCATCATGTTGAACTCCCTCATGCGGATCATGCCCTGCCTGGGCGCGATCTCGTTGCGGTACCCCCTGCCGGTCTGGATGACGCCCATGGGCATCTTCTCCCTGTTGTACCTGTAGAGGTTGAGGAAGTTCACGAATATCCCCTGGGCGGTCTCCGGCCTCATGTACCCTACACGGTCCTTCCCCGGGCCGATGTTGGTCTTGAACATAAGATTGAACTCGTCCACAGGGCCGAGCTCCCCTCCGCACTCGGGGCACTTGACGCCGTGGTCGACGAACGCCTGCTCGAGCTCCCTGGGGCCGAGCACATCGGCGTTCTCGAAGAACTCCTTGACCAGATGGTCCGCCCTGAACGGCGCGCCGCACTTGGTGCAGTACGTGATGTAGTCGGAGAACTCGTCCACATGCCCGGAGGCCTTGAAGACCTCCCTCGGGTTGACGGTCTCGGAATCGATCTCGACGAAGCCCTCGCGGCCCTTGTAGATCGACCTCCAGACGTCGACGATGTTGTTCCTGAGCGAGCAGCCCAGCGGCCCGTAGTCGTACATGCCGGCGACCCCTCCGTAGATCTCGAAGGAGGGCCAGATGAAACCCCTGCGCTTGCAGAGGGACATGAGGTCGTTGGCGATCGACTTGTCCTCGTCACTCATTTGGATCCCGTTATGGCGCAAAGCACGTCCACATCATAAATCATGCCCAGAAGCTCGTCCTTGTTCCCATGGACGGGGACCTGCCCGTAGTCGTTGGAGAGCATGACCTTGGCCACATCCGACAGGCTGGTCTTCTTGAAGCACGAGTACGGGTTGCTGACCATAACGTCCTTGACCTTCCTGTCGTCGCCGTGGTACTTGTCGGTGGCGGTGTAGAACAGCGGGAGCACGTTCCTAGCTCCGGACATGTTGCCGACATCCTCGATGCCGAGCTGCTTGAGGGTGTCGGCATCGACATTCTGATCGGTGAAGAGGTCCCTGTCGGTCAGGATGCCGGTGAACCTCCCCTCCGAATCCAGCACGGGGAGCGCGGATACGTCGCTGACCCTCATCGCGGGGATCGTGTACGTCAGAGGGTCCTCCTCCCATGCGGTGACGCAGGTGGTGCGGATGACGTCCTCGGCGGTCAGCTTGGTCTTCATGTCCCTGACCGTCCTCAGGAGGTCGGTGGGGGTGACGATCCCGATGAGCCTGCCGTCCTCGACGACCGGGAGCCTGTGGATCCTCTTGATGCTGAAGATCGAGGCCGCATCGGATATGGGGGCGTCGGGGGAGATGGTTATGCATCCCTTCTTCATGATGAGGGACAGCTGCTCCTCGTCGAAGTTGCGGAAGATGTCCCTCCTGGAGACCACTCCCACGAGCATGCCGTCGGATGCGCGGATGACGGGCAGCCCGGTCAGGCCGTTCCTGACCATCGTGTTGATCGCATCGGACCTCAGACCGGGGACCTCGACCACTATGGGCGCCGGAGTCATCACATCTGCTACCGTGCCGCTCATTTAGTTCGATGCCTCCGGTGCTCTGACCACCATGACGGGGCACAGGGATGCTCTGACGACCCTCTCGGCCACGCTGCCCATGAGCAGCTTGGACATCCCCGTCCTCCCCAGGGTGCCCATGACTATGATGTCGTACTTGGGCGACTCGTCGAGGATGACCTTGACCGGGGTGCCCTCCTTTATGGACAGCTCCACGGAGACGCCGGCCTCCGAGGCCGTGTCACGGACAAAGTCGACCGCCGCCTTGCCCTCCTTCTCGAGGGTGTTGTAGACGTTCATGACCGCCGTGTCCATGGGCATGTTGGTCAACACGGTCTGGTCCAGGACGTAGAGGGCGGTGATCTTCCCTCCGGCCAGCTGGGCCAGCTCGACGGCCTTCCTAACGGCGGCCTTGGTGTATTCGCTCCCGTCGGTGGGAACCAGGATGTTCTTGAATGCCATGTCTTCGCTCCTCCTTCCTTCTCAGCACGATCCTATCCCCTCTGCTGCGGAGCGGATCCCCGTCATCCCGCAGGGATGGCAGGACCGTCACCGGCCCGGGGGGCACACGATGCTTATTGAAATCTACGGCATTTAATATCTTCCCGGATGCGCGCGCGAGCGCGCGAACGGAGGCTTCCGCCGCCTCCGGGCCCCCGCCCAGGACGGACTCGAGAACGGCCGCCTCGTCCAGCATGTCCGGCCCGCAGAGCATCCCGTTGTCCGTTCCCAGAGCCAGATCGGCCCCGTTGGATATGACGCGCGCCGCAGGGCACGCCTTCCCGAAATAGGCGTTGGAGGTCGGGCACGCGACGACGGGCACCTCCGCCTCCGCGCACTTCGCGAGGTCGTCGTCGTCGGCCTCGCACATATGCACGACGAACGCCGGATCCAGGGACAGCACGAAGTCAATGTCCTCGCGGATCCTCTCGCTGGCGTGCATCGCGAAGATCCCGCGGGCGTCGCGCACCGCGTCCGCGACGGCCTCGATGTAGCCCCAGTCCATATCCGATGCGCTGGGAAGGCCCACCCCGTCGGCGACCTCCAGTATCGCGGCGACCTCCTCCGGGTCGAACTCCGGCGACACGGGCCTTCCGAGCACGACCGCCTCCGGGACGCTCCTGCGGAGCATCCTGCAGCCCTCGAGCCCCCCCTCGCGGAAATCGACGAAGGCCGCCGACCCAGATACTCTGGAATCGGATCCGAAGCGCACCATGGACCCTTCGATCACGGACGGGGGCGCCTCCCGCAGATAGCGGTGCTTGAGACCGTCGGGCGGAGCCACGAGGTCCGTGAGGGACATCCCCGGAGGCACGCTCAGACCGTAGTCCGCGCAATGCGTGTGCATATCCACGGTGTCGGCCAGGATGAGCCCTCTCGCGTCGGGCTCCTCGGGACACCGGCCGCGCCCCATCCCGGTGACGATGCCGTCCCTCCATGTGACCCACCCGGGCCCGTACCCCCGCCTGTCCGACAGGATCCCCTCGGCCGCATGCTCCCCTTGGTACACGCCGCCCCATGGGAGGCGGTCCCGATAACCCCATCGGTGCGACCGTTTATCAACGGGCCGCGACCTTCACCGTCCAATGCCATGGGTGGACGACTCGCTCTGCACCGGATGCGGATCCTGCGCCGACACGTGCCCGGCGGGCGCGATAGATGTGGAGGAGAGGGCGTCCATAGACCAGGGCGCCTGCATCATGTGCAACGCCTGCGTCTATGAATGCCCTGTGTCCGCGATCGCTCTCCGCGCTCCTTCCGGATCGCCCTGATTTCGGCGCGGGAGCGCTTCACCAGATTGCCGTAGTAGTCCGTATGCTCCTCCAGGAACCTCTCGCGGTTGTCCCTGAGCTCCGCCCAGGCCATCGGGATGTCCAGGAGGTCTATGACTATCCTGACGAGCAGATACCCTGTTATGAGCAGGTCCACCGCGACGAACGAATCCGTTCCGGGATCCTGCCATCCGATTATCCCCGCGAGATCCCCCAGGTTGATGATGTAGAGGTATCTGGCTATCCCCACGATCGCCCTCAGGATACGGAACCTCATCCTACCCCTGTTGCCCTCGTCGTAGAAGTGCAGGGGGAACGCCAGGACCACCATGGCGGGAGCGGACCACACGGCCCTCTCCAGGATGGTCCTGACGGTGCCCAGGTCGAGCTGCTCCAGGAGGTCCACGGCGCCGGACGCGTCGATCCACCGCCCCACCAGGACGTCGAGGAACGCGGGATCGTCGATTATCCGTATGATCAGCAGAGGCACCCCGATCAGTAGGATGGCGGACAGGACCGTGTGTAGCAGACCGCGCCCGATGCTCCCGATTCTGGACTCGCCGACGGGCTTCATGCGGACGCCTCCAGGATGCCGACTATGTCTATGACGCCCTCGGCCGCTCCGCCGTCCAGCGTCAGGGTGCGGCCTCCGACGGCCAGAGAGAGTGCGCCGGCTTTCCCCAGACTGTCCTCGAGGAATCCGGACAGGCTGCCGCTGGCACCGATGTCGAACGATATCGAGGACGATCCGGGCGATACGGACGACGAGATGACGGATCCGCAGACTGAGGCCCCGTCCAGTCTCTCCGCCGCGGACGCCAGGTCCTCCGCGGAGGGATCGAATGATATCGTGCATACGGATCCGGAGACCGATACGGCCGCATCCTCGAAGCCGTCGTCGTCGAATCCTGCCTGGACGGACGCCTCCAGCATGCCCAGGTAGCGCACGTCGATGCCGACGACCAGCTCGCACCCCAGCGACCTGGCCACATCGTAGAGCCCTTTCTGTATGTCTATGACGACGACCATCGTGCCGCCGTCGGTCTCGATCCTCGAATCCGTGGGTATCGAGACTTCGCTGTGCCCCAGCGCGAACCCCACCGACATGGACGGCGACAACGAGTTGATGAAGCGCTCCGTGCTCTCGATCCTGACCGCCACCCTCTGGGCGGATTCCGTGGACATGTCGACGACCCTGACGGTCACGGTGCTCCCTGATGCGTCGACGGCCCGGTACTCCGATGCTCCGCTGGATGCTATGGCCGCGGCCGCGGCCTCCGTGCCGCCTCCGTCTATGGGCATGGAGACGTCTCCGAACGACACCTGCACCGCGCCCGCATCGACGGAGCTGTCCAGATTGGCCCTTATGGCATCCTCGGTCGTGTCCCCGACCTCGAAGACGGATTCGGACCCTATGCTGAACTCCAGACCGTCGCCGCCCTCGGTCACGATGGATATCTCCGGAAGGAGCATCCAAATCGCCAGAGCCAGGACGACGACGAGCTTCAGCAGCTTCACCTTGCCGGTGGCATTCATGGTTGCAGCACGGCCGTGGTGCGTATATAGGCATCGCACGGGCCCGGCGCCGTGCCGGACGCCGTCACGCGTAGTACGGCTTCTTGACGAACTTGTGGGCCATCAGGACCGCGGTCGTGGCCTCTCCCATGGCGGTGGTGATCTGCTTCACCTTGCCGGGATAGCTGACGACATCGCCGCACGCGAATATCCCCAGACGGTTCGTGGACATGTCGAACCCCACCTTCACCAGCCCGTCCGGATTCAGATCGAGGCCCCACTTCTTCAGGTCCTCCAGATCCGCGGAGATCCCTATGTTGATGACGACGAGGTCCGTGGGGATCACCACGGGCTCCGGATCATCGGCGACCGAGAGCGTGACCGACTCGACCCTGTCCGTGCCGTTGATGGACTTGAGGTTGGCGCTCATTATGCACCTGATGTCCGATTCCTTGAGATGCTGCACGGTCATCTCGTCGGCCCTGAACTCGGGCCTCCTGTGGACCAGCGTGGTCTCGGTGACGGTGTCAGCGACGAGGGCCATGTCTATGGCGCTGTTGCCGCCTCCGAACATCGTGACCCTCTTGCCGACCAGCTCCTCCTTGGGAGGCAGGATGTACGTGACGCCCTTGCCGGCGAGCTCCTCCTCTCCGGGGCAGCCCATCTTCCTGGGCTTGAAGCTCCCCATGCCGATGGCGACGATGACCGATCTCGTCCTGTACTCGCCCCTGTCCGTCCTGACCAGGAGGGAGTCCTCCACGGTCACGATGTCGTCGACCTTCTCGTTCTCGTGGATCTCGCACTCGGTGGACTCCGCCTGGGCGTAGAGCTTGTCCGAGAGCTTCCTGGCCTGTATGGTCTCGAATCCCGGATAGTTGTGGATCCCCTTCTCGGGATACAGGCTGACGAGCTGTCCTCCGACGCGCCCCGAGTCCAGGATGAGGGTCTTCATCATCTTGGATCTGGCGTAGATGCCTGCTGTTAGGCCGGCGCATCCAGCGCCAATTATGACGACGTCGTAGCACATCGGAGGTTCCGAATCGAATGCCCCTATAAAAATACAGCAGTGGAATGTATACGGAAAACGTCGTTAGCAGAGCTGTTCATCATGTTAGACGTAATTATCCTACGAAATCCGTAGCAGTTTCCGTCAGCATATCAGGAAACCGATGATACCGCGGGAGCCGTGCGCGACGCGGTACCGCATGTATAATACGCCCGCTCGCGGATGCGGAGGCCAGGGCATCGATATGGCACCTGAGAACATCGGCGACGTCTACACTGAGAAGCTCATGAACATGATCCTGGATGAGATAGACGACATGATCGTCATCCACGACTCCAGACACACCATAACCTGGATGAACCGCGCCGCGGAGAAGGCGTTCGGGATATCGGTCGACGAGGCCATCGGCAGGAAGTGCTACTCCCTGTTCGGGAACTCCAGTCCGTGCCGCGACTGCCAGATGCTGCCCACCAGCATGTCCCGCTCCGACCCGAAGGTTGTCAGGAGGACGATACCGTCCACATCGGCGAAGTGCGACTGCTCCATCGTCCCCTACTACGAGGACGGGACGCTGAGGCTCGTCGTCCAGCATCTGTTGAATATCCAGTGACGGAGTGACATCACTGGATTCTGCTCTGTATTTAAA
>CAYUPU010000038.1:0-17380 GCA_964445265.1 uncultured Methanomassiliicoccales archaeon
TATTTAAAGAAAAATGAAATCACCATACATACCACATATATGGTGAGTTAGAGTTCTCACATCATGACCAGCGGACGCTCCGCATCCGCCTCATCCATCCATCTCAAACCCGGCGCCCCGGACGCCCCTCCTCCTTTCGTATTCATCGGATGGACGTCCTCTGCGCCCTCCTTACGCCCGCGCATGTCCGTGCCGGGCGGACCCCTGCAGCGGAGGCGCCGGGATGTCCCGCGATCCGATCCGCATCCTGGAGTCCTCCTGTGTCATGGAGGCCCTCATCTTCATCTCGGAGCACGAGGGCTGCACGAAGATGGACGTCTATCGGGGCGTCGTCCGCAATTCCGCCATGCCTGCGAAGCTGGACATGATGGCCGAGGCCGGCCTGATATCGTTCTCGGCCAGAGGAAGATCCACCGGCATCGATCTCACCGATACGGGCAGAAGGGTGGCCGCATGCCTCGCGGAGATACGCGACACCCTCGCCGATCCGCGACCATCGGAGGATTTTGGAGACATGATGTAACCACATGCTAATATAGTCTGCGGAAACGTTTTATCGACATCTGGATGATTCGTCCAATGGTCGATAGAAACGAACCAGAAACAGATCGTAGCAGTGGCCGCGGTGGCGATAGTCGTCATCGCCGCGGCAGTGTGCATAACCGCCCTCGGAGGCGATGAGAAGGAGGACGACACCCTCTACGAGGTCGTGGACGCCGCAGGGAACAAGATAAAGCTCGATTCGGTACCCGAGAGGATCGTGTCCATGGACGCCATAAGCACCGAGATGCTCTGCGAGCTCGGTCTCGTCGACAGGATCGTCGGCGTGCAGTCCAACGAGGGCGTCTTCGACGTCACCGATTTCATCTACGGATTCGACTTCGATATCAACTACCCCGACGCGCTCAAAGAGAGGATCGACTCCGGAGCCGTACAGAAGCTCGGAAAGACCACCTCCTGGACCTATGAGGGCGTCATGAACGCCGAGCCCGACCTCGTCGTATTCGGAACCTCCTCCAAGAACCTCGAGAAGATGGCCCAGCTCCAGCAGTCGCACATCGACTGCATAGTGATAGACAGCGCCTCCTCCCTGGAGGACATCTACGACAACATGACGCTCCTGGGCAAGGCCCTCGGGAAGTCTGATGTCGCCGAGAGGTTCAACACCGCGATGCAGGACATCGTGGAGAAGATCTTCGAGAAGTGCAAGGGGTACGAGGGCAAGGACGTCGTCATGGCGTCCTATGTCAGCGGGAAGATGTACTGCTACGGCGCCGACAACCTCAAGCACGCCATCCTCCGCGAGCTCGGATGCACCACGGACATGGCCGGCAAGGCGACAGGCGTCGTCACCGTCGAGAACTTCCTCGAGAAGCAGCCCGACATGATCATCTTCGACCCCATGGGCGACTCGGATACCATGGCGGGCCTCAAGGAGTCCCTGGAATCCGATCCTCTCTGGGCGGACTGCAAGGCCCTGAAGAACGGCGACATCTACTACCTCGAGTACCAGGCCTTCCAGGCCACAGGGTACTTCTCCCACCACTTCGTCCACGGCATCGGCCTGATGGCCGCCATCGTCTTCGAGGAGATCGGCGCGGACGTCCCGAGCATCGTGCCCAGCGAGACGTACACCGACTACCTGAAGTGGATCGAGAAGCTCTGAGGGCACCGCCGGAGGGCCCTCCGGCCCTCCGGAACCGCACCCTTCCGGAGATGCTCCGAATGACAGGAGTAAGCGAACCGGCGGCCTCCGCGGACGGGTCCGTGCGCACGGCGACGGACCGCCTGAAGCGGAGGATGCACATCACGCTCGTCCTGGGGATCGCCTCGATGGCGGTCCTGTACGTGTTCTCCCTGACGATGGGCGCGTACTCTCTCACGTTCCGCGAGGCGCTGGATGCGATCGTCGAGGTCATCGTCAACGGCGGCCCGGAATCCACCGACGCCAAGGTGATCTACTACTCCAGGATGCCCAGGTCCGTCGCCGTTCTGGCGGTAGGGGCCGGACTGGCCGTCGCGGGGGCGGTCATGCAGGCTCTCATACGCAACCCCCTGGTGGACCCGTACGTCACCGGCGTGTCGTCGGGGGCGTCGTTCGGCGTGGTGCTGTTCACCATCGGCGGAGCCTCCCTCGGGTCCCTGGTGGACGTGAACTACGTCATCCCGGTGGTGGCCTGCGTCGGCGCCGTCGCCGCCTTCATGGTGACCATGACAGTGGCGGAGGCGTCCGGCGGGCGCGCCATGAGCTACGTCCTCGGCGGCTCCATAATCGCTATGGGGCTGTCCGCGGGGACCACGCTGGTCACGTCGTTCAACGTGGAGGAGCTCAAGTCCATCTCCGGATGGCTGTTCGGCTCGTTCTCCACCGTGGGATGGGAGCAGGCGTGGATCATCGCCGTCCCCTGCATGCTGATGATACTGTACCTGATGCTCAACGCCAGGAGGTTCAACATGATGCTCCTGGGAGAGGACCAGGCCAGGTACCTGGGCATGGACGCCAGGACCTTCAAGCGCCGCATGATGGTCCTCACCGCCGTCCTCACCGCGTTCTGCGTCGCGTTCTGCGGCGTCATAGGGTTTGTCGGACTCATCGTGCCGCACGCGACCCGTATGATAGTCGGAGGGGACCACAGGCTCCTGCTACCGCTGACCATGGTCATCGGGGCCGACATACTGCTGGTGGCCGACATCTTCTGCAAGAGCATCCTGGACTACGTGGAGCTGCCCATAGGCGCCGTGATATCCGTGATCGGGGTGCCGCTGTTCGTCTATCTGATGGCGAGGGAGGGGAGGAAGTATGCAATGCGATCTCCTCTCCGTGAGGGATCTCGGATTCTCCTATGCCGACGAGGAGACGCTCAAGGGCATAGGACTGGATGTCGGGAGGGGCGAGTTCGTCGCCCTGATGGGCCCCAACGGGTCCGGAAAGACCACTACCATGAGGTGCATAAACCAGATCCTCAAGGGAACCGGCACCGTGACCATCGACGGCACGGATATGTCCGCTCTGCAGATGAGCGAGATCGCCAGGATATGCACCACCGTTCCCGCGGACACGTCCACCGACTTCGTGCTCTCCGTGAGGGACTTCGTATCCCTGGGGAGGTCGCCGTTCGTCACCAACATCTGGTGGGAGGGTGATGAGGACACGGAGATCATCGACAGGGCGATGCGCAGCCTGGACCTGGAGAGGTACGCGGACCGCAGGCTCAGCGAGCTGAGCAGCGGGGAGAGGGCCCGCGTCCTGCTGGCCAAAGGCATGGCGCAGACCCCCAAGGTGATGCTGGTGGACGAGCCCAGCGCACATCTGGACATCAAGTACAAGGTGCAGATCATGGAGATCCTCTCGGCGCTGTCCAGGACGGGTCTGGGGATCGTGATCGCCTCCCACGACGTCAATCTTATAACGAGGTTCTGCGACAGGATCCTCCTGCTCTCGGAGGGCCGCATCGTGGCATACGGCAGGCCGGCGGACGTGGTCACCGTCGAGTCCGTGCGCGAGGTCTTCGGCATAGATGTGGAGATCGTCCGCTCAGGCGGGGTCCCGTACATCCTGCCGACCGGATCCACAGGATTCGAGCTCAACGGGCTGCGAGGCCCGCCCTTACCTCCGTCCGGGCGCACGGCGTCCGGGCGTTTCTATCTGCTCTGTTATATTGATCTGAAATCATGGACGGTTCATGCCCATGTAATGCACTGTAAGAGTATCACGGGGGTCTGTTTCGTGCTCTTCAGAGTCGCGGTAGAAGAGGTCCCGCATCCCCTGTGCTACTGCAGACTCCCGGTCCCGTCGGCCATGAACGTTTCTCCGATCAGGTCGTCGAGGCATCCGATACGTCCGTGATGCTAGGGTCCGTGAGAACTGGAAGGGTTTCGCCGCTCCCGGAAGGGAGCGGCGGGGCAGGATCACCAGTTGGTGGCCCTGACCTCGAAGAACGACTGGGGGTGCTTGCACACGGGGCAAACCTTGGGGGCCTCCTCCCCGATGTGGATGTACCCGCAGTTCCTGCATTTCCACATGACGACGTTGTCCTTCTTGAAGACGGCGCCCTCCTCGAGGTTCTTCAGGAGCGCGAGGTATCTCTCCTCGTGGTGCTTCTCGATGCCGCCGACGCCCTTGAACAGGGCGGCGATCTGGTGGAAGCCCTCTTCCTCGGCGACCGTGGCGAACTCGGCGTACGTGTCGGGCCACTCGTAGTTCTCGCCGTTGGCGGCATCCTTCAGGTTCTCGACGGTTTTGGGGACCTCTCCTCCGTGGAGGGCCTTGAACCAGAGCTTCGCGTGCTCCTTCTCGTTCTCTGCGGTCTCGAGGAAGATGTCGGCGATCTGCTCGTACCCTTCCTTCCTGGCCTGGGAGGCGTAGTAGGTGTACTTGTTCCTGGCCATCGATTCGCCGGCGAATGCGGCGTTCAGGTTAGCTTCCGTCTTTGAGCCTTTGAGTTCCATGGTATTCAGCCTGTCTCCGTATGATCTGGATGCGTAATAAGGTTAACGCCGTTAGGGGTTCTTAAACATCCGGTCCCCGGCCTCGTCTCCTTCCGAACAGTCCTCTCTGCTTCTTCGGATTGCCGTCTCTGTCGAACTTCGTCCTCATAAGCTTCTCGTAGTTGGAGCGGACGTTCTGATCCATGGGCTTCAGCTCCATCAGCGTCTCCAGCTCCGTCTTCGCTTTCGGATAGTCCTTCAGGTCGTTGAGCAGCAGCGCCGCGTAGTTCTGATGGTACACGTAGTTCGACGGATCCGCCGCGATCGCCCTCTCGTAGTACTCGCCCGCCTTCACGAAGTCGGTCATCTGGTTCCTGAGGAATCTGGCGTATTCGCTGCAGACATCCGGCGAGGAGTCCCTCTCCACGATCCTCGCGAAGAGCTCCGCGACCTCCTTGTTGTTCCTCTTGTCCTGGGCAAGGTAGGACGCCTTGGCCTTCATCGCGTCCAGGTTCTCCGGCTCCAGATCCAGTACGATGTCGAGCTGCATGAGGCCGTAGCTCTCCCGCTTCAGGTCCTTGAGGGCGATGTTGGCCAGCACTATCCTCGGCCCGGTGTTGTGCGGATCGGTGGCCAGGTAGTCCTCCAGGGTCCGGGCCGCGCCCTCCGGGTTGCCTCCCGCGGCCTGGTTCCTGGCGCGGGTGACGGCCTTGTACGCCGTATCGTTCATGATGGAACGACGCCTGGATCGATATGAAGATGCCGATGGGCGGACCGTAGCATCGGTTATATCATCGGTGTACGTACGCTCCGTACATGGGAAGAGCGTCCGAGGCCGCGGGATCGTTCGCGGCGGGCCTGGTGATGACCCTGGTTCTGGTCATCGTCGTGCCCGTGGTCATCGACGAGTACATGAGACCTGTGATAGAGGGCGCCGTAGGGGACAGCACTTTCCTCACGCTCTCCTCGTCATTCATCGTGATGGTTCTGGTCTGGTGCGTCATGTTCGGCTTCATGGCTCTTCTCGGATCAGGCGGTATCATGCGCAGGTTCGGGATATTCGGAATCCTCGGACTCGTGGCAGCGTACTACCTGCTCGGCGATGTCACCCAGGCCGCCGTCCCCGTGCTGTCTCTGATAGCCGTCTCCCTGGTCCTGTGGATCCACCGCAAGAGCAAGGAGAAGAAGGATGGCGGTCGCGGGAAGCGTACCGACGACGACCGCGGAATCCTGGATTGAATACGCGGAATCCGTATCCAATTTCGGAATCGATTATATAAGAGTCTGAACTAGACGGTCGTGCAGGTGGCCTCGGACGCTGTAGTCTTGTCGTTTTCCTCCTTTATCCGACGTCAATCGTCGGCGTTGGAGACCCCTGCACCTTCGATCGCAGCCGCTTTCCGGCGGCCTTCTCCGTCTCTTCGAATCTCGACTGTATCACCTTCAGGTCCACGGATTCGAAGCTGTTGGTGTACAGCGCGGCGTACATGATGCTGATGCACAGGAGCGGCACCATGAACGAGGCGTAGGTCCTGATGATGGACGCCACGTCGTTGCCCAGGTAGACTGAGAGCAGGAACATCATCATGAACACGCCCAGAGTGGTGAACGTAGAGAACAGTCTGAACCTCGCCCCCTGCCAGAGGTGGTACGGCCTGGGGGCGGACGATACGGCCTCCGCCCCTATCGTCCGGAACACCTGCCAGGGTATGATCAGCGCGGGTATGAACATCGAGAGCATGATGGTCACGGCCAGCATGGACTTCTCGGTCATAACGTCCAAGAAGTACGGATTCACGAACAGGTAGGACGAGATAAGCAGACCCATTACGAAGAGATACGTCGCGAGGCTGAAGAACCCGCGGATGTCGTAGATGTGGCTCCTCTCGGGCGGATCCAGGACGATGCCTTCGACATCGATGATGTCGGGTATCATGAAGAAGCGCTCCGCCTTGCCTCTGGTTCCGGCCTCGGCGTGCCTGTTCATCGATGACAGGACCTGAGGAACGTACCTGCGCAGGTAGGCGCATATGACGCTCACGACGCCTGTGGACGTGAAGAGCACCACGGCGAACGTCACCAGGAATCCGATCGTGAATACGGAGGATTCGCCCATGTCTATCCCGATGTACCCGAATATGCCGTCGACGGCCTCGGCGAAGTAGAAGTCCTCCGTGATGTAGTCCGCAATCCATATCACGACGGTCAGGATCAGTCCGGCCAGGGCGTTGTACCGATTGGAGAACACTCCTCCGGGGATCGTGAAGAACAGGAAGAACCCGAGCACGGCGAAGCAGAGGGTGAACGATAGGCACAGCAGCTCGATGATCTTGCCGAACCCGCTCCAATCGGTCACCGTGAGGCATACGATCCAGAGCACGAGGCATGCCGCCACGAACCAGGGGAACACCCCTATGATGCGCTCATCGGTGCCCGGCCTCGGAGACTGGGGGGCCTCGCCGTCGGATATGCGGGCGGCGGTCCTGTCCACCAGGTTCCCTGCCTTCTCCACGGCGCCGTCTAGCCTCTCTCCCATGACACGGGATTCCGTGATGTGTATTTAAAGGCGAACGGGATGCCCCGCACCATGGAAGAACGTACCGGCCTCAGGAACCGCGGGCGCACCGTCGCCGACATGGAGGACAGGCGCAGGGCCGCGGAGGAGCTCACCGGAGCGGAGCTGCGGGCCGTATCGGAGGGCACCCTGGATCCCGAGACGGCGTCCAGGAACATCGAGAACATGATCGGCACCGTCCAGGTCCCCCTTGGCTTCGCAGGTCCGGTCCGTATACGCGGTACCGCGGCGGACGGGGAGTTCCTGGTTCCGCTGGCCACCACGGAGGGGGCCCTCATAGCATCCATATCGCGCGGCATGTCGGTCATCAACGCCGGAGGAGGGGCCCGTGCGGCCGTCTTCGGCGACGCCATGACCCGCGCCCCCGTGTTCAGGGTCCGCGACCTCGACCATTGCATGCAGGTTATGGATTGGATCTCGTCCCACCGGGGGGAGATCGACGAGGCCGTCGCCGGCACCACCGGCCACGGCAGACTGACGGATGTGGAGATGTTCCCGGTCGGCAGGGGCCTGTACACCCGCTTCTCCTTCGAGACGGGGGACGCCATGGGGATGAACATGGCCACCATAGCCAGCGAGGCTGTGTGCAGGCTCGTGGAGAGGGAGACTGGCGCCGTGATGGTGTCGGTATCCGGGAACATGTGCTCCGACAAGAAGCCGGCCGCCATCAACATGATCGAGGGGCGCGGGAAGAGCGTAGTCGCCGAGGCGAGGATACCCAGGGACGTGGTCGAGTCCCGTCTGCACGCGTCGTCCGCGGCCATCGTCGAGACCAACTGCAGGAAGAACCTCGTGGGCAGCAGTCTCGCAGGGACGCTGGGGGCTAACGCCCATGCCGCCAACATGGTCGCCGCGCTGTACATAGCCACAGGCCAGGATCCGGCGCAGGTCGTCGGAGGCAGTATGTCCATCACGACCTGTGAGGACCTGGACGGGGACCTGTACATCAGCGTCAGGATGCCGGCCGTGGAGGTCGGCACGGTCGGAGGCGGCACGAGGCTCCCGTGCCAGAGGGAGGCCCTCTCCATGATCGGCTGCGCAGGCGACGGTAAGGCGAGGAAGCTCGCCGAGATCGTCGCGGTGACGGTGCTAGCAGGGGAGCTGTCCACCCTCGCCGCGCAGGCCGCGGGGCAGCTGGGCAACGCCCACGCCCGGCTCGGGCGCTGATCCAGTGCGGCGGTGGGAGGGCCTGGTGCTCTCCTGTCGCGCCCGCGTACCCTTTATACGGGATCGCGCCATCGCAGGATCATCATGCCAGTCATCAACTTCAAGTACAGCGACCTCTGCACCATGCTGGGCGAGCAGGTCCCCGAGGAGACGCTCGTAGAGCGCATCCCGATGATCGGCGCCGACATGGGCGACACCGAGGGCGGCTCCGACGACATGTCCGTGGAGTTCTTCCCCAACCGCCCCGACCTCTACAGCGTCGAGGGCGTCGCCAGGGCGCTGCGCGCATTCCTCGGCATAATGCCGGGGATGAAGTCCTATCCCGTCGCCGAATCCGACGTCGAGGTGTTCGTCGATCCCAAGGTCGAAGGCGTCCGTCCCTGGTTTCTCTGCGGGATCGTCCGCGATGTCGAGGTCACGGACGAGTTCCTCAGGTCGCTGATGGAGCTGCAGGAGAAGCTGCACATCACGATCGGGAGGAAGAGGAGCAAGCTGGCCATAGGCATCCACGACCTCTCCGCGGTCGAGCCTCCGTTCACCTATACCCTGAAGGAGCCCCGCTCCGTCAGGTTCGTGCCCCTCGCAATGGATGAGGAGATGGATCTCTCCGAGATCCTGGAGCGCAACGAGAAGGGCAGGGAGTACAGCGCTCTGCTCGACGGCATGGACGAGTACCCCGTGATCCTCGACAGCGAGGGCAGGGTCCTCTCCTTCCCTCCGATCATCAACGGCAGCCTCACCACCGTCACCGTCGGTCATCACGATCTGTTCATCGATGTCACCGGCAGCGACCGCAGGGCGGTCAAGGGCGCACTGGACATCGTGGCGGCCGCCCTCGCGGAGCGCGGCGGCAGGATCGAGTCCGTTGTCATGCACTACGGGGACGGCTCGTTCAGATCCCCCGACCTCTCGCCCTCGAAGCGCACCATATCCTCCGCGGCCTGCGACAGGTTCCTCGGCAGGACCATCGGTCCAGAGGGGGATGCGGAGGCTCTCAGGAGGATGGGGATGGACGCCGTCGTCGACGGCGACACCATAGAGGTCACCGTTCCCGCCTACAGGCTGGACATCATGCACGACGTCGATATCTACGAGGATGTGGGCATCGGATACGGCTTCGAGAGGTTCGGCGGCCCCTACGGGGTGCGTCAGACCCCTGGAGGACTCCTCCCGGAGACCGCTTTCTCTGAGAGCGTGAGGGATGTCATGATCGGTCTCGGGTTCACGGAGGTGTGCACCCTCACGCTCAGCAATCAGAGGGACGAGTTCGCCACATCCGGACTTCCGGAGACGGACGTCGTCCGCGTGCTCAACCCGATAACAGAGGATCACACCTGCCTTCGCGCCAACCTGGCGCCCAGTCTGGTGAGGATCCTCAGGCACAACAAGCACCGCGATCTGCCGCAGAGGATATTCGAGATCGGCTACGTCGTCAGGGACGGGAGGACGGTCCTCCATCTGTGCGCCATGGCGACCGCGTCCAGGGTGCCGTTCACCGAGGTCAAGTCGTGGACCGAGTCCTTCCTCAGGGAGGCCGGCCTGCGGTACTCCCTGGAGCCCTGCGGCCTCAGGACCTTCGTACCCGGAAGGGGCGCGGCCGTCGTCTGCGACGGCAGGACCATAGGGATGTTCGGAGAGATGGCCCCGCAGGTCGTCGTCGATTTCGGCATCACCCATCCCGTCGGATTCTTCGAGATCGATCTGGACCCCATAGTCGCCGGGAAGAGCGGCACGCTGTTCCGAGGCGGTGGCGATGGAGGTTGGAGACAGGTTCCCGGATTTCAGCCTGAGCGACGAGAACGGCGAGACGTTCGACAGCTCAATGCTTGAGGGCGTCCGCTACGTGATATACTTCTATCCGAAGGACGGCACTCCCGGGTGCACGAGGGAGGCTGCGGATTTCAGCGCGAGCTTCGGCCAGTTCATGCTCAGGAACATCCCTGTCATCGGAGTGAGCAGGGACTCCGTAGCATCGCACAGGAGGTTCATCGACGGCAACCGGCTGAAGGTCAAGCTCCTCAGCGATCCGGACCACGTCCTCATGGAGAAGGTCGGGGCATGGGGCCCCAAGGTGTCCTACGGCAAGGAGACCGTCGGAGCGATACGCTCGACGTTCCTCGTCGGAAGGGACGGGAGAGTGGAGGCGGCCTGGCGCAACGTCAGGGTAGCCGGCCATGTGGAGAAGGTACTGGCCACCGCGCTCTCGCGCGCCAGGGGTTCGCAGCCTCCTTTCGAGCGATCTCAGCACCTCGCCGGCGTCCGCGATGAGGCTGACGTCGGCGAATCTGTGGATTGGCGCATCGGGGTCGCTGTTGACCGCGATGACCTTGCCCGATCCGGACATCCCCGCCCTGTGCTGCACCGCGCCGGATATCCCGAACGCGATGTAGAGGTCGGGGCGGACGGTGCTTCCGGACATCCCGATCTGGCGGGACCGCGGCATCCATCCCTTCTCGACCAGGGCGCGCGAGCACGATACGGCCGCACCCATCCTCTCTGCGACGGATTCCGCCACGTCGATGAGCGACCGGTCCCTCACCCCGTCACCCAGCGAGATGAGGATCCTCGCCGACGCGATGCCGGCCGGTGCATCGTCGCACGGCACGTCCTCCAGGATGCGCTTGAACGTCTTCGGGGCCTGCTGCCAGTAGATGGCGGTGCCGGTCCCCTTCTTCTTCTCCGGTCTCGCGAACGCACCCGGACGTACAGTGGCCATCTGAGGATATCCGATGTACCCTATGTCCGCCGTCACGCTTCCGCCGAATGCCGGGCGGGTGGCGGTCAGGTCGCGTCCCGACATGGACAGTCCAGTGCAGTCCGCGGTGAGGCCGCAATGCATCGACGCGGCCACTCTGGGGGCGAGCTCGCGCCCGACAGGGGTGGCTCCGAACAGCATGACGGCTGGGCTGATCCTCGCCACGAGAGCGGAGATGCTCTCGGCCCACACCTCGGGGAGGTACATCGCGAGACAGGGGTCCCTGACGTGGTAGAGCGTATCGGCGCCGCACCCGAATATCTCTGGATAGAGGTCCTTGACCTCCGGTCCGCCGAACACGACGGCGAACACCCTGGCGTCGGTCATGCGCCTCGCCTGCGCGAGAAGCTCGGCACCGACGTCCGAGACCGATCCGTCCGAATTCCTCTCGACGAACACCAGCACCCCGTCCGCAGTGGATTGGTCGATGTCGTAGCGCTTGAGCATTCCCGGGGGCAGCCCCCCGTTCTCACCCGAGGAGCACGTCTCGCACGATCCGCCCGCGCATCCGTCGCATCCGCTCATGACAGGGACCTCCCTTCCTTGATGATGAGGTCCGCGGCGATATCGGGATTGGTTATCTCGACCCTCATGTTCCTGCGGGCGCCGTCCGATGAGCGGGTGCCAAGTATCCTGGTGGCCGATCCCTTGAGGCCGACCGAGTACAGCCCGAGCTGCACGTCAATCCTGCCCATCCTTACGACATCCGCCCTCCTGGCGCGGAGGAGGTCCGGAACCGAGGGAAGGAACCCGCATGGATCGACATCCCCGAAGGACACCACCGATCCGCGGGGGACCTCAGTTCTCCTGATGAAACTGCCGTAGTCTTGGACCGCGACCATCGGATCCCCGGCCTCCAGGCTCCTGGTGTACAGGAACTGCTGGACTCCGAGGATCCCCGCGACCTCGGCGGGCACCTGCCCTGTGTCCCCGTCGAGGGTCTGCCTGCCGAAGACCAGGAGGTCCGCATCAGCCTCGTGCCTCTGCAGGAACGCCGCGAGGGTCCTCGATGTGGCCCACGTGTCAGCTCCCGCGAAGTCCGGATCGGTGAGGAGGAACGCCCTGTCGGCGCCGATGGCGATGCATCTCCTGAGCGTTGCCTCCGCCTGGGGAGGACCCATGGAGACGACGTCGATCGTATCACCCTCTCTTCTGCATGCGACTATCCTGCGGAGCGCGTTCTCGCAGTAGGGATCGAGCACGGATGGCACGCCCGTCCTGACGATGGATCCGTCAGCGCCCATCGCGGCGACGGACGTGTCCGGGACCTGCTTCACGGCGACGACCGCCCTCATGGCCCGTCCTCCAGGATGTTGCCGGGACACAGAACCCCTTTGGGGTCCAGACGCTCCTTGACGCGTCTGAGCTCGGCGACGCCGTCGTCGCCGTACATCAGCCGCATGTACCTCCTCTTGATCTTGCCTATGCCGTGCTCCGCGCTGGTCGAGCCCCCCAGCTCGACCGCTCTGCGGGCGAGGTCCTCGTAGGCCGCCTCGGCTCTCTCGAAGTCCTCCATGGACTTCAGTATTATCTCGACGTGCGGGTGGTTGTTGCCGATGTGGCCGAACATGACGTACTCCAGGCCGGCCTCAGCCAGTCTCTTCCTGTAGTACGCCATCATCTCGTCCGCCGCATCGTCGGGGACGGACATGTCCGTCCCCATCTTGTGGATGGCGGGCATCTCCTCCTTGAGGGACGCCACGTATTCGAATACGGACATGGGCACGGCGTGGCGGAGCGCCATCATGCGCTCCCGATCCCCGTCCTCGGATCCGCACCAGGTCATCGCCGGCGATCCGCCGTGGCGGGCGGCGATGTCCATCATGCGCTCCAGCCTGGTCTCCGCATCCTCGTCGGATATGTCCATGAACAGTGCCGATCCCGCCCCATCCGGGAACTCCGGCGCGCGCAGCGCCGCGGGATCGGACGCGCGGACGCGGCGGAGCAGATCGATGGATCCGCGGTCCATGAACTCGATGAACTCCGGGTCGATGGAGCCGTCCGCACGGACGTCCTTGACCATCGCGAGCGCGTCATCGTCGGTCGGGAGGAACACCACGACCGACACCAGGGGGTGCCACGGGGTCAGATAAACATCGGCCTCCGCGACGATCCCGAAGATCCCCTCCGATCCCACGAACAGGTCGATCAGGTCCATATCGTCTGAGAACCTGGGGCCCGCGGCGTTCTTGACCGCGTCGTTGAACCTGTAGGACGGGACGTCGAAGGAGTACAGCTCCCTTCCGGCCGGGAAGGTCATGCGGCCCCCGACGGCCCTGACATCCCCTCTGGCGATGTCGGTGTCCTGTCCGTCGGGCATGACGACGTGCAGCCTCCGGACCCAGTCCCTGGTCGGGCCGTACCTGTACGTCCTCGGGCCGGAGGAGTTGCATGCTATGCTCCCGCCAATGGAGCCGTTCTGCTCGGTGGGGTCCACGGGGTAGAACCACGGCCGCGGCTCGTTCATCAGCATGTCCCTGGCGCCGGGGGTGACGTCAGTCATCCGTGACAGGTCGCGGGCCATCAGGATGCGGTTGAGGTCGCGGACCGTGGTGCACGGGAGCACGCGGGCGAAGTATCCCCGCTCGTCCCTCCCGATGCCGATGACGCCGCTCATCCTCTCCAGGGAGATCACGTATCCGCCAGGTGGGACGCATCCGCCGCAGACCCCTGTGCGCATGGCGCTGACGGTCATGCGGTTTCCCTTAGAGTGGTTGACCCTGACGGCCTCCCTGAGCTCGGCCTCGTCGTTCGGGACTATCACGAACTCGGCGGAGCCGGTCATCTTCGATTCATCGGTCAGGTACTTGGATCCGGCGCGTATGCGCTGCCTGTCGAACAATATCGTTCCTCCCAGATGCGGGGTATCATGGCGGCCGTGACCGATTGCTCCGTCAGGGACTCGCGGTCGAGGATGCCCCTGCTGAGCATGCCGATCGCACCTCCCTTCCTGCCGATCTCGGTGTCGCCGAAGAGCTTTCCGAAGGCCTGTCCCACGGACAGCCCTCCTCTGACGAGGGCAGCGACCTCGTCCGGGTACCGGAATCCGGATCCCTGGCCGCGGGTAATGCGGCCGTCGCTGTCGATGATGCAGCACTGCTGTATGTCGTACAGCCCGTCCGGAAGCTCGTACACCCCGGCCTCTATGCCGACGGCCATGCGGTGTCCGCCCAGCGCGGCGCGGGCGCGGTTCTCGGCGCCCTGACGGGTCTGGTCCCCGAACGGCTGCTCGGGCACTCCGCTCGGGACGTCCGCCGCCGTTATCCTGACATCCCCGTACACGCGCTCCATGACGCAGCGCACCGCCTCCACTTTGACGCGGTTCAGCGATCCGACGGCGATGTCGGCGACATGGTCGTCGCCGTGCCTCCCGTAGGCCCCCTCGAGGATCCTGCTGGCGCTTATCTTGGACCCGTCGCAGGCCTTCACCAGGGGGACCACGGAGAGCTCCAGGGGGCGTACCCCTCTGGACCTCCTCTCATCGTTCAGGGCCCGGCCGTTGCCGAGGGTCTCCTCGGAGACCACCAGCACGTCAATGGGATCCATCCTGTCCGCCGGACCGTACATGTCGTCGATCACGAATACCTCGTACGGCCTGCCGTATCCGGACAGCCTGCGCTCGAGCGCGGGCAGCCTTATGGCGAGGGGCACGTGCTCGCCTCTTCCTGCGGACGCCATCTCGTCGGATGTTATGCCCACCAGGACACTGTCCCCGATCTCGAACGCGCGGTCTATTAGCGCGATGTGCCCGTCATGGAGCACATCGAAGGTACCTGCCACGGCGGATATCATAGCGAGACCACTACGCAGACGACAACGACCGCGATCAGCGCGACCCAGATGAGCCCCAGCTTCCTGAGCTTCCCTCTGACCTCGTCGCTCGCCGTCTCCCTGCACGCGTCGGAGCAGAATCTGCCCTCTCCGACGAACGCCTTCCCGCAGTTCTCGCAATGACGGTGCTGCGGTATCCTCTCAACAATAGGCTCTGCCATCCTCGGACCCCCTTCCTGTCTATCTCGTTGTGGACCACGGTTATGCAGTGATTGGCATGGAGGCTCAGCGGCCCTAGGCGGATCCTGTCCGGATCGTGCGAGAGCAGCGCGGCCTCCTCCTCGTCGGTCGGGTCCCTGTCGTCGCCCAGGACGAACACGGGGCTCGACGGGAACTCGTAGTCCCTGCAGTCGGTGCCATTCTCCCTCAGGTATATGATGCTGCCATCCTCGGACAGGAGGTCCAGGACATCCTCGAACCCCATCCTTACGATGCTCACGCCGGGGGAGGACTGGACCTCCTCGCCGTCGGGGAGCGGCTTCATCAGAGCGTTCCTGATCAGGGATGCGGTGCTGCGCTCGTCGGGATTGAGGTATCTCACGGACTCTCCTCTGAACACGACGGTCTTCGGGGCGTCGTCGCCGCCCTCCAGGACCAGCCAGCACTCGGTGTCTCTGCGGATCCCGTGGCTGAGGAAGAGGGCGGAGTTGACGCATCTCACGAGTACGTCGAGTCTCCCGGCCCCGCCTGCTATGTCGTCGAGCTTGAAGTCCCCGGTGGTCGCGGCGCGGTGGCCGGTTATGACGAACCTCTTCATCTGATCACTGCTGGAGTTCCTTCAGGCTGTCGAGGTCGACTCCGCCGAGCTGCTTCATCATTGCCTTGCGCATCTTGCGGTCCTTGCCGAAGGATTGCATGGTCTTCTTGGTGGCGTTGTACTGCTTCAGCAGCTCGCGGACGTCATGCGAGGTCACTCCTGCGCCGGCCGCGATCCTCTCCACGCGTTTGGCCTTGATGATCGAGGGGTCCTCCTTCTCCTGTGCGGTCATGGAGTCCATGATGGTCCTGAAGACCGCGATCTTCCTCTGCGAGGCCTCGAAGTCTATCTTGTCCTCCACGCTGCTCATCCCTGGCAGCATGGTCATGAGCTTCTGCAGGGTACCCATCTTCCCGACGGCGGCCATCTGGTAGTACATGTCGTTGAGGTTGAACTTCCCGGTCATGATGGCCTTGCCGACCTTCTCCATGGCCTCGTCCTCGCCGATCTCCTCTTTGGCGATCTCCATCAGTGCGGACATGTCGCCCATGCCCAGCAGGCGGGATATGAAGCGGTTGGCGTCGAAGGGCTCCAGGTCGCGGATGTGCTCTCCGGTACCTATGAACACTATCCTCGCATTGGTCTTGGATGTGGCGGATATCGCTCCTCCACCCTTCGCGGTGCCGTCCATCTTGGTGAGTATGACGCCGGTGACGCCGACGGCGTTGTGGAACGCCTCGGCCTGCGGGCCGGCCTGCTGGCCGACCTGGGAATCCAGGACCAGGACTCTTTCGTCTGGCTTGGCGACGGCGGCGATATCCTTGATCTCCTGGATGAGGTCGTCCTCCAGAGCGTGGCGTCCGGAGGTATCGATTATGACGACCTTCTTGTCCTTGAAGTGCTGGATCCCGTGCTCGACGATCTTGGCGGCATCGGTCTCCCCAGGCTCTCCATACACCTCCACATTGACCTTCTCCCCCAGCTGCTTCAGCTGGTCCAGGGCAGCGGGCCTGTAGACGTCGGCGCCTATCAGTCCGACGGAGAGCCCCTTCTTGGAGAAGTATAGCGCCAGTTTGCCGGTGGTGGTCGTCTTACCTTGTCCGTAGAGTCCGACCATCATGATGGTCTGGGGCCTCAGCTGCAGCCCCTCGCCGTTGTTGACCAGTCTGACGAGCTCCTCGTAGATGATCTTGGTCAGGTGCTGCTTCATGCTCTTCCCGGCCGGAGGCGGTTCCTCCTTCGCGCGCTGCTTGACCCGGTTGGTGACATCGAGCACAAGCTTGACGTTGACATCGGCCTCCAGCAGGGCGCGCTGGAGGTCCTTGCATATGTCGTTGATGAGCTCGTCGTCCACCGTGGTCGCATGGCCCACGCGTCCGAGGACGTTCCTGAGCGATTTTCCCAGTCCTTCCAAGACCATCTGAATCGCACGCATATACGCGCGGGCGCATATAAATGGTAGCCAGCATCGAGCGGATGTGCGGAGAACAGGTGATGAGGTGGGGGACAGGCCGAAGTATAAGAAGGGATGGGATGCACTCTACAGTCCGGCCTAATCCCTGCGTTTCTTGGATACCCAGGGGCGTATAAATAGTTTCTCAAGAAGATAAGTGAAGCAGTAGAATTGAATAGTAAAGGTAAGTGGTTTATTCGGCGAGGGCCGGAGCCCCCGCCAGTGAATATCAGAGATATCCGGACTTCTGGAGAGCCATGAGGTCCTCGGTGGAGAGCTTCTCTCCAGCCTTGAAGCGCTCGAAGATCTCCTTGGCCTCTTTCTTGTTCTCGGCGCTCTCGACAGTGCGCCTCTTTCCACCGGTGCGTCCGCCCTTGGCGCCCTTTCCGCGGTAGCCGGCAGCATCCCTATCGATCTCGTGGACCGATTTGATCTGCTCGATGTGCTTGCGGTGCTCCTCGTCGGCGGCCTGCT
>CAYUPU010000039.1:0-16683 GCA_964445265.1 uncultured Methanomassiliicoccales archaeon
GTCGACGACGTGGTCGGTCTTGGTCTTCTTCCTGCGGGTCAGCCTCCTGACGTAGTCGCTGGTGAGGTCGTGGCCGGTGAACTCGGTCTTGGCGTCGTGACCGTCGACGGAGACGACCTTGAACTTCAGCTTGATGTGCATCTTGGAGAAGTCGCCGGTCAGATCCTGGACGGTGACCTCCGCGGTACGGCCGATGACGTACTCAGGGTCGGCGGAAGGGGTCTCTCCGATCTCGGCCTCGTTGAACATACGGGGAGCGTGGATGGTGTACCACTCCTTCGCCTTCCACTTGTCCTTGACCTTGCGGCCGCCGGCGTTCGCCTTGGCCTTCTTGGATGCAACTGATGCGCCTGCCATATTCTGCAGCTCCTTGTTACTGCCCCGACGGATTCATGGGATGTATAAAAGGCTATTCAATATCGAATTTTCAGGAAACGACATGAGCCAGACGTATTCTGATTATCCTCTATAGGATTAATTTATCCTATTTGGATTAGTACCGCTAATATATAAATTATACTAGAAAAAACCTAGAGTCAGTCCGCCGGATGAATCCGATAGGAATAGGCTTCGAAGGAGAATCGGGAAAGGAAGATGGGGAGGGGTCGCCCCCTCCCGTTTGATCATCAGGCCGAGAGGGTCGACAGGTCGACCGGCGTGATGTGGGCGGAGAGGCCGAGATCGGCCTCGCTCATGCCCATGGCGAGCCCGTAGAGCTGGGACAGATGGAGGACGGGCATGTTGTAGCCGAGCTCCTTCTGGGTCCCGTCGAACTGCAGGTGGCAGAACGGGCAGACGTCGATGATGCACTTGGCACCGGAGGACGTCATGTTCTCGAGGTTGGTCTTGGTGAACTCCTTAGCGACGTTGCCGAAGGCGGCCTTGAGCCCTCCTCCAGCACCGCAGCACAGCATCTTCTGCTGCCTGGGCATGCTCTTGCATCCGGTGGCCTCGACGAGATCGTCCAGGATGTGGGGGTTCTCGGGGTCGTCGATCTGCTTGATCTTGCTGGGCTTGAGGAAGTGGCATCCATAGAAGACGGCGCACTGGTAGTTCAGCGGGTTGGTGACCTTCTCCTTGATCTTCTCGACTCCGACATCCTTGTACAGGACATCTGCGAAGTGGTAGACCTCGGTGGTTCCGCGGTACTCCATCCCGATCTGCTTCAGGACCTCGTTAACCTCCGCAAGGGCCTCGGGGTTGCCGTTGAGCTCGTGGGCGGCGTCGAACAGGGTGCCGTAGCATCCGTTGCAGACGGTCATGATGGGGAGACCCTTCTGCTCGGCCAGAGCGAGGTTCCTCGCGGCGGCGACCAGCCAGGTCTTCTTGTTGAACGCCCTGATGACTCCGGGTGCGGGGCAGCAGCTGGCGTCGGCCAGATCCTCGATCTCGATGCCAAGGGCCTTGCAGACCTCCCTGGTGGACTTCTCGATACCAGGGTATCTGAGGGGGGCGATGCATCCGAGGAAGAAAGCGTACTTTGCCATTCTCAAGCCTCCTTTGTGATGGAATCGAATCCGGTGAGGGTCAGGATCTTGTCCAGGTCCTCCTTGGCCTTGGGGTTGGCGAGGACGGTGGGCGGGACGCCGGGCAGCCCGAGGGACTCCCTGAGCTTGGTGATGTCGTCCTTCACGGGCACGGTGTGGCCGTACTTGGCGAGGTTCTTGGCGGTTCCCTTGTGGTTGGCGAACATGTGGCCCTCTGCGACGGCCATGTTCCTGAGCGTGATGACGATGTCCACGATGGGGACCTGCCTGGGGCACCTCTCGACACAGGTGTAGCAGGTGCTGCACTCCCACAGCTCCTCGCTGGAGAGGACCTCCTCCCTGAGTCCGAGCTGGGTCATCCTCATGAGCTTCCTGGTCCTGTAGGATGTCCTCCTGCCGGACGGGCAGCCCGCTGTACAGGTGCCGCACTGGTAGCACAGGGAGACGTCCCCGCCACCGTTGGCGACGACCTCGTTGAAGAAGTCGGGGTTGGGTGTAACCATAGTATCCGGATTGGCACCCCTATCTTGATATAAAAAGCAGGCAGTTTTTGCCCAGATGGTATTATCCTTTTTGGTAAACCTTAATCGCCGATATGCCTCGCCTTTAACGCTCCGATCACCCTCGATACGGGGCGGGTGTCGCTCCGGTACAGCGCGGTGATCGCGTGGCGGAGCATGCGGGGATCGACCGCGCTCTTGAGCCTCAGGTTCCTCCTCGTGAGGAGGTACTCGTCCACGAAGAAGCTCTTATTGGATCCGAGGAGCTCCGACAGGGAGTACGTCTCCGAATCCACTGTGTACTCCCTCCGGTCGGAATCCAGGAACATGAACGCCACCCTCTGCGCGCCGTACTTGTACCTGATGAACGAGGGGCCGTTGTCCACCATGACCATTCCCATGTACCCGATCTCGTCCATCTCGAACTCCTCCGCATCGAACAGATACAGCGGGTCGTCGATTATGGCCAGGTCGGCACGGTCCTCCCTCAGCATCTGGATGCTGTACTCGTCGCAGGAAACCACCACGTTGGCGTCGGACATCTTCAACGAGGACATGACGGACAGAAGAAGGTCCTCCGTCACAGGGCTGCAGCACACCGTGAACTGCCTCGCGCGGTCGCAACGGTACCTCATGGAGCGCGCGGCATCGGCCACCTCCCTGCCCTCGGCGGTGAGGACGGAGCCCGCTGGCGTGGTGGAGAGAACCGGTGAGCCGACGGCCTCCTCGATGCCGGCTATGTACTTGTGTACCACGGGGACCGATATCCCCAGCATCCTCGCCGCGGCCGTCTGGCTCCCGGCATCCTGCACTGCGAGGAGCGCCT
The DNA here is from genome assembly GCA_964445265.1 of uncultured Methanomassiliicoccales archaeon. Taxonomy (GTDB): domain Archaea; phylum Thermoplasmatota; class Thermoplasmata; order Methanomassiliicoccales; family Methanomethylophilaceae; genus Methanoprimaticola. Next base: position 2,814 of record CAYUPU010000039.1, read on the forward strand.
CCGCCTGACGGGTGGTCACGGACCGGCCGTTCACCAAAAAGGAGCTCTCCGCGCGGATCTGCATGGGCCTCCGTAGCGGCGGCGATGATTTATCATCGTCGGCGGATGCCGGCCGCCGTATGTGGCTGCTCGCCCTGGCCATCGATTTATATCAGTAGCCTGATGTTCGCGTCGACTAAGGGGATTTTGACTTGGAGACGCAGGACATAATCGCGCTCATTCTGGTGTATATGATAATCGCGGCCTCCCTAGGCGCCTCCATGTACTGCCGGAGGAAGCAGTACGCCGTGGACTATCGCAAGATAGTGCATGTCGGAGTCGGATTCTTCGTATTCGTCTGGTGGGCGTTCACCGAGAACTGGATCATGCTCGTGTTCTTCGCGATACCGTTCGCGATCGTGCTGTTCATCGCCATGTTCGACGGGAACAAGGTATCCGACTCCGAGCTCGGGGATCTCTCTAACAAGATGGGGCATCGCACCGGCCTGTTCCTCTACGTGGTCAGCATCATCATCCTCGTGGCGTTCTTCTTCGACGGCCACTGGACCGCCGCGACAATAGGCGTGGTCGCGATGACGTTCGGCGATGCCGCGGGCAGCGCCGTCGGCAGGAGGTGCGGAAGACACCACGTGCTGCCGAAGAAATCGGTCGAAGGGACCCTCGCCGTATTCGCCGCCACCGCACTGATGGCGGGCGTCATCCTCATCTACTACGGGTGGCTGGCATCCAACGGATGGTACGACGGGTCCGTGGACGCGTCCATCCCCGGATGGGCCTGCTGCGTGATCGCCGGAGCCATCACCGCCGTGTCGGAGATGGTCTGCCCCGGAGAGGTCGACAATCTGGCCAATCCTCTGCTCACGGCCGTCGCCATGGCCCTCCTCGGACTGTGATGCGAGATGGCCTGGTACGTAGTTGACGGCATGGACGGTGCTGGGAAGACCACGTCGTCGCTGTGCCTGGAGGAGTGCCTGGAGGCGGAAGGCAGGACCGTCCTGAGGCTGGAGCACCCCAACAGGGAAACGCGCCTCGGGCGCGTAGAGGCCGAGCTCCTCACAAAGAGAGGAAAGCTCGCCCTGGTGACGGCCATCCTGATGTACATAGCCGACGTCACCCGTTCCATATGGATCATGAAGCATCACGGAAAGGATTACGACGACATCGTGTTCGTGAGATACATCATGGCCGTGGCGTACCTCCCGCTGGGACCGGCGAAGCTGGCGTACAGGCTCTTCGAGAGGGTCTTCCCGACCCCGGACATGAAGGTGTTCGTCGACATCGATGAGAACACCGCGCTCGCCCGCATCATGGAGAGGGGCGAGGAGCTGGAGGTCTTCGAGACCAGGGACAAGCTCAAGAGCACCAGGGAGAAGATGCTGGCCCTGTCGGAGGGCTGGAACATCGTCGACAACACCGGCACTCGCACGGAGACGGATGAGCAGATACACGAGATCATCGCAAGGAGGCACGGGGATGGCCCTGCACGATCCGACGCGTCTCTACGAGGGCACGATCGAGGGGAGGCCCAGGCGGATCGCCGAGGCCGTATCCAAATGGCTACAGCCCAACATCGTAGGCGTGCCCGCGTTCCTTCTCCTGAACACGGCCCTGCTCCCCGATTGGACAGCGTATGCGATCGCATCGTTCATCAGCATCCTTTTCATCCTCGTCGTCCCAGGGGCGATAATATCGTACTATTCCCGCAAGACGGGCAACCGCGACGGAGATGTGGTCCGCAGGGAGGACCGCATCAGGCCCCTCGCCATGGGCATCGCCGCCTATGCCGCAGGTTGCGTGTGCATGTGGGCCGCCGGCGCGCCGGACGTCTCGCTGGTCCTGATGGAGTGCTACTTCGTCGTCACCATCGCGATGACCGCGGTCACCCTGAGATGGAAGGCCAGTCTGCACATGTGCGGCCTCGTCGGCCCTACGCTCTCGCTCTGCTGGGCGTTCTGGCCCTGGGGCCTCGCCATGCTCCTCCTGTTCCCGCTCACCGCCTGGAGCAGATACGTGCTGAGGAAGCACACCCCCGCGCAGCTCGTCGGAGGGACCGTCATAGGCGCCGTCCTGGTCCTGGCCATGTTCCGGCTACTGCTGCGACGGCGTCCTGCTCCTCCATAATATACGGCCAGAGCGTTCGCGGACGCATGGCAGGAAACGGAAGGACGGCCGTGGTGGGCCTCGGCAGCCCGATCATGTGCGACGACGCGGTCGGATTGAAGGTATCGGAGGCCGTGGACGCCCTGGAACTCCCCGACGTGGACTGCTTCCAAGAGGCCATAGGCGGCATCGACATCCTCCCGGTGATCTACGGATACTCCCATGCAGTCGTGGTGGACGCCATACAGACGGGGGAATACGGCCCCGGAACGGTCGTGATCTTCGACGAGGAGTACTTCGACGACAAGATTGCGGACACGCCGACCCACGACGTCAACCTCCCCACCGGGATCAGGATCGGGCGCATGACGAGCCCCGAGCTAATGCCGGACACGGTGGACTTCGTCGCGATAGAGGTCAGCGACATCAAGACGGTCACGGAGGAGATGACGCCCGAGGTCCGCGACGCCGTCGCGAGCGCCAGGGACGCCGTCCTCCATATAATCGGGATGCGCACGGGCGAGCGAGGCCGTGCGCATCCGCTGTCAGAACGCCAGATCGGAGATGTCCTTCCTGGCGACGGCCCGGCCGGCGCTGCCGAGCACTACGACGTTCATCCTGTCCGGCCGGAGGATGTCACGGGCGACCCTCATGACGTCGTCCTCCGTGACCTCGTCGATCTTCGCCAGACGCTCCTCCAGGGATTCCTCCGATCCGTTGAGCATGTGGTTCACGCCGAGGCGGTAAAGCCTGTGCTCGGTGCCCTCCATGCTCCTCACATTGGCGCCCTTGATGAGGTTCTTGGCCCTCTGGAGCTCCCCCTCCTCCAGGCCGTCGCTCAGGATCCTTCCGAACTCCTTCACGGTCGTGTCCATGGCCTCCTCCACGTTCCTCTCCGTGCACGACATGTACGTGGCCATGGAGCTGGCATCGCTGTTCTGGGACACGGTGCAGTAAACGGAGTAGACCAGCGCCCTCTCCTCCCTCACCGACTGGAACAGTCTGGACGACGTCCCGGATCCGAGCACGGCAGAGAGCATCGTCAGGGCGGAGCGGTCATCGGAGGACGCATCGTAGCCGGGGAACCCGATGGCCACCTGCAGGTGGTCCGCATGGGTCTTCACGTACCTGTACCCCGCCTGCGGCGTCCCGGGGGCGCTCCTGACGTTCCTCCTCCCTCCGGACCTGCCGTCCAGGACCTTCTCGGCCCAGGCCGTGACGGCGTCGATGTCGACGTCGCCCGCCGCGTACACCCCGAGGTTCGGGATGAGGTACTTCTCCTCGTAGTAGGCGCGGAGCTCCTCGGAAGTGAGCTTCTCGACGGTGGCCTTGTCCCCTCCCTCGTCCTGGCCCAGGGGATGCCCCCTCCAGAGCTGACTCTCGAACAGGTCGTGGATCCACGTGTCCGGCTCGTTCTCGATCATGCTCAGCTCCTGGAGCACGATCTTCTTCTCCAGCTGGGTGTCCTCCTCGTTGATCAGGGGATTGGCGACGATATCCCCAACCATGTCCATGGCCGTGGGCGCGGTCTCGCTGATGGTTATCCCATAGAAGGCGGTCATCTCCCTGCCGGTGAAGGCGTTCATCTCTCCTCCGGCACCCTCGATCTCCTTCGCCATCTGATAGGAGTCGCGGGTCTTCGTCTCCCTGAACACCGTGTGCTCCAGGAGATGCGAGAGCCCGAAGATCTCGGGGGTCTCGTCCCTGGATCCGGTGGCGACGCCGATCATGAAGCCTGCGCTCCTGCTGTCCGGGATGCGCTCCACCACTACCGGAATGCCTGCTGATGTCCTGGAACTGGAAATACGGTCGCTCATGCCCTGCGGGAAGGACGATTGGCCTTAATATCTTGCCAACGATGGCGCCGGCATGGCCATCGACACGCATGTCTACTCCTATCCGATGCTCAACGACCCGGTGGCGATCGTCGGGTTCCCCAGCGTCGGCCTCGTGAGCTCCATCATGGCTAGCTACTGCATCACGCAGATGGAGCTGGCGCCGGTCGTCGGATTCAACGGCCCGGGCATGCCCCCCTACTGCATAATCACGTCCGGCGTGGCGTACCCGCCCGTCAGGATCTTCGGAGGCAGGGGCAGGACCAAGACCGCCAGGGACATCCTGGTGTGCACGGCGGAGTTCGCACCCAAGGCGGAGGACTGCTACGAGATGGGCCTCGCGGTGCTGGAGGGCCTCAGGGACCTCGGGTGCAGACAAGTGGTGTGCCTCGAAGGCATGCCCAGGATGAGTCCGGACGACACCCTGGTCGCCTGCAGCAGCGGCGTATCCGCGGCCGAGATGGTCGAGAAGTCCGGGGTCACCAAGTTGGACAACGGGATGATCAAGGGGCTCTCCGGCGTCATGATGGCCGAGGCCGGACCCCTCGGCATGTCCGTGGCGACCCTGCTGTGCCCCGCCAATCCCGCCATGCCGGATCCCGGGGCGGCGGCCGGATTCCTCGAGCCCCTCGGCAAGATGATCAAAGGATTCAGGATCAGTCCCAAGCCCCTCCTGGAGGAGGCGGAGCAGATCAGGAAGAAGGCGGACAGCCAGACATCCTGCCAGAAGGACGACGGCCGCACCATGATCTACGGGTGATACCGATGGAGCTAGTTCCCACAAAATTCTACACGGTCTGCGGATCCGCGGTGAGCAGGACCTCGGACCTCAATGCGTTCGACAGGGCCCTTATCAAGGCCGGGATAGGCGAGCAGAACCTCGTATCCGTGTCGTCGGTCATCCCGGAGGGCGCGGTCAGGATACCCTACAGGCCCCTCACCATGGGGGCGGTCACACACTGCGTCCTCGCCCAGATGAGAGGCAACGAGGGGGAGACCATAGCCGCCGGGATCGCCTATGCGTTCAGAAAGGACGGCAAGGGCGGATACGTCGCCGAAGGCCACATCCACGGTTCCGCCGAATCCCTGAGGCAGATCCTGAACCTCAAGATGAAGGAGATGTCCGAGATCCGCGACGTGGAGTTCGGAGAGATCAAATTCGAGGCGCAGGAGCTGCAGATCCCCAAGGACCACTACGGCTGCTGCATATCCTCGCTGGTTTTCGCGGAATACAGATGACGTTCGGCCTCGCCCTCTGCGGCGCCTGCGGGCGCCCCCGCGTCCTGAACAGATCGAACACGTCCTCCACATGCCCCTACTGCGGGTGCTCCGAGAGGACATCCAGGATAAGGATCGTCTTCGAATCGGAGGATCCCGCGGAGGTCCGCAGCGCGCTCGCCGGCGCCACATCCCGCGATGAGATCGAGGCGCTGGAGCAGGACAGGGCCGAAAGGCGGCGGCGGGCGGAGGACGACGACCCGTACTCCACGCTCGTCTTCCGCTACGAGCATTCGTCCGACATGGACGAGCGCATGGACGTCATGGCCGAGGGCCTTACACGCCTGAAGGGGGACTTCACCCTGGACGACATGATGGAGATGGATCCCCGGCGGGCGGAGAGGATGCTGCCTGCAATGCTGTCCCGCGGATACATCCACGAGGTCCGCCCCGGACACTACAGGGCCCGATTCAATCCTTTCCGGATGCATCCTGCCTCTTCCTGCCCTCCATGCGGATGACCTCGCGCACGATCTGAGGCAGCCTGCGGTTCATCACATAGTAGTAGTTCAGGCCGGACAGCACCAGCATGAGGAACAGGAACGCATAGAACCATATCCCGTCGCCGTGCGAGATCGAGGCGCTGAAGAGCATGTAGTACGCGACCGCAGGCAGAAGCGCCTGGAGACCGAACTCCATCACCCTGTGCCTGGCGATCCCCTCGCCCACGGTGGTTCCGCAGGAGCCGAGGACCAGGGCCATGGACACGGATATGACGATTAGGGACAGGAACGAGGCGTCCATCCCTGTGCCGGCATCGGACAGGGATCCGTAGATGAGATAGCAGAAGCCTGCGGAGAGGCCGCACGCGTTGCCGAGCCCCAGCGCGAAACCGTAGAACACGGAATCGGACTTGCCCCTGTACCGCTTCAGATTCATGGACACTACCAGCAGCATCGTCTGGACCACGGCGAACAGCACCATCAGCAGGATGCTGGAGGGTGCGTTGAATATGCGCAGGACGAAGAAGAGAACCGAACCCTCGATCATCCCTGCAACGAAGAGCATGAAGAAGGATGCGTCGCTGAAGAACGGGCGCTCCGTCCGGGGATAGGTGTAATCCCTCGTCCCGAGGAACATGAGCGCCAACGCAGGTGCGATGCCGACGAGCATCGCGACTCCCATGACCGTGTCCATGCGGCTCGCAACAGGGCATGCCTTTTAAAACATTAGGCACGGCAGGACGGGTTCGCCGAGACGGTTGCACTGGAGCCGGAGACGCATGCTGTCGCCGGCACGTTCCTGGAGGTCCGGCCTCCTCCATCAGCCTGTCGTAGTAGTGGACGACCATGCAGGACCTCTCGCATCTGCCGCAACGGGTGCACCTCTCCGGATCCACCCTCATGCCGCCGTCCATCCTGATGGCGCGCCGTGGACATCCCTTCTCGCAGATGCCGCACTCCGTACACATCATCGCCCTTATCAGCGCCTTGACGGACCTCTCAAACACCCTCCTGGCATTGGAGGCGTCCGGAGCGTTCACGGAGACCTGCCCGCCGCCGAAGAGCCTGGCCCTGCCTATCGGGAGCCTCAGCAGCGCGATCTCGTACTCGTCCGAGTACCTGGCATCGCCTACGGTGCGCAGAGCGTCCTCGGTGTATGAGAAGTCCCTCTGCCTCGGCACGGAGACCACCGCCTCCACCGAGTAACCTCCCGCGGTGCACGGGGACGCGCCCTTGGTAAGCCGCATGGACGGACCGGCCTGGCTCTTCGGCCTCATGTCGAGGCCCATCTCGTCCGCGATCTGGACCATCTTCGGAGGGAGCGCCTTCCACCTCCAGAACCCCATCTCCGCGTACTCCGGCGGCAGGCCGCGGGCATCGGCATAGCGTCTCAGCCAGCCGTCCCACTCGGACGCGAGCTCGGGGTGGATGCGGGCGGTGTTCCTCCACTCGCTCTCCAGGCATGCTGGGCACAAGTAGCATCCGATCCTCTCGAAATCGCGGTCGTAGAGAGGGTTGTACTCTAGCCTGTGCATCAGGATGTACGCCCACACCTCCGCCGCGCTCCATCCGCGTATTGGATTGAGATTGACCTGATTGGGGACGAACGGATTCCTGGTGACGAATCCGATCCCCGAACGGGCGAAGGACTCCAGCCTGCGGTTCCCCTCGACCGTGACGGTCCCCGACGGGAAGTTCCTGTCTATAGTATCGGTGACGGGCCCGAGCTTGCAGACCTTGCAGCACCATCTGAAATCCTTGGCAGGAGGGCCGAACGCATCCACATTATCGCGGAACCCGTCGTTGCCACGGGCCCTGTGCAGCCTGAGGCGATGGTTCTCGGCGAACCGGTCGACGTACTCCACAGTCTCCGGGAACTCCAGGCCCGTGTCTATGTTTATGAGCTCCAGGTCCGGCACGACCTCCAGCGCCAGCGCGCATGCCGCCAGGGAGTCCTTGCCCCCCGAGAAAGACACCGTGACCGGGAGGCCCTTCGGGTTCCCCTCCCTGAGGAATCTCGACATCTCCCTTACCGCGGCCCTCTGTATGCGCCTGATATGGCCGCGGTTAGCGGACACGAAACATTCCAATCCGGCCGGAGGCGAGACGGGCATGCCTGCGGGAGCATCCAGATCGCGGATCCTGATTGCGCGGTCCGACGCCCTCATCCCCGGCCCGGGGGCCAGCGCAGTGCCTGGTCCGATCTTCCCGCCCTTCTTCATGAGGATCAGCGAATCCCCGGTGCGGATCCCGTCGGACGCTTCCGATATGCAGGCCCCCGGGATCGTCTTGCCCTTGAGGTGCCCGGACATCCCGGAGAACCGCACGACCCCTCTCGCAGCGACCGGAGCGAACAGCTCGGCGCCGGGCTGGCGGAGATCGAGGACGAGCCTTTCCTCGCGGAGATCGTAGCGCATAACCCCCAGGACCGCTCCGTGGGCGACTATCTCGTCCGCCCTGTCCTCGCCAGGGACCTTGTTCAAGAACACTGCGCGCCCCTTCAAGGGCGCATCCGTCCCGAAGGACTCACGGAACAGCGTCAGGACCACGTCTACGGAATCCCCCATGCAGGGCCGGATGTCCCCAGGGCTGTTGACCCTGAACTCCCTTCCCGGGGATCCGCATGCCGAGCAGGAGTCCCCGAGCAGGAGCGTTCCGCAGGAATCGCACCAGCGGAGCGCCTCCTTCCCGTGCGCAGCCCTGATCTTGTCCGCCATCCTTCGTAGCGAGAACCGCCATGATTTATAAGACATGAGGATGTGGCAGACCCATGGACGGGGACTACATCGACATCACGCCCGGACGCAGGAGGTCCAGATTCAGCAGGCGCGAGCTCGGCGATATCGCCGTCTCCATGATCGTGCTCTCGCTCGCGTTCATGATCCTGTACAGAGGCGGCGGCGTAGGATCGTTCTCATGGTACCTGGAGGCCACCTACGGCTCGACGGAGAAATGGATCATCCTCTTCCTGACCTGTCTAGGGCTCGTGTTCCTCAGTTTCCTGCTCCATGAACTCGGACACAAGTTCACCGCCCAGAACCTCGGCATGAGGTCGGAGTACAGGATGTTCCCGATGGGGCTTGTGATAACGCTGGTCTCGTCGGCGTTCGGATTCCTCTTCGCGGCCCCCGGCGCGGTCATAATCGCAGGCAATCCCGACAGGAAGGAGAACGCCTCCATCAGCATGGCCGGACCTGCGGTGAACATCGTCCTCGCGTTGATCGGAATATTCGGATGCTATGCGTTCAACCACAGCGCATGGGTGTTCGTGTTCCTGCTTCTGGCCAACCTCAACGCGTTCCTCGCGCTGTTCAACCTTCTCCCGCTGCCTCCTCTGGACGGGTCCAAGATCTGGCCCTGGAGCATCCCTCTGTACATCGCCGTGTTCGCTGCGGCGGCGCTCGAAGTGGCGTACATCCACCTGTGGATGCCAGATCTCTTCTGGGCCTGACAGGCGTCTCGAGGGAAACATCGCCGGGGAGGACCCCGGCAGAACAGGTTTCACTCCTCGGCTTCGGAGGAAGGAGCCTTCGGCGAGCTGTGCCCCATGTACGGCGGGCACGGGTACCTCAGATTGGCCAGGAACGGCCCGGTCCACTGCTCGGACTTGCCAGGATTCAGGATGTTCTTGGGATCCATCGCCTGCTTGATGGCCCTGATTGACGAGAGTTCGGAGCGCCTCTCTTCCATAAAGTTCGGGGCCTTGGAGAGACCCACCCCGTGCTCCCCCGTGACGGTGCCGCCGAGGGCGACGCAGAACTCGAAGATCTCAGTGACGGCCTTGACCCCGCGGTCCCACTGGCCCTGATCCGTGCAGTCCAGAATCATCTTGGTGTGGAGGTTCCCGTCGGAAGCGTGACCATAGGTGGCTATGATGACATCGTACCTCTCGGATATCTCCTTGAACGCCTTGACCGCCTTGGGAACCTGGGAGATGGTCACCCCCATGTCGTCCGCCAGGGATACGCAGGAGTACCCGGGCTTGAGCGCGGAGAGCGAGGACAGGACGGACTTCCTGCCGTCGGTCCACTTGGCTATGACGTCCTTGTCGCGGGTGGCGACGACGGACGTGGCGTTGCAGCTCGCGGCCACCTCCTCTATGATCTTCATGTCCCTCTCGACAATCTCATCGGTCTCGCCGTCGGCCTCCACTATGATGAGGGCCTGGCACGCGGGGAACGGATTGTTCCTGACCTTGTTGACCGCTTCGATGCTGACGCTGTCCATGAGCTCGCAGGACGCGGGGATCAGAGGCTTGGCGATGATGGCGGATATGCATCTGCCAGCATCCTCCACATCATCGAAGGTGCACAAACAGGACCCGCTCTTCTTCGGCTTGGTGGTGAGCTTGAGGGTGACCTCTGTGATTATACCCAGAGTGCCCTCGGAGCCGCACATCAGCCTGGCCAGCTGATATCCGGACGAATCCTTGATCGTGTGCGTCCCGGCATAGACGATCTCGCCATCGGCCTTCACGAATGTGAGCCCGAGAACGAAATCCCTCGTGGCGCCGTACTTCACAGCGCGCATGCCCGATGCGTTCGTGGCGACCATCCCGCCGATCTGGCAGGCCTCGGCCGAACCGGGAGATGGCGGGAAGAAGAAGCCGTACTTGGCCAACTCGGCGTTCAGGTCGTTGTACACCACGCCGGCCTCTACATCGACCCAGACGTCCGCCACGCTGACCTTCTTGATGCTGTTCATCCTCTGCATCGCCATGACGATCCCGCCCTTGATCGGGACTGCCGCGCCGCAGAGGCCCGTTCCAGCACCCCTGGGTGTGACGGGGATTCCGTTGGCGTACGCGATCTTCATGACCTCCGACACCTGCTCCGTGGTGCGGGGCTGCACCACGATATCCGGGGTGTGATGGTAGATCGATGCATCGAATCCGTATGTGTACAGGACCGCGGGCTCCACGGAGTAGCCCTCCTTGCCCACTACGGCCTCGATCTGGTCGATGATGGTCTGATCCATTTGAGCCACCTAGTTCTCTGATCCAGTCGATTGCCCCCTCCATTATAATAGGTTGCGCGCGCGGAGGAGCAGACCGGGACCATAGGGAGCGTGAACCCGTCCGGCAAGCCGGAGGTCGGGAAGAAGGCCTCCGGATCTGCATCGGACACTTCGCTCGCCATCCTCCTGGAAGCGGACGCGGTGGTCCGCGCAAGCGCCGCACCCATCGGCCCGGAGCCCCACGGGCCGATTAATTACTTATATCATATAGGAATAGTAGGAAATAATGTCGGGACGCTCCGGCCCGATGAAAGGATATGATACAATGCCAGACTACATGGGGATCGAGTCCGCGCTGATCCACGGAGGGATATCGTCGGACGAGAGGACAGGGGCGGTGACCATCCCGATATACCAGACGTCAACGTTCAGACAGGACGGGCTCGGAAAGGACAGAGGATACGAGTACAGCAGGACTGGCAACCCCACGAGAGAGGCCCTGGAGAAGCTCATAACCGAACTGGAAGGCGGTACGGCCGGATTCGCGTTCGGATCGGGGATGGCGGCGATAACCGCGGTCCTCTCGCTACTGGAGCAGGGCGACCGCGTGCTGATCTCCGAGAACGTGTACGGCGGAACGTTCCGTGTGCTGGACAAGGTGTTCGACCGCTTCGGGATCACCTACTCCATCGCGGACACCACATCGAAAGAGTCTCTGGAGGACAGCTTCACCGACGACGTCAGGGCGGTCCTCGTGGAGAGTCCCGCCAACCCCCTGATGACCGTGACGGACATCCGCATGGTGTCGGAGGCGGCCCACAGGCACGATGCGCTGTCCATCGTCGACAACACGTTCATGACCCCGTATCTCCAGAGGCCCCTGGAGCTCGGCGCGGATATCGTGGTCCACAGCGCCACGAAGTACCTCGGCGGACACAGCGACCTCGTGGCGGGGCTGGCGGTCGTCAAAGACGAAGGGCTGGCCGAGCGCATAGCGTTCATACAGAACGCCACCGGGGGCGTGCTAGGACCGTTCGACTCGTTCCTCCTCATCAGAGGAATTAAGACCCTGGCCGTGCGCATGGACCGTCACGTGGCCAATGCCGAGACGATAGCCAGGCATCTGCAGGAGAGCAACGCCGTGAAAGTGATCCACTATCCGGGGCTGCCGGGATCCCCGGGATACGAGATCAACAGGGCGCAGGCCAGGAACGGGGGCGCGATGATCTCTTTCGAGCTGCGGGCCGGATACGACATCGGACGCTTCTTCGGATCCCTGAGGATGATCGCCCTCGCCGAGAGCCTCGGCGGAGTGGAGTCGCTGGCATGCCACCCTGCATCGATGACGCACGCATCCATACCCGCGGACATCCGCGAGAAGATCGGGATAACGGACGGCCTGATCCGCCTGTCCCCCGGGATCGAGGACGTCGACGACATCATCGCGGACCTGGATGCGGCCATCGAGGAGGCCAGGACATGACGCTCTACGAATCTATGCAAGACCTCGTAGGCGAGACGCCTCTGATCCATCTGAGGAACATGGGATTCCCCGGACGTGTGAACGTGTACGCCAAGCTGGAGCTGTGGAACCCGTCCGGCAGCGTGAAGGACCGCACGGCCGAGTGCATGATAAGGGACGCGTGCTCCAAAGAGCTCCTGAAGGACGGCGGGACCATCGTCGAGGCCACGGCGGGCAACATGGGCATGGGGATCGCGTTCAACGCGCTGAACAGGGGATTCCGCGTGGTGTTCGTCGTCCCCAGCAAGTTCTCGGCTGAGAAGCTGACGCTCATGCGCGCCCTCGGGGCGGAGATAGTCGTCACCCCTCATGAGGATGGGATGCTCGGAGCCGAGCGGAGGGCCGAGGAGCTCCTGGAGGAGATCCCGGGATCCGTGTCCCTGCGCCAGTTTAGGAACGCGTCGAACCCTGCCGCGCACTTCGAGAGCACAGGACCGGAGATATTCCGGGACCTGGGCGGGAAGGTGGACTACGCTGTGATGGGGGCCGGGAGCGGAGGCACGTTCACCGGCATCGTAGGCTACCTCAAGGGCATGGACCCTCACGTCGAGGGGGTGCTGGCGGACCCCGTCGGATCTCTCATAGGGGGCGGGGAGAAGCACGAGTACAGGATAGAGGGGATAGGGAACGACTTCATCGCCGATACCATGGACATGACCCTGGTGGACCGTGTGATCAAGGTCACCGACGACGAGGCCGTCGACGAATGCCGCAGGCTGGCCTCCCATGAGGGGATATTCGCCGGGTCCTCGTCGGGAGCCGCGCTCGCCGCGGTGCGGAAGCTGTCCGAGACCGTCGAAGGGAACATCGTGACCGTGCTGCCCGACAGGGGCGACAGGTACTTCAGCGAGCATCTGTACGAGCGAGGATGGGGCGCATGGGGGCATTGGCAGGGACGCCGGCGGCGCCGGGGGGCACGCCTTTATAACATGACGCTCTGGCCTCGCCCATGAAATCGGTTATCGTTCTCCTGGGGCCCCCTGGCTCCGGGAAGGGAACTCAGGGCGAGCTCCTCAGCGAGAAGCTCGGATACACCAGGCTGTCCACCGGCGACATGCTCCGCGAGGCCGTGAGGAACGGCACCGAGCTGGGCAAGAAGGCCAAGGGCTACATGGATTCGGGCGCCCTCGTCCCGAACGAGCTGATCATCGGCCTCATGAAGGAGAAGATCGCGGCAGCCGAGGGAGGAGTCATCCTCGACGGCTTCCCCAGGAACATCGAGCAGGCCGACGCCCTCGCCCAGCAGATCGACGTCGACCTCGCCCTCAACCTCGACGTCCCGGACGAGGAGCTGGTCTCCAGGCTCACCAACAGGCGCTCATGCCCGGACTGCAACGCGGTCTACCACCTCGTCAACAATCCCCCCAGGACCGAGGGGGTGTGCGACAAGTGCGGAGGGAGCCTCTATCAGAGGGACGACGACACCGAGGCCACCGTCAAGAACAGGCTCAGGGTCTACAGGGAGAATACCATGCCGCTGATCGGATACTACAGCGACAAGGGGGTTCTCACCACAATCCAGGGCATCGGATCCATAGACGACATCTTCTCGCAGGTCGAGAAGGCCGTCCAGTGATCCGTCGCCGGGCCCCTCCGGCCCGGTGCCCAAACACCTTCCAGATTCCTCCAACGGTCCGCTCCGACAGATAGATTTAAGAACAACCACGGAATGAGGAGATTCCGATAGCCTCGTAGTGTAGTGGTCAATCATGCGGGACTCTGGATCCTGCGACCGC
>CAYUPU010000040.1:0-16044 GCA_964445265.1 uncultured Methanomassiliicoccales archaeon
TCTGATGTTCGATCGTGATATCTATCGCATCAACTCACTGGTGACTTAACACATTACAAAATCCTTCTAAATAATCATATCGAATAATATTCATTAAAATCAAGAGCACTATTATATAATAGAAACAAAAATTATATGTTGGATTATCAATCCAACTGGTCATATGAATAAAAAACTTATCACAATTATCGCTATCTTGGCACTAGTAATCGCTGCCTGTGGCACATATGCCGTCATAAACAGTGATGATGAAAGGAAAGAAATGCCCATTGATGAACTCGCCAAAAGTGGAAATTACCTGATTATATTCGGAAACGCCAACGGCGACTACAAACTTGATAATGAGGATATTGCTATAATCCAGGATTACATCGACGGTAAAATTCCAACCTCGGCTCTGATCAAGGTAAAGGAGAAAGATGAGGGAAAAAGCTACTATCTTGCAGATGCGAATCTCGACAACAAAGTGGATGCTGACGATATAAAGATACTACAGGGGATTATAGACCGCTCTGGAACGACGATGAATCTTATCGATACGTTCGGACACCTCTGTACTGTACCTCTTGACGTCAAGAGGATCGCTTGCGACTACTTCGCCACAGCAGAACTTCTCAATCTCGTCGGGGCCCAGGATAGAATCGTGGCCTGCACTAACGCCCTGTATGTCCTGAAGGACTACTATCTGATGAACGCTGACACGAACAACATAGTCAACTTCCATTCCAGGGTATCTCCCGACTATGAAAAGGCCGCCGAAGCCAATCCCGATGTATGGGTTGTATCGGAAGACTACGGGCCTGTCTACAAAAACAACACCCAAGCTGTCGTGGTCGGACTCGACACCCTGGTGTTCGACTTCGAAAATATATACGCGGCCAGCCCCGTAATGTCCGCTCTTCTAGCCGGATACATGTTTAACAACATCGAGAAAGCCGTTGATTACGTCAACTGGTACCTCGAGACCTGGAATATGCTCTACAGCAAAACCTCTGTTTTAAGTGACAGCGACCGTCCTGTCGTCTTCTATACCGGATACGGGAGCTGCATCAAAATGGATACAGATGGATCCACGATCAAGACCACCACTAACACCATGCGCATATTCCCAGACAATACCGTCCCCTGGCAGGCCGTCAAGCTCGCCGGCGGAACCAATCTCATTGACAAATATCCGGGGGAGATCGTAAAAAAGAACAGACCCACGGCCAATGTTAGCGCCGATATGGAATGGTTTATCGAGCAGGACTATGACTATGCGTTCTTCCACTGCACCAAGTACACAGGATCCGGCACCATATCTGCAACAGTTCCCGATCACGGATATCTGTGTGATGATTCCTCCGAGTACAAGAAGGCCCAGACGACTCTGGCAAACATACCCTACTTCGCGGACAGCTGCGATCCCAAAAACATGTACCTCACTCCAGGAGATTTTATGAACGGAGCCTCTGGCGGTCTGATGAACGCTATCCTTGTAGCATCTGTCATCCACTCCGACCTGTTCCCCGATCTCGACCTCCAGAAGGAGTTCCAGAAGTACATAGATCTCATCGGGTTCGACTACGACCTGAGCAAGCACGGCACATTCTTCGTGACGAACGCCTGAACAAACGCTGGGGGCGCAAGCCCCCGGTAATTCCGGAGCAACGATCGTTTTGCAAACCGAATTCGAAAAGATGGATATTGCGCTCCAGCGCAACAAGATCCTGAAAATAAAATCCCAGCGCGTGGTATTCCTCTCGATAATGGCGGTTGGCATATTCATCTCACTGTTCTACGCCATGACCGTGGGCACATCCAGTTTGACCGCGAAACAAGCGTACGAGATCCTCTTCGGACAGCTCTTTCCCGATGTGTTTCCGGCTTATGACAGCCGTTACGTGTTCATAGTCACCGAGCTTCGTGCCCCGCGCGTCCTGGTAGGATGCCTCGTAGGGGCCATGCTTGCGATAGGAGGGTGCATAACCCAATCGATTCTGAAGAATCCGCTGGCCACTCCGTACACGCTAGGAGTGTCATCCGGAGCATGTGTGGGCGCATCCATCTACTACATACTGGGTATCTCGATCGTCGGAGGAGAGGCGGGACTCATATCCAACGCCTTTATCTTCTCGCTGATACCGGTGGCTGCAATGCTGCTGGTGATGTCCCGGAAGAGAATCAGTCCGGTCACGCTGGTCCTGAGTGGAGTGGCGTTCTCCTACGTCTTCAGTTCAATCAATTCGATAATGCAGTACTTCGGCGATGATTCCGCAGTGTCCAACGTGGTGTTCTGGACGATAGGTGACCTGACCGATGCGAAAATGTGGATGGTACCGGTTCTGAGCATAGGTCTGATTATATACCTAGCGTTCTCCCTATATTTCGGAAAGGACATGGATATAATGCGCATGGGAGACGATACCGCGTCGGCCCTAGGTGTGAATATCAGGCTTGTCAAGAGCTCTGCTCTCGTGATATCGTGCTTCATGACAGCCCTGTGCGTCTCATGCTCCGGGCCGATAGGGTTCGTCTGCCTCCTCGCCCCGCACATATGCCGCAAGCTGGTAGGCACAGACATTAGATGGCTGGTCCCCACGGCTGCATGCTTCGGAGCCATCATCCTGATTGTGGCCGATTGCATAGCCAAATCGGTGATAGCGCCGCTAATGCTTCCTGTAGGAGCCATAACCGCCTTGATAGGGGCCCCGATAATGGTCTATATGCTCTATTCTAGGAGAGGGCTGTAATATGGCTAGAGAATCCACTATTCGCGCGAATGATATACACTTCCGCTACAATGATGACATGATAATTCTGGATGGCGTGGGGCTTGAGATAGGTCGTGGGGAAATCCTCGGGATTCTAGGACCAAATGGCTCCGGTAAGACGACCTTCCTGAAATGTCTGAACCGCATTCTTGAACCGTTCCAAGGGGAGATAGTCCTGCATGACCGCGATGTAAAGGAATATAGCCGCAAAGAACTTGCCCTGAGCATAGGGCTTGTTCCACAATCGAGCACTAATGAGATGGCCGCTCCCATGGTCTACGATGTCGTCATGATGGGGAGGAAGCCACACATCAAATGGCAGACATCCAAGAAAGACGAGGACATCGTCTGGAACGTCATGGAAGAACTGGATGTGGCCGATCTCGCAGCAAAACCGTTCGACGAGCTCAGCAGCGGACAAACTCAAAGAGTGCTCATCGCACGTGCGATCGCACAGGATGCGGAGGTCCTCCTCCTGGATGAACCCACGTCCAATCTTGATGTGAAATATCAGATGGAGGTCATGAGTCTCATCCGCGACCTAGTGGACAACAAGGGCGTCTGTGCCTGCGCTATAATTCACGACCTCGATCTAGCGATGAAATACTGCGATAAGATCGTCCTCCTACATGACGGTCACGTGGTATCCGCAGGAACACCGGTAGAGGCCCTTACTCCGGAATGCATACACGAGGTCTATGGAGTCAGAGCATTCGTGGAGAACATCCACGGACGCTTCAGAGTCATGATGGAGCGATTCACATCACTCTGAAATCCGGTCCGTCAGATAGACGGACCGGTATATCACTTCGCAATCGCGCCTTCCTTATCCTCGCAAGTGCCGCGAACGCGTCCGCGCTCCCGGCCTCCGCCGCATCCGCGTACCACTCGGACGCCATGGCGATGGACAGCGGGACCCCCCTGCCGGCCTCATAGGCCGCTCCCAGTGCGAACCTGGCCTCCGCCTCGCCCTTCACCGCGCGGCGGTAGGCGGAGACGACGTCCAGCGGGAGCTCGCCCGTCCCCCGATCCTGCCTGAACAACGAATCCAGAGCGGAGACGGCCTCCTCCAGGCCGGCCCTCGCCGCCATCGTGTACCATTCGACGGCATAGGAATCGGATCCCGTGACGCCGCGCCCGTGCTCGTAGGCGGATCCGAGGGCGTACTGCCCCCACTCGGACCCCTGTCCCGCGGACAGGGAGTACCAGTGCACCGCATCCTTCATCGACGCGGCGGTCCCCCTGCCGGCCTCGAAGAGCGTTCCCAGCAGGTACTGCGCGTACGGGAGCCCCTGGGCGGCCGCCCGGGACACCCACCCGAACCCCTCGTCGTCCGACCGCGGGACGCCCACACCCTCCAGGCATGCGCGCCCGTACTCGAGCTGCGCATCGGCGGAGCCCTTCTCCGCGGACGCCTTCAGGAGATCCATGCCCGCCGCGTCCGGATCCGCATCCAGCGCCCCGCCCGTCTGCATCCTGGCCAGCGCCACCGCGGCGGACGGCTCCCCCAGCAGGGCCGCGGCCCTGTACAGCTCGGCGGCCCTCTCCGCCGAGGCCGGCACCCCTTCGCCGCTCTCGTAGGCGGCCCCCATCCTGGCCATGGCGGCCGGATCGCCCAGGCGCGCGGCGAGTCCGTAGAGGTCCAGCACCGACCCGTCCGGACCCTCTGCCGGGATCCCCTGCTCGCGCATAGCGGCAAGGCGGCGCATGGCTAGGGTCGACCCGTCCGCGGCGGCCCTGGCGTACAGGTCCGATGCGGTCTCCGCGCTCCCGGGGACCCCGAGGCCCTGCTCGTACAGCATCCCCAGGCGCGCCTGCGCATCGGCGAGGCCCCTCCCGGCCGCCCTCATGTACAGGCGGGCCGCGTCCTCGTACGACTGCGGCACGCCCAGGCCGCGGGCGTGGAGCCCGGCCAGCGCGGCCATCGAATGGACGTCGCCCCCGTCGGCCCCGAAGCCGTACCAGCGCACGGCGTCCTGCAGGGGATCCTCCCCTTCCACAACCTCGGACGACCTCTCAATGCATATATCCCCCATGCGGCCCTGCGCGGCGGCGCTCCCGGCCTCGGCGGCCCTGCGGTACCACCCCTCCGCATCGCCGCTGCCGTCAGTCTCCAGCAGGAGGCCCATCGCGAACATCGCCTCGGACGATCCCGCTTCGGCCGCGCGGGACAGCCATTCCGCGGCCCTCTCCCTCGATGCGGGCACGCCGTCGCCGTCGCGGTTCATGCGGGCCAGCATGAGGCACGCGTCCGCATCCCCGGCCTCGGCCGCGCGAGAGAACCAGTCCAGGGCCTTCTCCGGCGACCGCGGGACGACCGTCCCCTCGGAATACATCCTGCCGAGGCGCATCTGCGCCGGAACGAACTCGAACTCTGCCGACGCCTTGATCCACCTGATCCCCTCGCGGTCGGACCGCTTCACCCCCCTGCCGTCGAGATACATGAGTCCCAGACGGAACCTGGATGCAGGGTCCCCTCCGTTGGCGGCCTTGCTGTACCACATGGCGGCGTCCTCGTCGGACCTTGCGACGAGCACCCCGTGCTCGCACAGGTAGCCCATGATGCACTGCTCCGTCCTCCTCCCCTGCCTCGCGGCCTTCCTTATCTCCGGAAGGCGGTCGGCGAAATCGTCCTTCAGGCCGAGATCGCCCAGGGGATCGTAGTCCGGGACGGCGTCGTCGTCCCCGAAGGCGTCGGATCCGCGGCATCCTCCGGGAGGGACGTCGTGCTCGAGGCGCGGCTCCCCGTCGGAGCCCAGAACGGCGTGCACACCGCCTCCGCACACCGGGCAGAGGAGCCTCGCCCCCCACGGGACGCCTCCTCCGACGACCGATGCTGCTGGAACTCTCTTCTTGACGGCGGGGCAGAATGCTTCATCCATTGGTCTTACTCTCCGGGAAAGGCGCTGGGCCACGGGTCCGCCGATGCGCGTCCTGCGATGCGTCGGCGGACAGACCTGCCAGCCATAATGGGACCCTCTAAAAAGGTTGCCATACGGGTGCTGGCACATCGTCAACGAGCATGCGGGCCCGGACCCTGGGGGTATGCCGGGAAGAATCGGAGGGGGCCCGCCGGACCCCCTGCGGAGGGCCGCTCACCTGAGCCTTATGGTCTCGAGGTTCTGAGGGGCCTTGGTCTCGATCCCGTACTTCTTGTAGATGGACGAGGCCAGATCGGTGCACTTGCGGTCGTCGCCGTGACCGATGATTATCCTGTCGGGCTTGGGATCGAGATTCGAGATATAGCGCATCAGCTGGCGCCGGTCGGAGTGCCCCGAGAACCCGTCCACTGTCTCCCTCTGCATCCTGATCTTCAGGGTGATTGGCTTGCCGCGGTGGTTCATGGTTATCTCCGGCCTGCCCCTCTGGATGGTCCTCCCGATGGACCCCTCGGACTGGTATCCCACGAACAGGAGCCAGTTCTTCTCGTCGTCGGCCCACTCGCGGAAGTACTCCATGACGGGCCCTCCGGACATCATGCCGCTCGTGGCCAGGACTATGCACGGGGCGGGATCGTGGCATATCTCCTCGCGCATGTCCGCGGTCTCGACCCTCTTGAACACGGGCGAGAGGAACGGATTGTTGTTTTGCTGGAAGATCTGCGTCCTGAGCTGGCTGTTGAGGTACTCCGGATACGCCGTGTGGATGGCGGTGGCCTCCCATATCATTCCGTCCAGCCAGACGTTCATCTTGGGTATCTTCCCGGTGCGCATGAGCTCCTCTATGACCAGCATGACCTCCTGCGACCTTCCGACGGCGAAGACGGGTATCAGGACGTGGCCGCCCTGCTCGGACGCCATCTGCAGGTACTTCCTCATCTGCTCGGAGGCGTCCACCCTGGACGGCTGCATGTCGTTGTGCCCGCCGTAGGTGGATTCCATGACCAGGGTCTCGAGCCTCGGGAACCTCGTGTTGGCCGGATTGAAGAGCCATGTCTTCTCGTACTTCGTGTCGCCGGAGAAGGCCACGTTGTGCAGCCCCTCCCCGATGTGGAAGTGCGCGATGGCCGATCCGAGGATGTGCCCTGCGTTGTAGAACGTGAGCCTGACATCCGGCGCGATGTCCGTGACCTCGTTGTACTTGAGGGGGATCGTATGCAGGATCTCCTGCCTCACGTGCTGGGCCTCATAGGGGGTCTTCTTGTTCTCCCCGAACCCCAGCTTGATGTTGTCCAGCTGGAGCAGCGCCATCAGGTCCCTGGTGGGCGGGGTGCAGTAGACCGGGCCCTTGTACCCGTACTTGAACAGCGCCGGGAGCGTGCCGCAGTGGTCCAGATGGGCGTGGGTGATGACGACGGCGTCGATGTCCGACAGCGGCTGCGCCTCGGGTATCCCGAAGTATGGGGTGGAGTCCGAGGAGGGGTCCAGCCCGCAGTCGATGAGGATCTTGCTCTCCCTCGTGGTCAGGAGGGAGGCGGACCTGCCGACCTGCCTGAATCCGCCCATCGCGGTGACGCGTACCCACTGCTCGCCCTCGAGCTTGGGCCTGGCGATGCGCCTGGCGGTGTAGCGGAGCATCTCCTGGCGCTCCTTCTGGTTCGCCCTGAGGTACCCTCTGACATCGGATACGGTCTTGGACGGGATGGGGGGCGCGCGGATGACCTTGACGTTCCACCCGGTCTCCTTCCTGATGTTGGCCAGGAGCTTGCCCTCCTTTCCGACGACCTCCGAGAGGTTCACGGCCTCCACATGGACCTCCCCGGTCTCCTCCAGGAAGTTGATGTCGTAGATGTCGGCCTTCTCCGGGATCATGGAGCGGATCTGCTCCTCCACCTTGGCCGGATCGGCGAGGGAGGAGGGATCGGGGCGGATGTCGACCCTGCGGTGGATCGCCTGGGCGAGGGACCTGGCGATGGAATCGTTGGCCGAGACCTTGTCGTAGTCGTCCGTATAGACGACTACTATGGGCCCCTCGAACTTGATCTCCTTTATGCCTATGCCCTGGGGCATGGCACGGGTGACCTCCTCCCTGAGCGTATCGAACTGCCTGTCGACGTTCATATGATGACCTGCTTGTGATCGGAATTAACCGTGATGAAGAGAGAACGGGTTTGGGGAAGGGGTTTGATGGAACCTTATCTTATCAGTTCGGGAAATCGAACCCGAGCCTGGTGCAGCGGGAGACGATCTCGTCGTGGGGGATGGACTCGTACCCGTCGGGGCCGATGTAGGACACCAGCATGCCGTCGCCTGTGCAGTTGTCCCTCCTCCTGGCGGAGTTCAGGGCGGTGATGGCGGCGTCGATGCCCTCGTCCTTCGTCATCCCATCCTTGTACAGCGCCTCGAGGGCCCCCAGAGCGAAGGTGGACCCGGACCCGACGGACATGACGTTGTCCTCGATGTATCCGCCGGCGCCGTCGATGCTGAAGATGTGGCCTCCGGTGGAGTCGTAGCCTCCGACGATGGTGCCCAGGTAGAATCCCTGGCGGATGACGGTGGCCAGAAGGGTGGCCGCGGCGTTGACCGACATGGGCGCGCCCTTCTTCATGGAGTAGATGGCGATCTCGCTCTGCATGTAGCGGACCATGAGCTGCGCATCGCCGACGACTCCGGCGATGGTCATCCCGAGGTTGTCCGCAAGCTGGTAGACCTTCTGGACGTGGCTGTGGGCGATGAGGTTGCCCATGGTGGCCCTCTGGTCGGATGCCAGGATGACCCCGTCCTTCAGCTTCAGCCCAATTGTGGTCGTGCCCGTCTTAAGAGTGTCCTCAGTCATGGTCATCAGTCTCCTATCTAGTGATTGGAAAAAGGCACCGTCCTCGACCGTGCTGGTTCCCTGAACCATGCCGTCGTATTTGAAGGTTCGTGGAAGTGTCGGGCCGATACCGCTGCACGCCGGCGGAACCAGGGGGGATACGGTCGCGGAATGACACGGCCTGGACATCCATGATGTTCGGCGATTCCGGATGTCGGGCGATTGTGACGATGCCTGCAATGCGCGATCGAGACATCTGATGACGATCGGCGCAAGGACTGCATGGGCGCAGGCCAAGAGGCGGCGCGGAGACGGAAATGCCCCCGAACAGGACTGCTCACAGCCCTCGATCCGGTATCGCATGGCCGGATGATCGGACTCCGCCTACGGCGATGGCCTCCTCTCACGAATCGACGAGGTCATCGCTGAAAGGTCGGACATCCTCTCGCTCCACCCATTCACGCTTTTAGGATCGTATATATCCACCGAACCCCCCTGGAATTCGCCGTCCCCTGCTCTTTCTTCCAGATCCGATTCTATATCCAGATACACACCCTTCAAGACACCTAGCGTCTCCTCATCCGTATCCCATAGGCCTCTCGAATTGGCTTCCAAGAGACGACGGGACATCTCTTCCAAGGCATACGGGTTATTGTCCTTGAAGAACTGTACCATCTCCTCATCTTTCAGAAACGATTCCACGACCTCATCGAATAACCATGAATCCACTTCATGGGTCGTAGCCTGCCAACCGAAAAGACGTGTAACGCGCTTGGACATCTCGTTGGCGCCTTTGTACCCGTGCTCCTTCATCGCTCTTATCCATTCCGGATTGAGCGTCTTGGTCCTCATGACCCTTCTGAATTCATCAGCCAGAGTTCCGATGGTCAACTCCCGTGGATCGCGCGTATCGCCGTAATACGACTTAACATCCTTTCCAGAAAGGTATCTGGATGCGGATATCATCCCACCAATGTTGCTAAAGTGACAACTGCAGGTCAAGATATCCGTCTCATCGGATGCTGTCCTATCGAAGACGATATCGTTCCTCGACAGCACGGTGGCAAACTGCTTGAACATCGGTTCTCCGTTCTTCCTCCCACCGTATCCGTACCCTTTGACTTTGACGAAGATGTCGGCCAGATCCTTATCCTCCTTCCATGCGCTGGCGAACACAGCCAGATTGACGCCGGATGTGTATGTTCCCGGAGGCGCTCCGAACATGCGAGCGTTGGCCTCCTCTTCCGTCATGCCAACTTCGATAGATTCCAAGCTGTGCTTCCTCACGTAGTTCATCTCCGACGGTTCATCTAGAGATGCTATCGTATTCACAACCTCATCCATCAAATCTATCGCATTCCGCATATTGTCCCTCAGAATGCACGATATATTAATCGAGACATCGATCCTCGGCCGCCCAAGCTCCTCAAGGGGCACCACTCTGAACGATCCGACACGCCCGTCGGCATTCCATACGGGCTCTGCGCCCATCAGGAACATCAACTCCGACATCGTCTCCCCGCCTGTAGCAATCAGCTCGCCCATCGTCCAGAACAATCCTATGCTCTCCGGAACTCTGCCCTCCTCGGACTCATATTTGGCAATAGTCTCCTTGGCAATCCGGCACCCGACATTCCATGCGGTCCTAGTAGGCACAGAAAACGGATCCATCGCATAGAAATTCCTACCTGTTGGAAGGATGTCGTACCTTCCGCGAGTGATATAGCCCGATGGGCCCGGAGAAGTGTATCCACCCTCGTATCCATTCAGCAGAGACCCGATCTCATCCGACGCATCTATACGCCCGTCGATATCCACGATAGTATCGACGAATGGTATGAAGTCATCCATATCGATACTGCTGTGAGGAATGCCGACGGCATCCAGTGCCGAGCAGATATCATCGCCTGCGAGTATCCTACTGACAAACGACCTTGATCTTTCACCTATATTTTTAATCAGAGTACCGTACGAGAGCCCTGTTGCCTCATCGATGCTTCCCTGATTGGCGTATAGAACAGACAGATCGTATCCTAATGCCTCGGCGATACTGTCTCTCAACGAGTTGTGGTCCTCCCCGTATCTGACTATCGAATAGACTGCATCCGTCCTGTCCTCTCCGGACGGCATCCTCCCGAACACATGCATGCCCTTGTTCATCTGGGAATTGCTCATCTTCGAAAGCGCCTCATGGCATAGGCGGACGCACTCCTGCAGAGGCGTGTCGTCACTCAGTCCGATGTCACTTAATTTGGCATCCTTGCATTTTTCAAGGATCTCCTGCCGTAGCTCCTCCGAATGGGTGGGATCGTTCCGCGCAACCGTATATTCGGATAGGAGATTGTCCAACTCCGCAAAATGACCATAGAGCTTCACACCGACCATCAGATGCTGCATATGATCCACCAGGGTCCCGTATGATCTGCGCTTAGCCACCAGCCCCTCCGATGGATTATCGGAATTGTAGATGTAAAGGTGCGGAACGTTCCTCATGCAAATGTCGGGATAACAATCTCCTGTCATCCCCACACCTTTTCCAGGTGTCCATTCCATGCTCCCGTGGGTCCCGGTATGCATGACGAGGTCTGCACCCCAGACATCCTCATAGTAATGATACGTTGCCAGATACTGGTGGGTCGGAGGGCAAGCAGGATCGTGAAGAATCTTGCAAACCTGCCCATCGCAGCGAGTGCCGAAACATCCGCGCTTGGGTTGCACTGCAACTATCACATTTCCGAACGATACCCCTGTGATCAGAATCCTGCCGTCGAGGACCATGCCCTCGCCCGGAGGCACCCCCCAGGTGGCGATGATATCCTTGCGCGTATCCTCAGACAACGTGGAGAAATAGCTACTGTATTCATCTAGATCCATCTCATGAACGACCCCACCGTGCTTCCTCATCTCCTGGGCCGTGGTCCATCTGAACTCGGAGAGCGCCTTGGAATCCAGGATCCGGGATATTAGATCCTTTCCGTTGCATGGCGGATCCACTACCTTGTATCCCTCGTCCTTCAGACGTTGAAGGATTATCGCCACGCTCTCCAGCGAATCCAATCCCGCCGCATTGCCGACATTGGCTTCGACACCGTTGCACGGGAAGTTGTTGAGGAATATCAAAATCTTCTTCTCATCGTTGGGCCTGTGCCTCAGCATCGCCATATTGAAGAGACGCTTGGCGAACATCCTCCTGCGGTCCTCAATGGACACGCGATCCTTATCATCCGCGCGTACATGTCCGATATCAGACCCTATGATGATGGGCTCGATTATTCCCTCAAACTCGGGAAAAGCAATCTGCCAGGTGATGTCGGTAGTCAACCCTATGCTCTGCCTCCATTCCACCTCTGACATCCGGGCCATTACCACCGGCTGGTAAATCGGGACGTTGACCCTCTCCAAGAGATCGAGGGATTCTGGATCCTGCGGATCGGACGTCATGCTGCTACCGATGAATCCTGTGGAGAACTTCACCATGGCATCGACGATGGGTTCCTCGCCTTTCATGAAAAATCTAGAGATTGCTTCACCGTGGCTGATGGCTCCGAAATCGGGTTTCTTGGAGAACGACACGAAAGTCAGAATGGGATTGATTCCGAGATCTACAAGATCACTGCAGAGATCCTTCTCGATTCTGAGTCCATCCATGAAGAGCATCGGCCTCGATGCGATTATTCCGACAAACGGCCGGGATGGATCCACTCCGGATTCTTCTATGTACTCATCAGTGCTTTCATAGATCTTTCCTGTTCCAGGATCCACAACCCCCTGCCATGCTATCTTCTCAGGAGGGATCGGATCACCCTCCTTCCATCCCAATCCCTTCTCTATGGAATCGAACATTCTGACGAAATTCTCATCCCCGCTCTCCTGCATGTATTCGAACGTGCGGATGGCCAAATCATGTTTTACGGAAGTCAGCACCCATTTGCTTGGATCATTGCCGAAACTGATTATCTTGAACTCATCCTTAACCGGTAGGATGGCCTCCTCCATATCGGTACAGAATTGCGAGTTCTGCATATAGACCAGCGTGGCATCGCATTCGCGCATCAGTGAGATCACATAATCTGTGGTCAATCCCTCATCATAGTATCTAGACTGCTTGAAAATCTTCAGATCGACATTCAACCTTTCACGGATACGCTCCAAAATCGGCAGATGGCTCTGCCATAGCATCACGAGAATCTTCTTTCTTCTTTCCGACAATCCACAACCCCCATCAATCACGACCGAATCATTCGAATAGCCCCATGGCAACTTTGACCGATGCGGAGAGCATTTCCGCGTTCAAGTCCTCTAGAACAATGTATGCTGATCCCATCATCGATGCGAGATCCCTGGCTTTTCC
The DNA here is from genome assembly GCA_964445265.1 of uncultured Methanomassiliicoccales archaeon. Lineage (GTDB taxonomy): Archaea > Thermoplasmatota > Thermoplasmata > Methanomassiliicoccales > Methanomethylophilaceae > Methanoprimaticola. Next base: position 12,799 of record CAYUPU010000040.1, read on the forward strand.
GAAACGAACCAAGCCGGACTCCGTATCGACGACAATCGTGCGCATCGGCACCTCGGATATCACTTCGGCCGTGCTCCTTATCGCTTCTTCTGCTGTATTGAATCCGCCACCCTTCACATTCCCTTTGCCGTCAGTAAGAACGACCATGACTGGCTCGAGCCGGGATTCCGCATCTCTGCGAAGCACTTCGTATCCTGAGCGAAGACCTTCGACGAGCGGAGTGCGCCCGCCTGTCGGAAGATCTGCCAAAGCACGATATGCCGTCAGAACACTACGCGTTGGGGGAAGTATCACCTCTGCCGAATCTCCGCGGAACACCACGAGTCCGACCTTGTCCCTGCGTTGGTATGCATCATTCAACATCGACAGTATGGCGCCCTTGACCGCCACCATTCTGTTATGAGCGCCCATAGAACCCGATCCGTCAACCACAAACAGCACCGTGGTCCCTTTGCGCCTTACCCTGACGTTCTCGCGAAGATCCTCGCTCCTGAGCACGATTGCGAGTCCGTTATGCTCCCTGTACGGCTGATACGGAGCAGCGGTCAGAATGCTTGCAATGAGCGAGATATCGTCCACTTTCCCCTTCGGTATTATGTATCCTACCTTGCGACCAAACCTATCCTTCGACTTGGATGTGTCCTGACGCCCAGAACGCCTATTGCGACTGTTCCGCCCCTCGGGAGGGATGTAGTTCGCAACCTTGAACTGCTCCCCTATTCCGAATGTGCGCTCGGAGGCCTCTCCGGATGATGCCCCGTTCTCTTTCCCCTCATAATCCGTCTGTCCATCGCCATCCGATCCGGATTGCCCGTCACTCTTCTGTTGACTGGAATTTCCACTACTATCATCCTGTTCCGTTCTGTCCGACTCATCAGGAGACTCGCTCGGAGGCGGATCGTTCTCATCAGGCGGTGGCGCGGCATCGTGCCTGCGATGCTGAAGACATAGGAACACGGCACGCTTCAGATCATCGACGGTAGCCACATCGCGCATTTCGTAGGCCGAGGAGGCACGGAGAACGTTCAGAACGGATATATCGCCCCTGTGCCCCTCTGTATGCATCCTCTCGCATATCTCTGCGATCATAGATGGGAAACCGTCCGGAACCTCCACACTATCATAACACGAGTCTACAATTCTCCTCCTGACATCGTCCTCGGCAGCGGAAAATTCCGACATCAATCCGAATGGATCCCTCTCATACCTCAGAACCCTTATCACGATCTCGCGCCTGTCCTCGGGAAAAGCACAGCCGTCCGTATAGACGCAGATATCAAATCTATCGAGTATGTGTTCATCCAACTCCCCTTCTCCCGGGTCCATGGTGCCTATGAGCAGTGTATCGCACCTGTAGGGTGCGGAGAACCCACCCATCTCCTGCACCTCCATTTCCTGCACAGAATTGAGGAGAGTATGGAGGAGGTCCGGATCCAGCAGATTGATATTGTCCGCTATGAGGACTCCGCCATCGGCCCTTCTCAAAATGGAGTCTGACGCTTCCCTCCGCCCTTCCCTGATCGCCGTCTCCATATCGACGGAGCCGAGGAGCTGCTCCATCGTGACGCCTGTCGGCACCTCCACGAGACGTATGCCGGGCTTCATCCCGATCACGGCTCTGGCAGCAACGGATTTTCCCGTACCCGATGGACCGCAAATAAGCACAGTGCGGATGTCAGGGGATAGCAACGCGAACGCCAATGCCTGAACGGTCTTCTCATGACCGACAAGAGCCGTGATGGGAAAATGCTTCACAGCGTCTCCACTGTAGCGCGCATCCATCTCTCGACCTCATCTATGTCCATGGATGATTCCTCGAACGGATTGCGCCTCATACGATGCGGAAGAACCGTCCTCGATACATGTATAACATCCTCTGGTGAGACGGCAGATCTCCCACGATATGCTGCATACGTGCATGCTGCCTTCACGAGCGCCAGATCGGCGCGGTGCCCATCTACACCGAGATGAAGCGCCACCTTCACCGCCATATCCAACGTCCTGCCATCAGGCTCAATCTCTCTGACAAGAGCCCTGGCCTCCACGATGGCATCATGTATCTCCATATTGGTCCCGGAATAGCGGTCCGCGAATCCCTCTGGATCCTTCTCGAATGCCAAGCGCCTACGTATTATCTCGGAGCGCTTGGCCTCGTCGTACTCGCCCTGGATATTGACCATCAGGCCGAACCTGTCAAGAAGTTGAGGTCTTAGATCTCCCTCTTCGGGATTCATCGTTCCTACCAGAACAAATCTCGATGGATGCGAGTACGATACACCCTCTCTCTCGACATAGTTCGTACCCATTGCGGCCGAATCCAGTAGCAGATCCACGATGTGATCATCAAGGAGATTGATCTCATCCACATACAGAATGTTGCCGTTAGCCTTGGCCAAGATGCCGGGTTCGAACCTCTTCCTACCGGTACTTATGGCCTGCTCGATATCCAACGTGCCTGCCACACGGTCTTCAGTAGAGCTCAGTGGGAGCTCGATAACGCGCATGGGTTGAATGCACCGCTCCAATGATCCGGACTCCAGACGTTCACGGCACTCAGGACAGGCATCATCCCATTGCCCCCATTGACACCCGCAGGAACATCCGTTCACCACCTCTCTGTCAGGAAGCAAAGCGGCCAGAGCACGTACTGCTGTGGATTTGGCAGTCCCTTTCTCGCCGCGTATGAGTATCCCACCTATGGAGGGGTTAATCGCATTCAGGATGAGACCTTCCTTCATCTCCTCCTGTCCCACTATGGCGGAGAACGGATATGTTATCTTACTGACCATTCATTCATCACCCATCCCATTATCCGACGGTTTCAGAGGAAGGATGAAGCGCCCTCCCTCCTCCTCTATAATTCTTGCATCCACGCCATAGACGTCCCTGATGCTCTCCTCGGTGATGACATCGACAGGACTCCCGAAGGCATACGTCCTATGGTTCCGGATCATCAGTACCTTATCGGAGTAGTTCAATGCCAGATTGATATCATGTAGTGCGATTATCATCCCGGCATTCATATTGTGCACGATGTCTGACATCGTAATCATCGTGTTCATCTGATGCTTTAGGTCCAATGCGCTGGTCGGCTCATCAAATATGAAAAATGACGGACACTGTGCGAGCGATCTCGCGAGGAACACCCTCTGCCTCTGACCTCCTGAAAGATCCGATACATCCCTGTCCGAATATTGAATATCCAGTGACGGAGTGACATCACTGGATTCTGCTCTGTATTTAAAG
>CAYUPU010000041.1:0-16023 GCA_964445265.1 uncultured Methanomassiliicoccales archaeon
GGAAACGGCGACGGGTTCATCGGCATCGGCAGGGCCAAGGGCAAGGAGGTCGGTCCCTCCATCAAGAAGGCGATCGACAACGCCAAGCTGAACATGATCGAGATCAAGAGGGGCTGCGGCTCCTGGCAGTGCGGATGCGGCACGGCCCACAGCCTGCCGTTCGAGGTCGTCGGATCCACCGGGTCCGTCACGGTCTCCATCAAGCCCGCGCCCAGGGGTGTGTCCCTCGCGGTCGGAGACGTCGCCAAGAGCCTCCTGACCCTCGCCGGCGTCCACGACGCCTGGGGATTCGCCAGGGGCAACACCAAGACCAAGGTCAACTACGCCATGGCGACCTTCGAGGCTCTGAAGATGACGACCCGCATGAGGGTCACCGACGAGCAGGCCAGCACCCTGAACATCGTCTCCGGGCCCACCGGCATCACCCATGCCGAGTCCGAGCAGACCGAGGAGGAGTGAAGATGACGTACGTAGTCATCCGCGTCCGCGGCATCCCCGATGTGAACAACCGCATCCAGGCCACCATGGACCTCCTCAACCTCAACAGGGTCAACCACGCCGTCGTCGTCCCCGAGAACGATTCGATCAAGGGGATGCTCCAGAAGGCCAAGGACTACATCACCTGGGGAGAGGTCGACGAGGAGACCCTCGCCGCCCTCATCCGTGCACGCGGAAGGGCCGCCGGCGACGTCCCCGTCACCGACGACTATCTCAAGGAGAAGTCCGAGTTCGCCACCGTCGAGGATCTCGCCAAGGCGATCATCGAGAACGACTACAAGATGCAGGACGTCGACGGGGTCAAGCCCGTCTTCCGCCTCCACCCGCCCGTCAAGGGATACGAGGGTAACAAGCGCTCGTACCGCGCCGGCGGCGCCCTGGGATACAGGGGTGCGGACATCAACGCCCTCGTCGTGAGGATGCTGGGGGTGCAGTGAATGCCTAGCAGGACCAAGAAGTTCAGGGGATACAGGACCCACGGCCGCGGCAAGAAGTCCGGCCGTGGTGCCGGTATCATCGGAGGCCATGGGCAGGCCGGACTCTGCAAGACCGGCAAGATCGGGATGCTGAAGTACGACCGCAACCACTACGGCCGCCACGGCTTCAAGAGACCCGAGTGCCTCGTCGTTGCCAACAACACGATCAACGTCGGCGAGCTGGCGGAGCAGATCGAGAGATACGTCTCCATGGGCGTTGCCACCAAGGAGGGGGAGGCCTACAAGGTCGACCTCTCCGAGGCCGGCATCGACAAGCTCCTCGGCACAGGAAGCATCGGCATCGCGGTGAACGTCACCGTCGCAGAAGCGTCCGCCAAGGCCCGCGAGAAGATCGAGGCGGCGGGCGGATCCGTCGCCGCAGAGTGAGATCAACCGGAGTGTAGATAGAGATGGAAGAGACACCCAGCCTGTTGTACAAGGTCAAGCCCCTGTCCGACAGGCTACCCTCCGTCAAACGTCCCGAGGGCCATGTGCACTTCAGGACGAAAATGATGTGGGTAATCATCATATTGGTCCTCTATTTCGTGATGACCAATGTGTACCTGTACGGCTTGGACCAGGGAGATTCCCTGGACATATTCGCTCAGTATAGGACCATAATGGCAGGCGCTTCCGGTTCTATACTGCAGCTCGGAATCGGTCCCATTGTCACTGCATCGATCATAATGCAGCTGTTCGTCGGAGCTAAGATCATCAAGCTCGACCTCACCAAGCGCGAGGACAAGGCCTGCTACCAGTCCGTCCTCAAGCTGCTGGTCATCGTGATGATCTTCTTCGAGGCCGTGCCCCAGGTATTCGGATATCTGGTGCCCTCCGACGCCGCCGTGGATCTCCTCGGCGGCGCCGGCTCGAAGCTGCTGATCATCCTCCAGCTGTTCGCGGGCTCGTACATCCTGTTCATGATGGACGAGGTCGTGTCCAAGTGGGGTGTCGGGAGCGGAATATCGCTGTTCATCGCCGCAGGGGTGGCGCAGGCCCTGTTCACAGGGACCCTGAACTGGAACGCCGTGGACATGTCGTCCGCGATGAGCCTCAGCAACCCTCCGGCGGGAACCATCCCGATGGCGCTGTACTACGTGTTCAACGCATCCCCCGCGGAGTGGTCGGGAGGCTACTACGAGCAGGTGTTCCTCAACAACAACAACCCTGTGATAGCGCTGATCGGAACGATAGTGATCTTCTTCCTCGTCGCGTACCTGGAGTCGTCACGCATCGAGCTGCCGCTGTCCCATGGCAACGCCAGGGGAGCCAGGGGCCGCTACCCGATCAAGCTGATGTACGCGAGCAACATCCCGGTCATCCTGATGTCCTCGCTGCTGGCAATCGTCAGCATGCTCGGCCTGCTGTTCTACAGCAACGGCTTCCTGAGCAGCATCCCCCTCCTCGGAGGCAACGAGTACCTAGGGTACTACGCCGAGGGGTCGACAACGGCCAGCGCGGGTATCGCATGGTACCTGTCCGCCCCCACCGGGCTGAACACCTGGCTCATGCCGATACTGGATCCGACCTACTATGGGAACGGGCACACGGCCATCCAGAATCTCGCCCACATGGCGATCTACTTCACCGTCATGGTGATGGGATCCATCATGTTCGCGAAGTTCTGGGTCGAGACCACCAACCTGGGCCCCGAGGCGGTCGCCAACCAGATCCAGCGCAGCGGGATGCAGATCCCCGGATTCAGGCGCGACCCGCGCGTCCTCAAGAGGGTGCTGGAGAGGTACATACCCACCATCACCGTCCTCTCGGGAGCCATGGTCGGAGCCCTGGCCGCCTGCGCCGACATGATCGGTACGACAGGGAACGCCAGCGGAACCGGAGTGCTGCTGACCGTCGGTATCATCATCCACCTGTACGAGGCCATAGGCCGCGAGCAGATGATGGAGATGAATCCGATGATGCGCGGATTCTTCGGAAACGGAGAGTGAGCGGATGCCCAACCCCGGAAGTCCCCAGAGCATGCAGCAGCTGCCGCAGCCCCAGATGCAGTCCAAGACCATGATGGGCATGATGCTGGTCCTGGTCGTCATGATGGTCGTCATGATGTTCAGGTCCTACATCGGCCAGGCTCTGGACTGCGTCTTCAAGTACATCGCGTTCGACGGGAAGTATCCCGTCCTGACGCTGATCATCGCGGGGCTGATCATGATCACGGTCAGCACGATCGTGAGGAGCCTGCTGTCCGACCCCATCAAGATGGCCAGGAACCAGCAGATCCAGAGCGACTTCAACAAGGAGTTCCGTCAGGCCAGAATCGAGAACAACCTGTTCAAGATGAAGAAGCTCCAGGAGATGCAGCCCCAGATCATGGCGATGTCCATGGAGGCCAGCACCCAGCAGATGAAGACCATGCCCATAACCATGATCGTCCTGCTGCCGGTGTACGCCTGGGTCTGGTACTTCCTGCTGGTCGGGGACTTCAACGGGGTCACGGGACAGTACTTCACAGAGTCGAACCCGCCCCTGGTGGACATCCCGTGGGCCCAGGGGTACGACCTCAACAAGTACCTGCTCGGGTTCATGCCCTCCTGGATCGTCATCTATACGATGGTGAGCCTGCCCATCGGGCAGATCGAGAACAGACTGATAAGGTTCATATTCCTGAGGAAGGACCTCAGGAGGCTGGACCTCGAAGCCAAGAAGGCTGAGACCGAATGAGGATAACCATCAGCGGCCCTCCCGGATCCGGGAAGACGACCGCCTGTGGTAAACTGTCCGAGGCCCTGGGCCTCGAGGCAGTGGTCTTCGGAAGGATCTTCCGGGACCTCGCCGCAGAGAAACACCTTTCCCTTTCAGAGCTCGGTGCCATGGCCGAGGCCGACCCCGCCATCGACAACATGATCGACGGCAGGATCCTGGAGATAGCCCGGACGCATGAGGATCTCATCCTCGAGTCCAGGCTGTCCGCCTACATGCTCACCCGCAACGGCATCGACGCGTACAGGATATACATCGATGCCAGCCCCGAGGTGCGCATGGCCCGCGTGGGCCTGCGCGAGGGGGAGACCCTGGAGGACGCCACCGCGGCCACCATGGACCGCCAGAGGTCCGAGGCCAAGCGCTATCTCCAATGGTACGGCATCGACATCAACGATCTGAGCGTCTACGATATGGTCATAAACACCGACGATAAGACGCCGGACCAGGTCCTCGAATGCATCCTGGAGGGCGTCGATGCCCGCTATGGCCGTCAAGGATCCCGATGCCATCCCGGACCGGTGGGGCAAGCGCCCCTCCGACCGCACCCTGGGGGAGCTCCTCCAGGGGGGCATCATCATACTCGACAAGCCGTCCGGTCCCACATCCCATCAGGCCACCGCCTGGGCGCGCGACGCGCTCCGCATGGAGAAGGCCGGGCACGGAGGCACGCTCGACCCCTATGTCAGCGGGGTCCTGCCGGTGACATTGGGCAAGGCCGTCCGTCTGACCGACATCGTCCTGTCCTCCGACAAGGAGTACGTCTGCCTCATGAGGCTCCACGCCGATCGCTCCGAGAAGAGGGTTCGCGAGGTCTTCTCCAGATTCCAGGGCAAGATATACCAGCTGCCGCCCGTGCGCTCCGCTGTTAAGAGGCAGCTCCGCATCAGGACGATCAGGGAGCTGGAGGTCCTGCAGGTGGAGGGCCGCGAGATACTGTTCAGGGCGGCATGCGATGCCGGGACGTACATACGCACTCTGTGCGTGGACATCGGCGATGTGCTGGGATGCGGAGCGAACATGGTAGAGCTCCGCAGGACCCGTTCTGGCAGGATGACGGAGGGCCGTGCCCACACCCTGCAGGAGATCAGGGACGCCTATGTCTTCTGGCAGCAGTACGGCCATCCGGAGTACCTGCGCGACATGATCATACCTATGGAGGCCCTGGTGGAGCCCCTGCCCAAGGTCGTGGTGAAGGCGACGGCGGTGGATGCGGTGTGCCACGGTGCGGACCTGTCGGTCAAAGGGGTCCACATGCTGGATGAGGGCATACGCAAGAACGCCCTCGTGGCCATGATGACCGCCCGCGGCGAGCTGATCGGGCTGGGCCGGATGGCAGTGTCCGCGGACAAGGTCCTGGCCGCCAGATCCGGGCCGGCGGTGCAGACTACCCGTGTCCTCATGGAGCCGGGCCATTACCCCAGGATGTGGAGGTACTCCACCGATCTGGACCTGCCCGACGAGCCCCGCTTCGTCTCGTGAAGCTTATTAGTCCAGATGAGGATGCACTCCAGGGGATATGGGATGTCGCTGTTCGCGAAGAAGGAGCAGGTGTTCGGTCCGGAGCAGATTTCCGTCGGCGATTTCGATGTCACCGTGGACGGATGCTACCGCAACGTGGTCCCGGTGCCGTTCGACCTGAAGCCGCACCGCATGCTGTACGTCAGAATCGATTCCGCCCATCCGGTGAACGTGGTCGTTGCCAGGGAGGATCGTTCGTCCGTCCTCCATAAGGAGGGCGTCACCCACGCCGTCCTGGGTCCATTCGATACCGGGAGGTCCCGCAGCATGGGCATCATCCTGGGTGTGGACAAGGGCGACAGGGCCGTAGTGGCCGTAGAGGCATGGACCGACAGGGAGCGATCCGTATGATGCCCCTCGATCCGTCAGATCCCGTCCTCCGGAGGAGGCTCCTCGCAGCCTCCGCCGCGGCGGGGTTCGCACTGTTCCTGATCCTCCCGTTCGTGACCGACGCGGGGTTCGCCTCGTCGGTGGTCCTCCTCTCGCTGCCTCTGATCGTCCTGGGCGCCGTCGATATGGCGTCCACCAGGTCGTGGTACAGGCTTGCGGCCTCCATAGCGGTTCCGGCGGCCGTCTATCCGATCTCCTGGGAGGCGGTCGGTGCAGCCGCCCTGCTCCTGTTCGGGTCGGCCGGGATATCCGCCTTTTCGGACATGGTGTGCCGGAGGGTCATGCCGTCCGCCCTGCGCGATGTGGAGCATGCCGGTTCCGGCCGCAGAAGGGCGGTCGAGATGTTCCTGACGGGTGTCCCGCCGGGGCTGGACACGAGGGATATGAGGATGGACGGGTCGGTCCGCAGGGAGGCTGTCCCCTGGGGCCTGAGGGCCTCCGCCATGCTGGCCACCGCCGCCCCCATGCTGCTGATCTGGATCGCGGCCGCATCCGCCGGCATGGGCCTGGGGTCCGGAGCGTTCGCCGTCATAACCCTGTCGACGTACATCGTGGCTCTGGTCGTTCCATGGACCGTTCTGTCTACAGCCGATGTCCGTGTGTGCGCACCCGGCCTGGAGCACAGGCTCTACGACGGTTTCGTCAGGACAGTGGCATCCGCCTCGGTGCCCCTGCTGGTCGCGCTCATAGTCGTATGCGTCGCCGCAGATCCCTCCGCATCCACATACTGGCTCGTCATCGCGTCCGCGGCGTTCGTCGTGCTGGAGGCGTTGCTCTCACTGATAAGGTTCGAGGGGTCCGTCGAATCGGAGCTGGTCGCGGATATGGCAGCCGACTGGGAATCGGATCACCCAGTGCTCCTGTACTCGGGCCTCGATGGGAGGTCCGCCCGTTCGGGCGACGACGGCGTCCCCGGAACGCCCAGGCGCTCCGAGGACTCCTGCTTCCCTGAAAGGAGGGTCCGATCCGTCAATCGAAGTTGGGGTTCGGCCTTCCGGCGCTGCCGAGGGAGTCGAAGATGGGCCTGAACACCTCTCCGGACGAGTAGCCCTCGGTCTTGTTCATGCCTATGATCTCGGGCTCCTCGTAGTTCGTGATGATGACATTGTATCTCTGACGGATGTCGTCCACGGCGACGCACGGGATCTCCTCCACGGTCCTCCCGAGGATGGCGAGGACCGCATCGGCCATGGTCTGGATCTGATCGGGGGTTATGTCCTTGGGGATCCTGATGAAGAACGTGTGGACCTCGTCGACGGCGTTGAACATGTAGGACACGTCGGACACGCCGAATGTATCGACGAGGTACCTCTCCTTCTCATCATCCGCATCGGCCAGCTCCGTCATGCGGGCCATGAACACGTCTGCGATCTCCACGTACAGGGCCTCGCGGCCCAGGATGCTGAACATGCCAGTTCATCCTCCGGGTCCTAGTAATAACCATCGCCCGGCGCGAACAATTTTAATGCAAGCGCGCATGGGCGGTATCGGTTATAGCCATGCCCGAGGACTTCAAGGTCACACCGTGGGAGGTCACAGGGGATATCGACTACGGTCTGCTGATGAAGCAGTTCGGGACATCCCCCATGGACGACGCCCTCCTAGACAGACTGTCCAAGTACGGTCCGCTGCATCCGATGCTGAGGCGCGGGATCTTCTATTCGCACAGGGATCTGGGCTGGCTGCTGGATGAGCACGACAAGGGGAACACGTTCACGCTCTACACCGGGAGAGGGCCGTCGGGAAGCACGCACCTCGGCCATCTGATGCCCTGGATGTTCAACAAGTGGGTACAGGACACCTTCGGGTGCGATATGCTGTTCCAGATGACGGATGACGAGAAGTTCCTGTTCAAGGACCTCACTTTGGAGGAGACCGGGGGGATGGCCTACGAGAACGCCCTGGACTTCGTGGCGCTGGGATTCGATCCGAAGAGGACCCGCATAATCCTGGACACCCGGAACGTCGGCAGGATGTATCCTGTCGCGCTGAAGGTCGCCAAGAGGACCACGTTCTCCACAGCCAAGGCGGTGTTCGGGTTCGACAACTCCACGAACATCGGGTCCATATTCTACACGACGATGCAGTCCGTGCCGGCGTTCCTGCCGTCCATCGATGCGGGCAGGCCGGTCCCGGTCCTCATTCCGTGCGGCATCGACCAGGATCCGCACTTCAGGATCACCAGGGATGCGGCGCCGCATCTTGGATTCCCCAAGCCGTCCCTGCTGTTCTGCAAGATGCTCCCCGGTCTCGACGGGGGAGGCAAGATGTCTTCGTCGGATGCGGATGCCACCATATATACCACGGATGCGCCCAAAGCCGTGAAGAAGAAGGTCGGAAGGGCCTTCACGGGCGGCAGGGTCTCGGTGGAGGAGCAGCGCAGGCTCGGGGGGAACCCCGATGTATGCGCGGTGTACCAGTACTTCTTCTTCCTGTTCGAGCGCGACGACTCCGAGCTTAACGCGCTCGCCGACCGCTGCCGCAGAGGGGAGGTCCTCTGCGGAGAGTGCAAGCAATGTCTCACGCAGAGGATAAACGTGTTCCTCGAGGAGCATCAGGAGCGCCGCGAGAAGGCGAAGGATGTCGTCGGGAGCATGACCTACGACGATTTCGAATGGTGATCACGATGGACGGATCTATTCTTGAGGGATTGAGCCACAATGAGAAGAGGCTCCTTCTGGCACTGTCGGAGAGGGGAGGCAGGGCCTCTGCCGCCGATCTGGTGTCGGAGGGGGCTTTTTCCGTCGAGGTGGAGGCGATGAGCGCGGCCTCCTGGCTGGAGACCAAGGGTCTTGCTAGCATATCGGAGAGGGCCGAGCGCTTCTATGTTCTGACCGACAGGTCGGCTGTGGACAGCGGACTGCCGGAGAGGGTCGCCGTGAACGTCATAGACGGGGCGGGCGGCAGCATGCCTCTGCAGGATATGGAGGCGTCCATGCCGGAGGGCATGGGCAGGATCGCCATAGGCTGGCTCAAGAGGAAGGGCCTGGCGGACATCGCCGCGGTCGACGGCGTCAAGACGGTGTCGCTCACCGATGCCGGCCGGCGGGCGCTCGTCACCAGGATGCCCGACGAGGATCTCCTTCTCCGCATGTCGGAGGGGCCGGTGCCAGCGGACGAGGCCGATCCGAAGCTGATCAAGGACCTCAAGGGCCGTCAGGGCATGATAGGCGAGAGGACCGAGGCAGAGAGGTTCATCGAGCTCACTCCCGAGGGCAGGGAGGCGGCGGAATCAGGCATAGAGCTCAGGCCCGAGGTCACGGACATCACGGACCGCATAATCCAGAGCGGGGAGTGGAGGGACGCCGATTTCAGGCGCTACGATATCCAGACATTCGCGCCCCAGATCAATCCCGCCAAGAAGCACATGCTCTCCCGCTTGGGAGCGCAGGTCCGCAGGCTGTTCACGGACATGGGCTTCACCGAGATGAAGTCCGAGTACGTCCAGCCGGCGTTCTGGAACCTGGATGTCCTGTTCACGCCGCAGGACCATCCCGCCAGGGACCTGCAGGACACGTTCTATCTCGAGCATCCCGCATCGATCCATATAGACGACGAGGCCCTCGTGGCCGCCGTCAAGGCGATACACGAGACCGGAGGGGACACGGGATCCACCGGCTGGGGAGGGTCATGGTCGAGGGAGAAGGCCGAGATGGCCCTTCTCAGGACCCATAGCACCGTCAGCAGCATCAAGTACATAGCGGAGCATCCGGATGCTCCCCGGAAGGCGTTCTCCATATCCCGCATATTCAGGAAGGAGTCCATAGACTCCACGCATCTGCCGGAGTTCACTCAGATCGAGGGCATAGTTCTGGATGAGAACGGAAACTTCGATATGCTGATCTCCATGATCAGGGAGTTCTATGCGAGGATGGGCTTCGATCAGATCCGCATCAGGCCCGCGTACTTCCCGTACACCGAGCCCTCCCTCGAACTGGAGGTCTTCTTCAATGGGAAGTGGATGGAGCTCGGCGGTGCCGGCATATTCAGACCCGAGGTCCTGGCGCCCTTCGGCGTCGACGTACCGGTGCTGGCATGGGGATTCGGATTCGAGAGGCTCGCCATGCTCAAATGGGATATCAGGGACATCAGGGACCTGTATATCTCGGACATCGATCACCTCAGAGCCAACAGGACCCTCTGATCCTTCGGAACCTGAGATTCGGATCCTTGCGCCAGCATTCGGCCATATCCGCCGCGGCATCGGCCGCGGCGGTCTCTCCCAGCGCACGGAGGGCGAACGATCTCGTTCTGAGCATCTCGTCTATCCTGAAGACGCACCCTGTGCGGCGCATCTCGCATCCGCATCTGTCCAGGTAGGTCAGGGCCTCGTCGTATCTGCCGTTGGCGGTCATGCATATGCCCAGTGCGGCGGATGTGTCGATATCACCGACATAGCTGTCCAGCGCCTTGTCCAGAGCCTCCGATGCCATGCCTTCGGCCAGGAGCACCTCGGATAGCATGGCGCCCGCCGCGACTCCGCTCCTATCCGCCATGGATTCGACCTCGCATCTCGCGACCGCCGTCTCTCCCATGCGGAGGCTCATGCGGGCGGATGCCAGGTGCAGCGTATCGTCGCGGAACTCTCTCGCCAGGCTGCACAGCATATCCCTGCACTCCCTGTCCGGGAAGTCCATAAGCATGAAGCGGTTCCCCATCGCGAGCTTGGCCGCCTCCCTCCTGCGGTTGGCGCGGAACAGATGGTACAGTTTCTCCTTTGGGTCGCATCTGCGGTCGAGGCACCAGTCCGCAGCCGCGCTGTGCCAGCGGCGGAGGGTCTCCGTATCCGCCCTCTGGGTGTACCATCTCCGGGTCTCGGGCTTTATGTGGACCACGCCCTTCAGATTGAACGGTACGAGCCTGTTGTCCGGGCCTATGTCCACCTCGTTGCGATGCACCGGTATGCGGAGGACCATGAGGCATCCTATGCGTGTCTTCTCCTCCTCCGGCAGCGACCAGAACGTGGCGGAGTTGCAGTAGTTGATGTTGCAGGGCTCCATGAGTTCGGCCGGATCCCTGCATCCCTCCGAGGCCATGAGGCTCTCGCATTCGCGCAGGCCGTCCGGCGTGAGGAAGTATATCTTGCGGGGGGATCTGTCGTTGCCGACTATCCGCGCCTTGCCCGGATACAGGAGTCCCTTGTCCACGAGGCTATTGGCCACGACGGACGAGTGGGATCTCGATATGCCCAGGACCTCGGACAGGCCGTCCTGCGTCATCTCGTACGGGGCCCCGTAGCAGATGGTCGGAGGGACATGGCGGTAGCGGTAGAGGTGCAGCATGGCGCGCTGAGGGAGTGTGAGCGATGTCATATCCCGGTCGTTGTCGGGACCGATTATAAACCAGAGGAGCGAGTATCACGCTCATTAGTGTTTAGAGCAACGCAGCGGATCCATTGGAACAGCGATATATCTCCCGGCCGATCGGGGCCGCATGTCCAGATTGATCGTCTGCAGCGAGCTCGATCTACCGTCCGTCAATATGAGGGCCGCACTTCTCAGATCCGGCGGATGGATGGATATAGGCCATGCGGACGGGGCCGTGTACCGCGAGCGCGGCGACGATGTCCTGATGAGCATCCCTGACCTCCACATATACAGAGAGGGGCTGGACAGGGAGGCCGAGGCGTTCGGGGTGGATGTCGATTCCGTGATCGTGATGTCCAAGCATTCCGCGAAGAGCGGGCAGCCAGCGCTGACGGTGCATCCCATAGGAAATCTCCATGGGGCGGACTTCGGGGGAAGGCCCGAAACCCTGGTGCCGGTAGATCCCGCGGCCATGTCGGACGCTCTCCGGAGGATATCCGCGATGAATGCGGAACCCGGGGTGCAGGTGTGCTTCGAGGCCACCCATCACGGTCCGTTCGCGGAGAAGCCCACGTTCTTCATCGAGATAGGAAGCGACTCATCGCATTGGGGCGACACACGGTCCGCCGATCTGCTGGCACGTGTCATCGAGGAGGTCGATCCGCATACGGAGTACCCAGTTCTGGTCGGCGTCGGCGGAAGCCATTACACATCAAGGTTCACCGAGGCCGCTCTGAAGTACAGGATCAATTTCGGCCATATGATCCCGAACTATCAGCTGGAGGGCCGGAGCGATGACGACATCGCCCGGATGATTCGCGATGCCTGTAGAGCCACAGGTACGGATTCGGTGTACATTCACCGTAAGTCCATGAAGGGCCCGGAGGCCCACCGCATCGCGGACCTCGTAGCCTCCGCAGGATTCGAGACCGTGAAGTCCGACGCCTTCGAGCCCCTCGGTGGGAGTCCACGAAGGTCCCCTCGAACTCCTCTCCGAGGATAGCCTTCTCCAGCTGCGGGATGTTCCTGCCGTCCACCATGGATATGTCTATGCGGCATTCGCGGGCGATCTCGACACCCAGGGGATCGAACACGCTGGATTTGGATGCGCCATGGTCCTTGTAGACGAGCTCCCCCAGTCTGGATATGTCCATCCTGGGTATCCTGGATGCATCCGGATCCTCGCGCGGATCGCTGGTGTACACCGCGTCGACGGACGTGGCGTTGACGACGCGATCGGCACCCATCGCGCGTGCGACCATCATCGATACGGCATCGGTCGTGTGCCCCGGCTCGGTGCCGCCCATGATGACGATCCTCCCGGGCGCGGATGCCGCGGCGGTGTCCTCAGCCGACTCCGGGACCCTGTCCGGCATGCATCCGAGCGCCAGTCCCAGGAGCTGGGCGTTGAGCCTCGTGGCCCCGATCCCCATGATGTCCAGCTGGCGATCGTCGCCGCCGAGCTCCCTGCCCGTCGACGCGTAGTATCTGGCGGTCCTCCCTCCGCCGACCACGACGGCGAGCTGCACGCGGTCCTTGACAGAGAGCAGCATCCGTGCGAGTCTGGCTATGTATTCGGAATCATTGTTCCCCGGGATGAGGATCGAACCCCCGATCGATACCACGACTTTGTCCATGAGCAACCTTATTTAGCAAGGGCACTTGCCATAAAAACGTTAGGTGTTCGACATGGGAGACACAAATTCGGAAGACAGGGCTAAGTACGACTTCAAGAAAGACATGGAGGAGATCCAGAACTACAGGGGCAGAGGAACGGAGCTGATCTCCGTGTACGTCCCCGCCAGCAAGCAGATCTCCGACGTGATGGCGTATCTCAGGAATGAGCAGTCCCAGGCGTCTAACATCAAGTCGAAGACTACGATGAAGAACGTCCAGAGCGCCATCGATTCCATCGCCGCTCGACTCAAAACGTACAAGGCACCCCCTGAGAACGGAGTGGTGATTTTCTGCGGGGAGGTCCCCAGGGCCGGCGATCAGACCAAGATGGTCCAGTACGTCATAAACCCGCCAGAGCCGATAACAGCGTTCCTGTACAGGTGCGATTCGACCTTCTTCACAGAGCCGCTGCAGTCCATGCTGCTCGACAAGAAGTGCTACGGCCTGCTGACCATAGACAGGTCCGAGGCCACCATAGGCCTTCTGATCGGAAGCAGGATCCAGGTGCTGAAGCACTTCGATTCGCTGGTCCCGAGCAAGCACCACCAGGGAGGTCAGTCCTCGGTCCGTTTCGAGAGGCTGATCGAGATCGCCGCCCATGAGTTCTTCAAGAAGGTCGCGGACAACGCCAACGAGCTCTTCCTGAACCGTCCCGAGGTCCAGGGGATCCTCATCGGGGGTCCCGGAGCGACCAAGGAGTACTTCGTCAAGGAGGAGTACCTTCACCATGAGCTCAGGAAGATCATCATGACTCCTCTCGTGGACACAGGGTACACCGACGAATCGGGGCTCAGGGAGCTCGTGCAGAATTCCCAGAACATCATCCAGGACATGCAGCTCACCCAGGAGAAGAAGTTCATGCAGAGGCTCTTCTCCGAGATCCGCAAGGCGGACGGCGGGCTGTCCTGCTACGGGGAGAACGAGGTGCGCTACGCCCTCAGCATGGGCGCGGTGGATATGCTCCTCCTGTCGGACACTCTCAAGAAGAGGAGGATAACCGTCCAGTGCGCCAACGGGCATGTCCATGAGATGACCGTGGACGACCCCGAGCAGAAGTTCCTCTGTCCCGAGTGCGGGCAGTCCGCCGGCGTCACCGGGGACGAGGACCTGATCGACAACCTCTACGATCTGGCCGATACGTTCAACACGCGCCTCCAGCTGATCTCCGGGGACTCGGAGGAGGGGGACATGCTGCTGAAGGCCTTCGGCGGGATCGCCGCGCTCCTAAGATACAAACTCAGCTGATGATACCATGACTCTTGCAAGCGATTTCGAGGACCAGGTGAGGGCGGCCGTCTCCGGCGCCCTGGATGCGGCCGGCGCGGAGGGCCTGCAGTTCGCCGTCGAGCCGGCGGCGACGCCCGATGCGGACCTCGCGGTTCCGTGCTTCACGATGTCCAAGGCCCTCAGGAAGGCTCCTGTCGCGATAGCCGAGGACCTCGCATCGAGGATCCGCCCCGAAGGGCTCGTGTCCTCCGTGGCCGCGAAGAACGGCTATCTCAACTTCTGCGTGGATCCGGCCGCAATGGTGTCCGGCGTCCTGAACGACATCCTAGCCCAGGGTCCCGCATACGGCAGGGCCGCGCCCGACGGCCTCCGGGTCAACGTGGAGCACACATCCACCAATCCTACAGGGCCGATCCACGTGGGCAGGGCCAGGAACCCGATAATAGGGGACACTCTGGCCAGATGCCTGTCCCGGTGCGGGCACGACGTCACCACGGAGTACTACGTGAACGACGTCGGCAAGCAGGTGGTCATACTGACATGGGGCGTCAACAACGTCTCCGACGAGGAGGCCGAGGCGGAGCGCGAGGCCCACGCCGCCGCGAACCAGAACGAGAGGGAGAGGGACGACAAGACCGATCACAGACTTGTCGCCAAGTACCGTGTGGCCAATCGCCGCATGGAGGCCGATCCCGAGGTCCAGGCGGAGATCGCAGACATGCTCCGCAGGTTCGAGGCCGGCGACAAGGGGGTCATCGGGTCCGTCCGCGAGACGGCCGAGGCCATGCTGGCGGGTCTGAAGGAGACCCTGGGGGCGATCAACGTCGAGCTCGATCGGTACACCTGGGAGTCCAGGTTCATCGAGGACGGGTCTGCCAGGAGGGTCGTAGAGGGCCTTTCGGATTCGGACTACGCCGGCAGGACCGACGACGGCGCCTGCTATGTCGACCTGAAGGATTTCGGCGTGAAGGGGAAGAACACGAAGTTCACCTACACCAGGTCCGACGGGACCACGCTGTACACGACCCGTGACCTCGCCTATCATCTGGACAAGTTCTCCAGATCGGACCGCGTCATAGATGTCCTGGGAGAGGATCAGAAGCTCGGTTCGCAGCAGCTCTGCGCCGCGCTCAGGATCCTCGGCTGCGAGAAGCAGCCCGAACCTCTGTTCTATGCGTTCGTCTCCCTGCCGGAGGGCAAGATGTCCACCAGGAAGGGGGTCGTCGTCTACCTCGACGATCTCATAGACGAGGCGGTGGAGCACGCCTATCAGGAGATCAGATCCAGGGAGGAGGTCCGCAGGGACCGCGGCTCGTCCATGAGCGAGGAGCGCATGAGGGAGATCTCCCGCATCGTCGGAGTCGGCGCCATAAGGTACAACATCGTCCGCGTCCAGCCCGAGAAGCAGTTCGTCTTCAAGTGGAGCGAGGCCCTCAATTTCGACGGAAACTCCGGGCCGTACCTCCAGTACGTCCATGCCAGGGCGTGCAGCATGCTGAGGAAGGCCGGGGGCTTCGAGACCTGCACCGACCCGTCCATGCTCACGGAGCCTATGGAGCTCAATCTGGTCAAGATCCTGGCCCGCTATTCCGAGGTGCTCAGAGAGGCCGGCGACGGCCGCAAGGTCCATATGCTCCCGGCATACGGGCACGATGTGGCGGTGGCGTTCAACCAGTTCTACGCCACCGTCCCTGTCCTGAACGAGGCGGATGCGGGAAAGAGGCGCGCCAGGC
The DNA here is from genome assembly GCA_964445265.1 of uncultured Methanomassiliicoccales archaeon. GTDB lineage: Archaea > Thermoplasmatota > Thermoplasmata > Methanomassiliicoccales > Methanomethylophilaceae > Methanoprimaticola. Next base: position 15,547 of record CAYUPU010000041.1, read on the forward strand.
TCACCCTGGTGGGCTGCGCAAGGTCTGTCATGGCCGATGTGCTGGACTGCCTCGGCATGGGTGCGCCCGAGGAGATGTGAGATGGAGTTCCGCAACGTCCGCATAAGGGATATCGAGCAGGTGCGCGAGCTGGAGCTCTCCTGCATCCGCGAGTACTTCGCGGAGACCCTGGAGAACAGGTGGGAGGATCTCCCTCAGGACTGGAAGGACAATCTGGGGGCCAGCTCCCCGCGTCATTTCAAGGCCTATCTGGACAGTGGTCTCAGCTTCGTGGCGGAGGAGGACGGCGAGATCGCCCGACTGCTGGAAAAGCTGTCCGAGACGCGGCTGATGCTGGGCAAGACGGAAAGCGTGGAGAAGGACCTGAACGAAGCGCTGGAGCTTTACCGCAAGACCGCCGGCGAGGAGAGCGAGCCTGTGGCGCGGGTGCAGAACCTGCTGGGCCGCTTCTGCCGGGTGGAGCCCATCGTGGGCATG
>CAYUPU010000042.1:0-15535 GCA_964445265.1 uncultured Methanomassiliicoccales archaeon
TGTGTGTAATGTTTGTTATGAAGAGATCACCAACACGCTGGTCTCCTAGCCCATTACGATAGGATCGCCCCTGATGGCCCCAGGAGGTGCTGTTATTTCATCCGGGTCGGTTCGACAACCTCTGTGACAGCTTCTTGGGTGGCCTCGACTTTCTTCGCAACGGAAGCGATGGGTTTTTCTGCTTTCTTCAAGACATGTGGATCAAGGACGATTTTTTTCGGCTACGAACAGGGATTCCTCGGAGCAACGGGTGTGCGCATAGGCCTTCGTACCTGGATGTTAGATACGATGGTTCGCCTGGTGGAATACTCATCCGCTTGTTCGTATGTTTCCGAAGGAGGTTCGAACCGCCTCGAACGGAACGTCTGCAAGGGTTTTTATCCCTCCGCGTCGGTCTATGTTCAAGGCGGTTACCGGTTGCCCCTCTTGCAACCGGCTCCGTGCACGGCACGGACTCTGCTGATGCTCAGCGTTCGAACCGGAGTTCGATGCTGAACACCAGGAGACGGATCTTTACGATCACCGTCTCGAGGGTTAGCATGCTCTTCATGCTACACCTCCTGCAGTGCCGGCGGGGTGCAACCCGCCGGCACCGCGACCCCACTCATTCAGATCTATTATATAACGTGACGTTCGGAAATCCTGCCGGGGTATCGATCGCGGGTCGATTCAGCGGCACGCACGAGACCGGCGGCCCAATCGTCCATGGAGAGCGCGTGCTGGTGCATGTACGTCCCGACGGACCTGCGGTCCATCAGGCCGTCCATGCCGTCGGCGATTCCCGTCCCCCTCTTCATGGAGAAGCAGTACCTCCCCGTCCGCGGGACGACCTCGGAATAGTGGTACTCGTGCCCTCTGACCGTTCCCTCGAACAGCGGGTTGGATGCGGAGGCCTCCTCTATGACATAGGTGGGCCCGTGCCTCCTGTCCACGAAGTCCGCCATGGCATCGAACACCCCAGACATGGGATGGATCCGGCCGTTCTTGTCGCGGAGCTCGGAGCACATGGTCATGAGGCCTCCGCATTCCCCGAGCACGGGCCTCCCGTCCTCGGCCATGCGTCTGAGCCCCTCCATGAAGTCCGTGTTATCGGAGATCCTGTCGGCGTAGAGCTCGGGATACCCGCCCCCGAGGTACACCATGTCGGCATCCGGCATGGGCTCCCCGTCCGCGGGCCTGAAGAACCTGAGCGAGACCCCGGACGCCTCCAGGCACTCCAGGTTCTCCCTGTAGTAGAACGAGTACGCGTCGTCGAACGGGACGGCCGCGGACAGCCCCGACGCCCTCTCGACGTAGGGGGATCCGGTCGGCAGATCCGACGGAGAGTCCTCCATCAGCCCCTCCAGGGCGCCGATGTCGACGGGGTCCGTCAGATTCTCCAGGGGCTCGATCTCCCCCTTGTCGTAGGAGTGGAGGGTCTCCAGCCCCAGATGCCTCTGGCCCAGCGCGTTGTCACGGTCCCTGCGGATCTTCCCGAGGACCTTCACATCGGGGCAGTAGGTCCTGAACGCGGCGTCCAGCTTGTCGGAGTGCTGGCTCCCGGACACTTTGTTCAGCACGACCCCGGCGATCCTGACATCCGGATCGAAGGCCTGGAACCCCTTCACTATCGCCGCCGCGCTGCGCGTCAGCGAGCCCGTGTCTATGACGAGGACCACGGGGAACCCTAGGAGCTTGGCGATGTGCGCGGTGGATCCCAGGTCCCCGTCGCCGCTGAACCCCTCGTAGAGCCCCCTGACGCCCTCGACCACGCACATGTCCGCATCCGCGGACGCGTATCCGACGAGGTTCCGTATGCGGTCGTCGGACATCATGAACGAGTCCAGATTCCTCCCGGGCCTCCCGGTGGCCGCGGCGTGGTACATGGGGTCTATGAAGTCGGGCCCGGCCTTGAAGGCCTGGACGCGCCGCCTCTTCGAGAGCCTCGACATGAGCCCGGTGGCGATGGACGTCTTGCCCACGCCGCTGCCGGTCCCGGCTATGACGACCCCCTTCAATCCGTCATCCCTCCGACGACCTCGCGGAGGGTGTCGGCCGTCTCCAGGCGGACGATCCCCGTCGCGCCCATCACCATGTTGTGCGACGACACCTCTCCGACGGCGTTCCCGAAGCCCTGCTGCAGATAGTTCGCCAGCTCCCTGGGCTGGTCGGTGATCAGGATGTCCTCCGCCTTCAGGCCGGGGAGCGCGTGGCATATCCCTATGACGACGGTGAGGTCCGGCCCGAACGCGTCGATCGCCTCCCTCATGCGGTCCCCGACGACCGCGTATTCGTCGAGTCCGCCGACGATCCCGTCGATCGACACGCCCTCCGCATCCAGGTCGCGGAGGATGTCGTCGCAGTACCTGCGGATGCGGGGGAGTCCGACGGACCCGTCCAGGTTGGCCACGAACAGCGTCTCGCCCCCGAGCCTCCTCCTGGCCCCGTCCACTGCAGGGAAGATGTCCGCGAAGCGGTACGCCAGCTCCTTCTTGGCCAGCATGGCCACGGCCACCCTCCTCCCGTTCTTCAGCGCATCGGCGATCGCGGTCGCCACGCGCAGCTTGGTGGGGCTCACCGCCGGGGACAGGTACGTCCTGCCGGCCATGCCGTTCCGTCTCTCTATGCCGGTGGCGGCCTTCAGAAGGGCTGTCTGGCGGTCGCGCTCCTCCTCGGACACGATACCCGCCCTGGCGCCGGCCTGGAGGGCGCGTATGGCGCCGTCCGTGTTGGCCTCCATGCAGCCCTGGCAGTTGACGTGGAACACGTTGCAGGGGAGGTCGGCCCTCCTTATGGCGGCCTCGAAGTCGTCCCCTATTATCGTGCTGGCGCATGTGCCGACCACGGCCATCGTGGACGGATGGAACCTGTCGTACGCCTCCTTCAGGGCGGACACGAGCTTCTCGGATCCGCCGAATATCAGGTCCCTGTCCTTCATCGCGGACGTGACGACCCTGACTCCGGCGTTCTCCAGCGGCCTGGATGCCATGAAGCTGCATCCGGCGGGGCCGTGGACCACTATGACGTCGACGTCCATGTCGCGCAGAGTGTACATGGCTCCGACGATGGGATTGGGGCGCGGATGGATGACCGCCGTCATTGGTAGCCCTCCTTGGTCATCTCTATGACGGTCCGAGCGCCCTCCGGCACCTCCGCCGCCTCCCCGTTCCCGGGAGTGACGATCAGCGGGACCCCGTATCTTCCGCAGACCTCCTCGATGGCGTCCCTGTCGAGCTTGTCGCACACCTTCCGGCTGACCGGGTCCACGATGAGGACGGCTCCGTCCAGCGCGTCCATCTCCTGCAGGCATCCCAGGGTCCAGTCTATGCTCATGTGCGACACGCCGGGGTTCCTGTCCCTGAGGCGTCTGACGCCCTCCTCGACGGAGATCCGCCCCCTTCCGGGCACCCCTTGGAACGACTCCAGCCCTCTGACGACGTCCTCCTGCGGGATGTCCATAGCGTCGCACACCTCCAGGGCGAGGTCCATCGCCTCGAGGTACTGCAGGGCGAGGTATCCTCCTCCGAGCTCCGCCTCCGTCGTCCCGCGGTAGTCGACGGACACCCTCAGCGGCTCGCCGAACGCCGGGGTCCCGATGACGGACACGCGTCCGCCGTAGGTCCTCAGGGGCCTGCCTCCTGCATGCCTGCTCCAGATGCCCGCCTCGTCGGCCTTCACTATGCTGATGCCGCGGTCGGTGAGGATGTCCCTCTTCGCCTCGTCGGCCCTCCTGGTGCCCTTGGCGATGTCGTAGTCCTCGGTCAGGTTCGTGATGCAGGCGATGTCCGCTCTGCCGGATCCGCCAAGGGACACCTCGCACACCACCGCGTCGTAGTCCCCGTCCGGGAGCGCGAGGAGGCTCGGAGGCGCTATGGACATGGCGCCCTCGATCCGGTGCTCGCCGCCCCTGTAGGGGCCGTACCCTCTGGACGTGTGGAGGAGGACCCTTCTCCCGGACGCGTCCAGGATGTGGGCCAGGACGTAGCAGGCGCTGGTCTTGCCCTTGACCCCCGTGACCTCGATCCTGAACCTGTCGTCACGGATGAACTCCTTCACGGCCCGGGAGAACCAGATCCTGCGGTCGCACGATGCCCTCCCGATGAACGCATCGGGGCAGTGGCACGGCATGACCACGAGGTCGAAGCGCTCCTCGGGGGCCTCCCTGAGGACCCTCGCGCCCATGGCGCGGAGCCCGTCGAGGTCCTCCTCGGGCGTGACGTGGTAGACGTCCACGGCGGTGACGTCGTCCCCCCTCTCCAGGAACGGCGCGGCGACGGCCCTGCAGCCGTGCACCGTGTCGAGGATCATGACCCTCATGTCACTCGCCGCTGAACTCCGCTATCTCGGAGTCGATGATCTCCAGCAGTCTGGGGTCGGCGCCGGCGGGCCTCGTGTACACGATGTCCACGTTCCTCCCGCCGACCTCGGTCGTCCCGCCTCCCGAGTAGTGGGGTATGCCGAGCTGGTCGGGGATCTCCTCCCCGAGGTGCACGCCGTCGGCGATGAAGAGCGGGACGACGACGATCCTCTCCGCGCCTTTTCCGACGAGCTCCGCCATCGCATCCGCGATGGAGGGGCCGTTGAACTCGTTGAACGCGTACGCCACGCGCCCGTATCCCGCCCTGGACACCCTCTCGGCGTTCATGGCGACGACCCTGCTGTTCTCGGATGTGGGATCGCGGGTGCCGTGGCCCAGGACGAGTATCCCGTCGTCGAAGGTCCCGCCGGCCTCGGCGATCCTGTCGAAGACTATGCTCGCGAGGACGCGGGTCCTCCCGAACGCGGGGGCCATCGCGACGTGGACCTCGCGGCCGCCCGCGCGGGCGATCCCGGCGCTCCCCTGGATCCCCAGCTTCTGGGGTATGAGCTCCCTGGTGAGCCTGCCCTCGGCTATGTAGTAGGGCACGGCGAGGATCTCGTCGACCCCGTCCGCCGCCATCCCCTCCAGGGCATCCTCGATGGTCGGGCTGGAGACCCTGAAGTAGCACGTGCGCACGTTCGGCCTCCCTCTGGCCCTCAGCCTGTCCGCCTGCGTCTCCAGGATGGATGTGAGGTCCCCGGTCCGCGTTCCGTATCCTATTATGAGCGTTCCTTTCGTCATGGTACTCTCCCTGTAGCGATGTAAGCGGTTTCAGCATCCGTCGCAGCCGTGTTGCCCGCATCCGCCGAGACGGAGCCCTCCGGACACGTCCTCGGACGAGTCCATGAGCAGTCCGGCGAGCTCCCTGTAGGCCCCGGCCATGTCGGAGTCGGGCGCGCCGGAGACCACGGTGGTCCCCCTCTCCTCGCACTCCTGCACGACGGGGCTCCGGGGCAGCCTGTACACCACGCCTCCGCCCATCTCCTCGGCGGCGCGGTCGACGAGGGCGTCCTCGTCCTTCACGCCCCTGGAGTTCTGGATCAGCCCTCCGAATCTGGCGTAGCCGTCCCGGCGGAAGTCCTCGACGGCCTGGGCTATGTTGCCGGCCGCGTACAGCGACATCATCTCCCCGGAGGTCACGACGAACACGTCGCGGGCGTAGCCGTTCCTGATGGGCATGGCGAAGCCTCCGCAGACGACGTCCCCGAGGACATCGTAGACTATCACGTCGGGATGGTACTCGGATACGGCGTCCAGGCGCTCGAGCTCGTCGAAAGCGGCGATGATGCCGCGTCCGGCGCAGCCCTGCCCCGGGCGCGGTCCTCCGCATTCGACGCACAGGCATCCGTGGCTCCCTTCGACGACGATGTCGTCGAGCTCCAGGTCCCCTCCCTCGCGCATCAGCTGGAGGACCGGGACGGGATGGTTCCCTCCGGTCAGGAGCCTGGTGGAGTCGGCTTTCGGGTCGCAACCGATCTGCAGGACCCTCAGTCCCCTCTCGGAGAGGGCGTCGGTGATGTTCGCGGATGTCGTCGATTTGCCGATTCCGCCCTTTCCGTAGATCGCGATCCTGCGCATGCTCCGGGAATCGGCGTACTGGTAATAAAAGTTGGGTATAATCGTAACACGCAGTGTTTAGGGATGCGAGGGAGTTTATGCGCGGGCACCGCGGTGCCGCGGATCTGTGCCAGACTCCGGGGAGACGCGCCGTCGTCTAACGCCCCTCCGACCTGGCAACGAAGGCGAAAGAATAATGTTCCAGTGCATGCGATGTTTCTATAGGGAGGAGGAATCGTGGCATCCGCACTGCTGGACGGTGAGGCGTTCGAGAACGGTCTGAAGGGCGTGGGCCCCGGTGCCGAGTTCAGGTACCGGTGCATATACGACCCAGTTCCCGCCGACGGGCGCCGTGATTCGGCTGGCGAGCCATGCGGCGGGAAGAGGCTGCTCGTCGTGGCCGGTCCGGAGGGGTCCGGCAAGTCCTCGCTTATCGTCTCGCTCGGTCTCGATTCCGCCGAGCCGCGCATACTCAATCCCGACAACTACGCCCGCGGGCTCTCGGGGATTGAGGACTCGGTCATCCGCGGCCGCGTCGCATCCGATGCCTGCAGGGTCCTCCGCGAGACCCTGCTGGAGAAGGGTGTCCCGTTCGGCATAGAGACCAGGGGCTCCGTCGACGACATCCTGTTCCTCAGGAGGGCCAGGGATGCCGGGTACACGATAGAGCTGCTCTTCGTCGCCACGTGCGATCCCGAGATAAACGTCTCGAGGGCGGCCTCCAGGGCGGAGAGCCGCGGCATGCCCCGCGATCTGGTGCTCGTATCGTACAGCAGCGCCATGCTCGGCCTGCGCGAGCTCATCGGGCTCTCCGACCGCGCCGAGGTCGTCGACAACAGCGGCGACGCCCCCGTCAGGATATTCTCCAAGTCCGGAGGGTCCGCCGTCCTCGTGGAGGGCGTGGGCTGGCTGGACGCCGCCTTCCTCCGACGATCCCTCAGTTCGCCGACGCGTAGTAGTATTCGCCCTTGGACTTCTGCTCCCTGTCGAGCCTCGACTCGGGCTTGTTGATCCTGGGCCTGTGGGTGTCGGCGTCCCTCCTGAAGGTGATGTCCACCGCCTCCAGGAACCTGTTCATGCCGTCTCTCATGTCGAACGGCCCCTCTCCGATGCCGTGGTGCCCCGGCTCGCCGCCGAAGACCATCATCGAGTCGGAGACCATGTCGAGGAAGTAGATGTCGTGGTCGACGACCATGGCGCTGCGTCCGGACTTCTCCATGTTGCGCCTTATGGTTCTGGCGGCCTGCATCCTCTGGTTGGAGTCCAGGTACGCGGAGGGCTCGTCGAACAGGTAGATGTCGGCCTCGGTGGCCAGGCACATGGCGATCGCCACCCTCTGCAGCTCCCCTCCGGAGAGTCTGGAGACCTTCTTGTCCATGAGGTACTTGACGGACAGCGGCTCGATGACCTCGCCCATGAAGAAGCTGGAGTTGATCTTCTCATAGCCCTTGGTGTAGAGGAGGTCGGCCACGGTCCCGTCGAAGTCCCCGGAGATGTACTGGGGCTTGTAGGCGACCTTCACGTTGTTGTCCAGCTCCCCCTCGTCGACGTCGACGACGCCGGCCAGGATCTTGACGAACGTGGTCTTCCCGGTGGCGTTCGGCCCGACGATCCCCACGGACTCCCCGATCTTCACGGACCCGCCCGTTATGTCGAGCTCGAATCCGCCGAAGTCCTTCCTGAGGCTGTCGAACGAGATCAGGTCGCCGGTCTGCCAGTTCCCTCTGGGTGGGGACGCGGCGAACTCGATGGGCCTCTCCCTGAACCTGATGTTCTCCTCCGGGAGGTATCCGTCGAGGTACACGTTTATGGCGGTCCTGACCTGCCTGGTGAGGGTGAACACCCCGTAGGCCCCCTCGGACCCGTAGACGACGTTGACGTTGTCGGCCAGGAAGTCCAGGATGGCCAGGTCGTGCTCGATGACCATGACCTGCTTGTCCTTGCTGAGGTCCTTGATGAGGCGGGCCATGCGGACTCTCTGGTAGATGTCCAGGTAGGACGTGGGCTCGTCGAAGAAGTAGACGTCGGCGTCCCTCATCATGGTGGCCGCCATGGCCACCCTCTGCAGCTCCCCTCCGGACAGCTTGTCGAGCTCTCTGTCTATGACCTCGCCGAGCTCGAACGTCTCGACGGCCTCGTCCATGGTCATGCGCGGGTCGGCTATGCCGGAGAGCAGGTCCCTGACGACGCCCTTCACGGCCTTGGGCAGCTGATCGACGTACTGGGGCTTCATGGCGGTGCGTATCCTCCCGGCGTAGAGGCTCTCGAGGTAGTCGTGGAGCTCGGTGCCGGCGAAGCTGCTCAGCACCTCCTCCTTGGTCGGGGGGTTCTCGTAGTTCCCGAGGTTCGGCACCTCGAGCCCGCTGAGCATCTTGATGGCGGTGGTCTTCCCAATCCCGTTCGGACCCAGGATGCCGGTGACCAGCCCCTTCTTGGGGACCGGGAGGCGGTACAGGCGGAACGCGTTGAGGCCGTACTGGTGGATCAGGTCGGATTTCAGCTCGTCGGCCAGGCCTATGATCTTGACGGCGTCGAACTGGCATTTGTTGACGCAGATGCCGCATCCCTGGCAGAGGGTCTCGGAGATGATGGGCTTCCCCCTCTCCCCGAAGGTGACGCACTCGACCCCCGTCCTGTTGAGGGGGCAGAACTTGGCGCACTCCTGGTTGCACTTCTTGTTCTGGCATCTATCATTCAGAACCGCCGCGATCCGCATGGACGCTCCGAACCCCTTCCCTTATAAATATGTAGCCGGAACGGGCCGCCGGCCCCGCATCCGTGCGCGGACGGGCCGTCCGGACGACGTGTTCTTAACCGTCCGGTCCATGACCTCTGCGGAGGCGGGGCGGATGCCGGACGAGACCGAGGGGACGAGGACGCTGCTGGGCGACCAGAGGAGTGGCATAGCCGCCCTTGCGGTCCCGATCGGCGTGGCGCTGTTCTTCCAGCAGCTCAACAACATCGCCGACTCCGCGTGGGTGGCCGGGCTCGGAGGGGACGCCCTCGCCGCGCTCGGCATAGTCTACCCGATCTACTCCATCCTGATCGGCATAGGCAACGGTCTCGGGATAGGCGTGTCCGCCGCGATAGCCCGGAGCGTCGGGGAGAGGGACCGCGGGAAGGCCTGCAGGGCCGCGGGACAGGGGATAACCCTCTCGATCCTTGTCGGCATCGTCCTGACCATCGTCCTCCTGGCCACGGCGGAGCCGTCGATGGGCCTCATGGGGGCCGGCGATATGGCGGAGGACTGCCTGGCATACGCCTATCCGATCTATATCTCGACGGTCTTCATCGTCCTCAGCGGGGTCATCTCCGGCATGCTGCGCGGAGAGGGCATGGCCAAGCGCTCGATGGCCGTCCAGGTGACCGGGGCGATGGTCAACATAGTCCTGGATCCGATTCTCATCTACGTGCTCGACATGGGCGTGGCGGGCGCCGCATGGGCCACCGCGGCCGCATTCGCCGTATCGGTGGCCATGGCCGCGTACTGGTACTCGACGGACGGCGAGATGTACGTGAGGCTGTCCTCCCGGGACCTCCGCTACGACGGCGCGGCCTGCAGGGACATCCTGTCCGTCGGGCTCCCGGAGTCCCTCGAGCTGTCGATCATGTACCTCTTCAACATCTACCTGAACTTCGTCGTCATCCAGGTCGGGGGCACGGACGCGGTCGGCATATACGCCACCGGCTGGAGGTTCGCGAGCTTCATACTCATCGTCGCCCAGGCGATGGGCGGCGCCATGACCGCGGTGTGCGCCGCGGAGTACGGCATGAGGAGGTTCGACATGATAGGGGACGCTTTCCGCTACACGGTGACGAGGGCGTTCGCATGGACGGTGGCCCTGTCCGCGGTCCTTACGCTGTGCTCGGGGGCCCTGGCGGTGTTCTTCACGATGGAGGACGGCATAGCCTACATGCGCGGCGACGCCCGCGCCATGTTCCTGTTCTTCTCGGCGTTCCTGCCGGTCATGTCCCTGGTGTACACCGGGTCCTCCCTCCTCCAGGCCATAGACAGGGCGACCGGCGCGATGCTCAACACCCTGGCCAGGAACCTGCTGTTCTGCCTCCTGTTCTGGCTCGCCTCCGTCCACTCCGGCACGCTGACGTCGCTGTGGTGGGGGATGCTGGCCGCCGAGGTCGCAGGAGGCGTCGCTATGGCCCTGCACGCCAGGATCATGCTACGCAGGGCGGAGAGGGAGGATGGCGGGGCCCCGGCCGGCTCCCGACGGCATGCATGTGCGCGGAGCGTATCCTGGAAGGGCGTGAGGCGCAGAGGAATCGATCGGCTTCGATTACACTCATATGTCATGAGACATCATCGTCTCCGTGCCCTTGGAAGACATCGATGAGGAATGGAAGGTTCTATAAGCGCGTCGGCAACACCACTCATCTCATCAGGCGCGAGGAGCTCAAAGATATCATCGCCGACGAGCGCGGGACGTTTTGGATGGATGAATCCAGTGGGAAGTTCCCGGATCCCATATCCATCGACGCGATCAAGCGCTTCGTCGACATGGGCAAGGGCGTGGACCGGATTCCGAAGGACATCGATGCTGCTGATGTAGGTGCGATCCTCGACCGCTATGGTTTGCTCTGCGATGACGGAACGGTTACCATCGCGGGCATACTGCTATTCCCGGAGCATCCACGCAGGATCAGTCGCGGGGCGTTCATGAAGATAGAGGAATTCGATGGAGATGGAATCCTCAGGAGGGAGGACATAATCGATGCTCCACTTGTCCTTGTACCCGACCTCGCCGTGGAGATGTTGTTCGACAGGTACATTCCGCCGACGTTCAGGTACGAGGGGGCTCTGAGCAGGCTCATCGACCCCTGCCCGAGGACGGAATCAGGGAACTCATAGTAAACGCCGTCGTCCACATGGATTACCGTTCGAAGGAGCCCGTTGCCGCATCCGTTCATCCGGACAGGGTGGAGGTTTTTGGATTCGGTGGCCTCCCTGACGGATGGTCTGTCGAGACCCTCATAGGCAGGCACAGGTCCATCCCTCGCAACCAGACCTTGGCGGATGTGTTTCACGATGCGGGCTATGCGGAGAACCGGGCCCAGGGCATTAGGAGGGTCATGAACTCGTGCGAGGCCAACGGCAATCCCCGGCCAGAGTTCGTTCTGGAGCCAGAGGGGCTCTCCGTCACTATATCGTCTGCCGTTCGTCAGGCACCGGAGACAACAACACGGGTTGTCCCGACGAGGAACCAGATGCTCATTCTCGACTGCATAGCATCCGATCCGTCCATAACACAGGTGAAGATTTCCAAGATTACCGGGTTGTCAGTGAGAACGGTCAGGAGCAACCTTTCGAGGATGGTCGATTCGGGAATCGCACGCAGAGAAGGCAGCAAGAAGGGCGGGAACTGGGCAATCATATACGACCGTCTCAATCAGATCTAAACGGCAGTTAATAGGCAATTGCTAGCAACCCGATGATATACCTTGGCGGCACCTCCTCCCCGTTCCCGGCAAGGATCATCGATACCATGGAACTGTCCCGACTAGCTGTCACGAAGTCCGTTGTTACGCGAGAATCACGTACTATAAATCCCCCCTTCCCCCTCGGAGTATCCAGTTATCATGTCGAGGATCGTAGTAAACGTCGCATGGCCGTACGCCAACGGAACCATCCATCTGGGTCACGTCGCCGGCTCCCTTCTGCCGGCGGACCTGTTCAGCAGGTACAACCGCCTGATCGGGAACGAGGTCCTGATGGTCGGCGGCTCGGACATGCACGGAACGCCCATCACGATCTCCGCCGAGAAGAACGGCATGACGCCGGAGCAGTACGCGGAGAAGTACCATCAGATCAACAAGAAGGCCATAGAGGACCTGGGGATAGAGTACTCCCTCTTCGGCAGGACCCACTGTCCCACGCACACCGAGGTCACCCAGAGGCTGTTCCTCGATCTGAAGGACAAGGGCTACATCTACACGAAATCCACGGACCAGTACTACTGTCCCGAGTGCTCCAAGTTCCTGCCCGACAGGTACGTCGAGGGGGTGTGCCCCGTCTGCGGCGCGGAGCGCACCAGGAGCGATCAGTGCGACGCCTGCGGCACCACGTTCGAGCCCGGGGACCTCAAGAGCCCCTACTGCACGCTGTGCGGCTCGGTCCCGGAGATCCGCGGCACGGAGCACTTCTTCCTCAGGCTGAGCGCGTTCCGGGAGCCCCTCCTGAGATGGATGGAGGACAAGGGCTACTGGAGGTCCAACGTCAAGTCGTTCACGAAGAACTGGCTGGACGCCGGCCTGGTCGACAGGGCCATCACCCGCGATATGTCATGGGGCGTGCCCATCCCGGTCGAGGGCTGGGACGGCAAGGTCATCTACGTCTGGTTCGATGCCGTCATCGGGTACCTCTCCGACTCCATCGAGTACTCCAGGCAGATCGGGAAGCCCGACTACTGGGAGCTGTTCTGGAAGGACCCCGCCGTCAGGCACTACTACTTCATCGGGAAGGACAACATCCCGTTCCATTCCATAATCTGGCCCGCCATCCTCATGGGGGAGGGCGGTCTGGACCTGCCGTACGACATACCCGCCAACGAGTACCTCATGATCAACGGCGGGAAGCTCTCCAAGAGCAGGAGCAACGGCGGGGCCATCGACATCCCGAGCGTTCTCCAGAGGTACGATCCCGACGCCATCAGGTTCTACCTGTCGGTCAACATGCCGGACACCCACGACACGGAGTTCACCTGGGACGACCTGGACACGAAGATCAACAACGACCTCGTCGCCACCCTCGGGAACTACTACCACAGGACGCTGAGCTTCACCAGGAAGAACTTCGGGTCCGTGCCCGCGGGGGAGACCGGCGATGCGACGCTGGAGGAGATCGGACGCGTCCTCGGGGAGTACAGGGACCTCATGCAGGCCTGCGACTTCAAGAGAGCGATCAAGGCCGTCATGGACCTGGCCCGCTACGGGAACAGGTTCTTCGACTCGGTCAAGCCCTGGGCGCTCGTCAAGGAGGACAGGGACGCGTGCGGGGCCGCCATGAACGAGGCCCTCCGCATCGCCAAGGCGCTGTGCGTCATGATGTGGCCGTTCCTTCCCAGGTCCTCGCAGAGGATATGGGTGTTCATGGGGTTCGAGGGCACGATCGAGGCCGCCGGCCTCGACGAGGCCTCCAGGGCGATGCCCGTCGGGCAGGCGCTCCTGGAGCCGGTGCCCGTATACAGGAAGATAGAGGCGGAGAAGAAGCCGAAGGAGGATGAGAAGGTGCAGCAGGATCAGAACCAGCAGGGCGCGGACGCGCCGTTCGCGGACTACAGGAGGGTCGACATCAGGGTCGGCACCGTCGTGGAGGTGGCCGACCATCCCGAGGCGGAGAAGCTCTACGTCCTGAAGGTGGCCCTCGGCGAGGCCGAGCCCAGGACGATAGTGACGAACCTGAAGTCCCTCTACCCCAGGGAGCAGATGGAGGGCAGGAGGCTCCTGGTCATCTCCAACCTCAAGCCCGCCAAGTTCCGCGGGGTCAGGTCAGAGGGCATGCTGATGGCCCTGGACGACGAGGACCTCGGAGGGCACTCCGTCCTCCTGCTCAAGCCGTCCGCGGACGTCCCCGACGGCACCCGCATGGACTGCGGCCTCGAGGGATCCACCTCCAGCAGGATCGAGATGAAGCACTTCGAGAAGCTCTGCATAAGGGTCGGCAGGCTGAAGGACGGGAAGGTCCTCGGCGGTGACGCCCCCGAAGGAGCGCCGGAGTGCACCGCCTTCGTGTACGACGGGGACGAGCGCGTCCCGATGGGCGACGGGAAGGGCTGCTACGTGACCGTCGACAGCACCGACTTCGTCGACGGGGCGGCGGTCAGATGAAGGCCGACCTCCATGTCCACACGATGTACTCCAAGGACGGCCGGACCACCATGGAGGAGCTCCTGGAGTACGCCGAGCGTTTCGGCATAGGCTGCATAGCGGTCACGGACCACAACGTGTTCCGGGCGTACGAGGAGCTGAAGGACAACGGGAGGATCATAATAATCCCGGCGGAGGAGGTCTCCTCCGCCGAGGGCCACATAGTCGCGCTGGGGATAGACAGGGAGATCCCTAGGGACCTCTCCATCCAGGAGACCATAGACGCGATACACGAGGCCGGGGGCTACGCCTTCGCGGCCCATCCGTACAGGTGGTGGTCCGGCCTGGGGGAGAGGAACACCCTGGACTATCCGTTCGACGGCGTCGAGGCCAGGAACGGGAGGTCCATCCCCTCCGCAAACGTCAAGTCCGAGAAGCTGGCCAGGCGCATCGGGAAGCCAATGTCCGCTGGCAGCGACGCCCACACGCCCCATCACATAGGCGAGGGGTACGTCGAGCTGCCGGACTGCCTGACCACATGGGAGGAGGTGCTGGACTACATCATGGGGAGCGACGCCCCGGTGGTGTGCAGCCACAGCCGCCATTTCGTCGGCACCCTGAAGTACGGGATCAAGTCGATAGGGGAGTGGGCCCTGAGGGGCTTCAAGAGGATGCGACGATAATCCGATAGGCAAGGTCAACGAAATCAAAACTAAAGAGAATCTTCGATAGAATAAGCAGAACCCTCGGTGCAGGTTGTTCATTTGAGATCATCCTGTGAATCCGAATCTGTTTGCCTCGATTCACCCCTAATCCGAATTCATTGGGGGACCTTGACCAGTTACATGGGGTTATTATACGCAAATGTCCTTCCTATTGCTATGGGATACAAAGCTGTGGACGTCGCGAGGAGGATGGTCCAGCTTTCCATTGAGAACAATCTCTGGATTACTAATCTTCAACTCCAGAAGATACTCTATTTCACGTGGATAGATTACTGCAGGGTAGGTCACGGCCGTCTTTTCGAGGATCAGAAATTCGAAGCATGGAAATACGGACCTGTGGTGGAAGATGTCTACTACGAATATTGGCTGAATGTATCGCGTCTGATATTCTTCACAAAGGAACCTGAAGAAGACATGAGCGACGTGTCCGGTTTCCTCCTGGATTCGCTGAGGAAGTACCAGCTGATGAAAACCAGTGTGCTGGTGGACATGGCTCATGAAGAAGGTTCCCCGTGGGCTGAATGCTATGAGGTAGGAAAGAAGGAGGAGATACCATTCAGCCTGATAGAGAGGAGCGTTTCGGTCAGTTCAGGAAGCTGAATCCTGGTGACAGGGCCAAAAGATCCGAGGTGTTGCGTAAGCTGTTGATCTCGCTGTCTACTCAGGAGGTGATTTCTGACGAATCCTTTGAGCGGATGGCCAAGGATGTGGAATTCATCTACAGTGAAGGCTACAGGCAGCAGTATTCGGACCTTCTGAACATGCTGATTTCCATCAGAAATGAGGAAAACCTACCATTTGATGATCAAAATCTCTGCGATAACCTGTAGTCGTTATCGGAGTATATCCGTGATTCGCGCAAGGGCGATGATGAAAATGCATATAGGTACAGTCCGGGCGCATTCCTCGGTATAACGAAGTTGACGGATCATACCATTCTCGAAGTTCAACGGGACCGTGATTATGCGGCTTTATCGAACAAAGTCTGGAAAGCTCAACGCGAAGCCCATAAAGAGGCCGATCAGCTACGTGATGATATAGATATGTGTTAAGTCACCAGTGAGTTGATGCGATAGATATCACGATCGAACATCAG
>CAYUPU010000043.1:0-15118 GCA_964445265.1 uncultured Methanomassiliicoccales archaeon
GGACCCCCGATTCCGGCGTTCCCCTAGCCTCCAAGGGCTCACTGGATTCACAATTGCTGAAATCCACCATGACCCCACCAACTCCCAATACACACAATGATATCAACACCAGAACTACACTCAATAGTGTCATGAGGAGAACCTTACGACGCGTCGAATCATTGTATCTTCCACGAATTGTGTCATCGACACCTTCGCCCTTCAGGAGTCTGAAATAATTCAGAATAGGATTGCCCATTCGAATGCCCCGGATCGTAAAAGAGTAGTGAGCACCCTCAGTTTTTGTACACCATCTTATTGTTGAAGGTGGTACCTGCAATGGCGTTGTACTCGTCTACGAGCTTCGATACGTCGACATCCGCATATGCGGGATCTATGAACGACAGCATGAACATGGCACCGATGACGCTGCGGATCCCTCCGACTATGTCATTAGATACGGAGTAGACCTCGCCATCCTTTACGGCATCGATCTGATCCCATCCGGACCTCGCACAGACTGCATCCCTATAGGATTTGAGATACTCCTCGTTCCAATCTGCGTTATATTCCAGAACCATTATGACACTGGGATCCGTAGGAATTACCGTATCGAACGACCAATACTGATAACTACCTTCAGTCACCACATTCTTCCCATGAACCATCTCCAAAGTGTATCCCATAGTGGAAGTAGGGCCCATGAATGAGACTTTATTCTTGGATGCGGCCTCGAGAAGGAAGGTTGTATCGGATGTCGCAGATGATTTGGACACCTTGTCATAATATCCATCGAACCACTTCAGTATCTTATCTGCCCTATCCTCCATTCCGAGAACTTTTCCTAGAATCTCGATGTCTTCGTGGACCTCTCCGATCTTGGATGCACCTATCTCAAGAACAGGTATGCCTGACTTGTATGCATTATCGTTGTTGTAGGACTTGTATGAAATAATGAGATCTAGTTGAAGTTCCAAAACAGTATCGAATCCGGTCTCAGGGTTGTTAGCACCAAGGTTCTTGGTATTCGTATAATATGAACGGTAATTGCTATCTGTCGCGATTGTCTTCGAAACTCCCGCAACTTTGTCTGTGGCTTCCATAAGAATCATAGCTTCACCGATGTATTTCGAGTAAATGATGACCTTCTCAGCCGGTTTTTCAAGGGTTACAGTCTTTCCATTAGCCACTACTGTGATGGGTCCCTGGCCATTATCATCTCCGGAATCGCTCATGACGAGTCCGGCGACGATTGCAGCAACGACTATCACGAGTATCGCTACAATGGCTATCTTTTTGACATCCATGATTTCACCATTATCGGATGATATGCTTAACTAGTTGGATGTATCATCCAATATTGGTAACATCCATTCATTATTATAATAAAGTTATTATACAATTCTATCAGCTAATTATGCATTGGTGAACACGTGCTTCTGGTTACATACCATGCCACCTTTCATCGCTATCCTGCAATGTCTGTCATTTTCTCATACAACTTCTTACCATCAAACGGTTTGAGAGGGGATGACATCCCATACTCTTCGATTAAACTGAACTCATGAATCCCGTAGACAACAGGACGGGGAGAACGACCAGAAAGCGAAGGACGGGCTGATGGCGGAGAGGACGTCATTCATCATCGCCCACAGGCTCTCCACCATCCTCGATGCGGACAAGATCCTGATGATAGATGGCGGCAGGATCGTGGAGAGCGGCACGCACCGGGAGCCGCTCGCATCGAACGGATTCTACGGATCCAGTTCGAAAGCCGCGACCTGGGATTGCCTTTCGAATGGCATCGTTGAATATAATTATACATCAATGAACATAAACTACTAATAAATCCCGGCCATCCGAGACACCCATGACAGCAGACGGCAGATACGGCGAGTTCGGAGGGCAGTACGTGCCCGAGACGCTGATGAACGCCGTGATCGAGCTGGACGAGGCCTACCGCAGGTGCATAAAGGACCCGGGGTTCCTCGCCGAGGTCGACCGCATGAACCGCGAGTACACGGGAAGGCCATCCCCGCTGTACTACGCCGAGAGGATGACGAAAGACCTCGGAGGCGCCAAGGTGTACCTCAAGAGGGAGGATCTCAACCACACCGGCGCCCACAAGATCAACAACGTGATCGGGCAGTGCCTGCTCGCGAAGAGGATGGGCAAGACCCGCGTGATAGCCGAGACCGGAGCGGGGCAGCACGGCGTGGCCACCGCCACCCTGGCCGCCTACCTGGGCCTCGAATGCGACGTGTTCATGGGCGTGCACGACATGGAGCGCCAGGCGCTGAACGTCTACAGGATGGAGCTGCTCGGCGCGCACGTGCACGGGGTCAGCAGCGGCACGGGCGTCCTGAAGGACGCCGTGAACGAGACCCTCCGCGAATGGACCCGCCGTGTGTCCGACACCCACTACGTCATTGGGACCGTCATGGGCCCCGCGCCGTTCCCGGAGATGGTGTGCGAGTTCCAGAGCGTCATAGGGCGCGAGGTCAGGCGGCAGATGACGGACAGGGAGGGCCGTCTCCCCGACTATCTCCTGGCCTGCGTGGGCGGAGGCAGCAACGCCATAGGGCTGTTCCATCCGTTCATAGAGGACAGGAGCGTCAGGATGATCGGCTGCGAGGCCGGGGGCAAGGGGATCGACACCGATATGAACGCGGCCACCATGAGCACGGGATCCACCGGGGTGTTCCACGGCATGAAGTCCCTCTTCTGCCAGGACGGGTACGGCCAGATCGCCCCCGTGTACTCCATATCCGCCGGTCTGGACTATCCGGGCGTCGGCCCGGAGCACGCGTACCTCGGGTCCGTCGACCGCGCCCCGTACGTCGCGGTCGACGACGACCAGGCGGTGGACGCCTTCGAGTACCTGTCCAGGACCGAGGGGGTCATCCCGGCCATAGAGAGCGCCCATGCGATCGCGTACGCCAGGGAGCTCGCGCCCACGCTCAGCAAGGACGACATCATGGTCGTGAACCTCTCCGGCCGCGGTGACAAGGACGTCGCGGCCATCGCCAGGTACAGGGGCAGGGATGTCCATGATTGACTCCGACGCCGTGATGGAGAGGGTGTTCTCCCGCCGCGCGTTCATCCCGTTCATAACCGTGGGGGACCCCGACATCGAGACCAGCGAGAGGCTGGTGCGCGCGATGGCCGCCGCGGGCGCGGATCTGATAGAGCTGGGGATACCCTTCTCCGACCCTATATCGGAGGGTCCGGTCATCCAGAACGCGGACGTCCGCGCGCTTGCGTCGGGGACAACCACGGACGACGTCTTCGACATGGCCGAGCGCATCAGGAGGGATCTGGACATCCCGCTCCTGGTGATGACCTACTTCAACCCCGTGTACGTCTACGGGTGCGAGAGGTTCCTCGCCAGGTGCGAGGCCGCCGGGATCTGCGCCCTCATAGTCTGCGACCTCCCCTACGAGGAGAAGGGGGACGTCCAGGACTCGTGCTCCAGGCACGGCGTGAAGCTCATATCCATGATAGCCCCGACATCCGAGGACAGGATATCCATGATCGCGTCGGATGCGGAGGGGTTCGTCTACATAGTGTCCTCGATGGGGGTCACCGGCACCAGAACGCGGTTCAGCTCCGACATCGAGGGCATGGTGGAGTCCGTGAGGAGGTCCACCCGCATCCCATGCGCCATAGGATTCGGCATCTCCGGCCCGGAGCAGGCCCGCAGGATGACCGACATGGCGGACGGTGCCATAGTGGGGTCCGCCATCGTCGAGATCGTGGAGCGCTACGGCAGGGACTCCGTGCCGCACGTGGAGGAGTTCGTCCGCGGCGTGCGGGCGGAGCTGGACAGGGCCCGAGGCCCTCCCCTCTGACGCGGTCCCACACGGCGGAGCGCAGCTCTCCCCTGAGCGTATCGTGCAGCGCGCGATCGGGCTCGGAGCCCAGGTACTCCGCCCTGCGGGACTCCGCGCGGGAGCGCCATTCCCTCAGAATCCCCCGCGCCGCATCGGCGTCCGCGACCCCCGTCTTGATATCCGTCACGACGGAGCGGAGGTCGTCCGGCAGCCGGGCGCAGGACGCGTACCCGTCGAATCCGGAGCCGGCGTACAGGTCCAGGATCATCGACGTGCGGACGGCGTGGGCGGCGCACTTCCTTCCGGCCGCATCATCCCCGATGCGCGCCTCCATGGACCTCGATATCCCCCATGTGGCGTTCCACAGGTGGGGCAGGTTCATGCGGGCGATCTCCTCGCGACGGTGCATGAATCCCTCGAGGACCGAGACCACCCCGCGGTCCGCCGGATCGGACGAGAACCTGGCCTCCGCTGGGAAGAGCACCTCGAGGTACGACGGGTTGGACTTCCACAGCAGGTCCAGGAACGTCCTGATGTCGTGGTCGTCGTAGTCGGATCCGTCGGGACGGGATCCGCTGTGCTTCACGATCGCGGAGTCCATGAGGTCGCCGGCCGACGGGACGAACAGACTCTTCCAGTCCAGGTCGCTCCCCGGGACGGCCAGCCCCTGGCAGGCCGATCCGCACAGCGCGGTCATGACTATCGGACGCCCTCCGACGTCCCCCAACGGAGCCTTCTCGAACATTGTCCGGACCATCCGCCGCATCCGCGGCGGAGGACCCGGTGGATATCCGGATATATAATATGACGTCCGGAACCGTCGTCGCGAGGGCATCAAGGGGCGCGAGCCGACGCCGGGGCGCGGAGGCTCCGGTCCGAGCATGCGCCCGAACATCAGCACCGCGTCCTCGGCATCGGACGTGTAGAAGTCGGCGCCGATCGCCTCGCACCAATCCCTGTCGACGGCCCCTCCCCCTACGTTGGTGAGGCAGACCCCCTTGAGGCCCGCCGCGCGCATCAGCCCCTCCAGCACCCTCTGCGTCTCGCGGGACGAGGTCATCATGGAGGATGTCGCCACGGCGTCGGCCCCGTTCATCCTGGCCGCCTCCACCACCGTCTCCGGAGGGACGTCCCTGCCCAGGTCGACCACCCTGAACCCGGATGCCTTCAGCATCGTCGCCACGATGTCCTTCCCTATGGTGTGGACGTCCCCCTCCACGGTGCAGATGACCACCGTCCCCCTCGTCCGGGGAGAGGCGCCCCCGCGGTAGGGGATGACGGGGGCGATGATGTCGAACCCTGCTGTGAAGACGTTGGCCGATGCGATGACATCGGGGAGGAACGCCCTTCTGCGGGCGTACAGCTCCCCGACATCCGCCATCCCGTCGGTCATCCCGCGCAGCAGGGCGCCCAGATCGGACGCGCTGTCCGCGGCGGCGGACCCGGCCAGGTCCAGCATGTCCCCCATGCTGCGGCCGGCCACGGCCCGCCTCGCCCGCTGGGCGATGTCATCCGTCGGCATCCTGGCCCTCCAGCTCCTGCCTCAGGGCCACGCTCTGCGCCACGACGTCCGGGGACAGGCTGATGGTCTTCTTCCGGCCCAGCCCCCTCTCCTCCGGATCCCATGAGAATCCGAAGGTCAGCTCGTAGCATATCGGGCACAGGGTCACGTAGCTGTTGCCCACCAGCATCACCGGCAGGGTGTCCATCTCGATGAGGACGTCCTCCTTCTCCGCCAGATCCGTGTGCTTCAGATCGTCGATGTATGTGTTGTACTGCTCCACCGTGCGCTTGCAGATGTAGCACCGCTCGTCGCTCCTGCCGTCCATGTACTGCAGCACCAGCCATATCGGTATGTAGCACAGCAGGATGACCGCGCCGATGACGACGGAGAACACCCCGTTCTCGATCCCGCCGTTTATGCACCAGTAGGCCAGGCACGGGATGAGGACGAAGAACTGGTAGATCATCAGGAATCCGGCGACGTAGAGCCATCCGCGGGGCGCCCTGTACGGGCGGGGAAGGTCCTTGAAGCGCGGGGAGGTCCTGGACACGACGAACGCCAGCATGCCCATCCCCAGCGCGAAGGCGAATCCGAAGGACGAGGCCGCCAGGATCATGCCCACCGATCCGAAGTGGATGATCACGATGAACACGAGGCCCATGATGAACTGGAACGCCATCGCGACCAGAGGGGCCCCGTTCTTGTTGGTGGTCGTGAACACCTTGGGCATGTTGCCCTCGTGCCCCATGAAGTACAGCGTCCTAGACGATCCGAGGAACGCGGTCTGGATGAGCATGACCATGCCCGCCACCAGCAGAACCAGCGCTATTATCAGCCCGATGGAGCCGAAGTCGAACTCGGCTATCGGGTACAGGGTGGAGATCCCCCACTCGTCGATGACGGCGGGGTCCATCATCCCGTACACGACGAACGGGACGAGGAAGTACATGAAGAGGCATATGAGGCCTGCGGAGATCATCGCCTTGGGGAGGTCCTTCCCGGGGTTCTTGTACTCGGCGCCGTAGGTGGCGGTGGACTCCCATGCGCATGCGCACCACTGGGCGTATGCGAACATCCCGAACACCATCAGGAAGTCGTTGACGCCCCAGTCCCATCCGGGAGGAGTGAGATTCTCTAGTATCATGTCGATGGAGAAGCCGGTGAGCGCACCGGATCCCATGGTCAGGCCCAGCAGGGGCATTATGATGACGACGAGCAGAGGCAGGATGGCGACCAGGGCGAGGATCAGACCGAGCTTGGCGCCGCCGGAGAGGCCCTTGGACCCCACGTAGACGATCACGCTGAATATGATCGCGCCCAGAAGGAGCTGGAAGATCAGGGTGGCCGTATCGCTCAGGGGATCCATCCCGAGCCCGTACTCCAGGTACTTGGTGATGTAGTCGACGGATGTGCAGGTGAAGATCGGTATGACGGGCGTCCATGTGAACCAGTACGACCACGCCGTGAACGCGCCTACGAACTTGCCTAAACCGTAACGTCCGCCGTTGGGTTTGGTGAACACCTTCTGCGCGCATCCCCCTATCCCCGGGGTCTCCAGGGTGGATGCCATCTCCCCTATCGCCAGATTCTGTGCGAATCCCTGGAGGACCGAGATGGTCCAGATGAATATGCTGAGCCCCCATGCGGTTCCTGCGATATCGTAGATTCCCGGAAGGATGAGGATCGGAACGCCCATGGCGATGATCATCCCCTGCTTCCAGTCGATAGATTTGACGAGACCGGACTCGCCCGGATTCCAGCCGAGGCTGTGACTGTTCCCCTCGGCCAGGATCCTCACTCCGTGCTTTGACATATGATGCTCCCGACGGCGCTGGACGCGGCGCGTCCGCCCGTCTATCGATCCGCGCCTGCATCATCCGGAATGCACCCGCGGCGCCTCGGGAGGATGTTCCGTCCTTCCGAAGGTCGATGTTATCAAGACCGATATGGCTACTATATATCAATTAAGAAAAATTTAAATAATTAAATTGTTGACTTCAACAATATTCTCCAATTTTTTTGTTGCTTGAACATCTCATATTTAAAATTTTTTTATTTGACCGAATTTTTAAAGAAAAGATTAAATAATTGAATGCTGAAAATCAACCAAAAGGTATTGAATACCTTATCAAAGACCGACATAAATCGAGAGGATATCGGGCGGAGCGCGCCGCATCGACAAAGGCGCGCATCCTGGCGGGATCCTTCCTTCCGCCGACCTCCACGCCGGAGGAGACGTCCACGCCCATGGGACGGAGCCTGCGGACGGCCTCCGCCACGTTGCCCGGATCCAGTCCCCCCGACAGGATGTAGCCGAACCCGGCATCCTCCATCAGGGACCAGTCGAACGCGCGTCCCGAACCCGCGCCGGCATCCACCATGACATAGTCCGCGTCGCTGGACGCGGCGGCCTCGACATCCTCTCTGGAGCGGACGATGTAGGCGCGGACAACCGGGACCCCCAGGCCCCGGACCGCCCTGAAGTAGGCCTCGTCCGGGTTCGCATGGATCTGCACCATGTCTATCGTCCCGTCGTCCACCATGCGCCCCAGCAGGACCGGGTCGCGGTCCACCGTGACGCCGACCAGCGGCACGGACGGATCCAGCGCCCTGCGTATGGCGGATGCCGTCTCCGCATCCACGCAGCGCCTGCTCGGCCCGTGGAGCACGACGCCCGCCCAGTCGGGACGGGCGTCGTTGGCGGCAACCGCATCAGGCACCCCCGTCAGCCCGCATATCTTCACGATCATGGACGCAGCGACTCCAGCACGGACCTCTTGTCGTGGGAGCGCATGAGGGTCTCCCCCACGAGCACCGCATCGTATCCAGCGTCCCGCACCCTGACCGCATCACCGCGGGTGCCGATCCCGCTCTCGGAGACCGTCAGTATGCCGTCGGGGATCGCGTCCCTCAGGGCGATGGCGCGGCCTATGTCGACATCGAAGGTCGCGAGGTCCCTGTTGTTGATGCCGATGATGGACGCTCCGGAGGAGACGGCCCTCTCGGCCTCCTCCCTCGTGTGGGCCTCCACCAGCACGCTCATGCCGAGGGACTCGGCCAGGATCCTGTAGTTCTCCAGGGAGGCGTCGTCCAGCACGGCCGCTATGAGCAGCACCGCGGACGCCCCGAGCTCCTTGGCGCGGTAGATCTGATACTCGTCTATGACGAAGTCCTTCATCAGCACGGGGACGGACACGGCGTCCGCGATCTCCTCCAGATGCCTGTCGCTCCCTCTGAAGTGCCTGGGCTCGGTGAGCACCGATACCGCTGCGGCCCCCGCTGCCTCGTACTCCTCCGCGATCCCCACGTACGGGAAGTCGTCGGAGATCAGCCCCTTGGACGGGGACGCCCTCTTGACCTCGCATATGAAGGACAGGCCGTCGGCCTCCAGACCGCGGGCGAACGGGAACCCCGTGCGCCTCGGACGGACCCTGCTGCCCTCGATGACATCCGGGAACGGACGCACGGTGCGCTCGTAGTTGACCCTCAGACGGGTGTCCTCCACTATCCTGTCAAGGACGGTCGACATACCTGCCACCTGTCAGCGCCACGTACCTCTTCAGACAGGACAGCGCCCTGCCGGAATCCACGGCGTCCCCGGCCATCTCCAGGCCCTCCTCGATGCTCCCCGCCTTCCCCACTGTGTAGAGGCCGGCGGCCGCGTTCAGAAGGACGGCGTCCCTCTTGCCGCCGCGGATGGCGCTCCCGAGGATCCCCCTGGTTATCCCGGCGTTGACCGCGGGATCCCCTCCCGCCAGCTCCCCGCGGGGACTCATGGGGAGCCCGAAGTCCTGGGGCCTCACGACGTACTCGTCGAACGTCCCGCTCCTGAGCTCGCACACCCGGGTGTCGGCGCACACGGAGATCTCGTCCATGCGGTCCCTGCCGTAGACGACGAGCCCGTTCCTGACGCCTATCCTGTCCAGAACCCCCGCGAACGGCCTGACCAGCTCCTCGGAGTAGACCCCGGAGAACTGGCTCCCGGCGAACGCCGGGTTGGTGAGCGGACCGAGGATGTTGAACACCGTCCGGGTCCCGAGCTCCCTCCTGACCGGGGCCACGTGCCTCATCGACGCGTGGTACCTCTGCGCGAACATGAACACGAATCCGCACTCGTCGATTATCCTGGCGGACACCTCGGGCGGATTGTCCAGCCTCGCCCCCAGGGCCTCCAGCACATCGGCGGCGCCGCACATGCTGCTGGCCGCCCTGTTCCCGTGCTTCGCCACCCTGACGCCCTCCGCCGCGACGACGAAGGCGGACGTGGTGGATATGTTGAACGTGCCCGACCCGTCCCCTCCGGTCCCGACTATCTCCAGCGCGTCCGAGTAGTCCCCCGGGAGCCTGGTGGCGTGCGCCCTCATCTCGTAGGCGCTGCCGGCTATCTCGTCGACGGTCTCGCCCTTGGTGGCGAGAGCGGTGAGATAGGACGATATCATCACGGGGCTGCACTCGCCGTCCATGATGGAGTCCATGACGTCCCTGGCCTCGTCGAACGTGAGGTCCTTCCCGGAGACTATCTCCGATACGGCCTGGTTGATCGTTGTGCTCATACAGATGCCTCCATGAAATTGGCCACTATGCGCGGACCGTCCGGAGTGAGTATGGACTCCGGATGGAACTGCAGGCCGTAGATCCCGTTCACGGTATCCTCGACGGACATGACCTCCCCGTCGTCGGCCCTCGATGTTATCCTCAGCCCGGGAGGCAGGGTGCCCTCCTCCACGACGAGCGAATGGTACCTGCCCACCTGTATCCTGTCCGGCAGGCCCTCGAACAGCACGCTGTCCCCCAGCTCCGCCGCGGACGCCTTCCCGTGCATGAGGCGCCCGGCGTGCCCGACGGTCGCTCCGTACGCCTCGCAGATGGCCTGATGGCCCAGGCAGACGCCGAGGACCGGGAACCTCCCCTTCGCGGCCCTCACCAGATCCTCGCAGATCCCCGCATCGGCGGGCCTTCCGGGGCCCGGCGACAGGACCACCCGGTCGGGATGCGCGGCGACGACCTCCTCCGCCGTGACGGCGTCGTTCCTGACCACCTCGACGGAATCGAACCGCCCCAGCAGCTGGTACAGGTTGTACGAGAAGCTGTCGTAGTTGTCCACCAGGATCGTCGTCATTCCAATCCCTCCGACGCCCTCTCCACGGCCTCGACGACCGCCCTCGCCTTGTTGATGCACTCGCGGTACTCCTTCGACGGCACCGAGTCGGCCACTATGCCCGCGCCGGACCTCACGAACACCTTGCCGTTCTTCCGGTAGGCGATCCTGATCCCGATGCAGACGTCCATGTCGCCTGCCAGGTCTATGTATCCTATCGCGCCGCCGTAGATCCCGCGCTTGCAGTCCTCGAGACCGTCGATTATCCTGCAGGCCGCTAGCTTGGGCGCCCCGGACAGGGTCCCTGCCGGCAGGACGGCCTCGATGGCGTCCATCGCGTCCCTGCCCTCGGCCATGCGGCCCCTGACCGTGGAGCCTATGTGCATCACATGGGAGAACCTCTCGACCTCCATGTACCGCTCCACCTCCACCGACCCGATGGCCGATACCTTCCCCAGATCGTTCCGCCCCAGATCTACCAGCATGTTGTGCTCGGCGCGCTCCTTCTCGTCCGCCAGCAGCTCCGCCTCCAGCGCCCTGTCCTCCTCATAGGTGGATCCGCGGGGCCTCGTGCCGGCCAGCGGGAACGTGTGCAGGACGCCGCCCCTGAGCTTGACCAGCGTCTCCGGGGACGCCCCGGCGACCTCGATGTCGGTCCCGGAGAGGTAGAACATGTACGGGGACGGATTGGTCGTGCGCAGGACCCTGTACATGTCCAGGAGCGATCCATCGAAGTCCGCCTCCAGCCTGTTGGACAGGACCACCTGGAAGATGTCCCCCTCGCGTATGCGCTCCTTGGCCCGCTCGACCATGCCGCAGAAGCGCTCCTCGGAGTGCATCGCCCTGAAGCCGGACCTGAGCGCGGCCGGGGCGCGGCCGCTCCTCCCCCCGTCCCTTATGAGGCGGATCATGCGGTCTATCTCCTCGCACGCCCCGTCGTAGGACCTCCTCGCATTGCAATGGACGATCACGGAGATCGTCTGGCGGAAGTTGTCGAACACGACGACCTTGTCGAAGAGCATCAGGTCCGCGTCCTTGAAGCCCTCGTCGTCGTATGCGCTCAGCCGGAGCGACGGCTCGGCGTACTTGATGTAGTCGTAGGAGAAGTAGCCGACCAGGCCTCCGGTGAACGGAGGCGCGTCCTCCATGACGGGCGACCTGTGCTCCGAGAGGATCCCCCTTATGACGTCGGACGGACGGTCCGTGACGAAGGAGCGGATCTCCCCTCCCTCGTCTATCGTGGCTATGCCGTCCATGCAGGCGAAGTCCAGCTCGGGTTCGAACCCGATGATCGTGTACCTCCCCCAGCGCTGCCTGTCCTCGATGCTCTCGAGTATGAAGCAGTGGTCGTCCTCCGCCATCAGCGCGGACAGCACCTCTATCGGGGTGCGCACGTCCGACAGAATCTCGCGAGTGACGGGGACGGTATCGAATTCGCCGAGGAGCTCCTCGGCCCTCTCTCTGCTGGGGCTGTACTTCTGCATGCCTTCCACTTCTGCCACTTCATCACTTATTTGGTATTTAATGTATTCTTTTGTTTATTGATGAATAATATTGTTCATAGTATTGGACGGAACGTGTCCTCGAAGGCCGACGAGCGTAGAATAGCATTATTTAGGAATTCGTGTTACGAACCGGCATGCAGGGGAGCCGCCTCTCGGACATACGCGACTACTGGACCTCCCGGTCCAAGGGCTACTCGGCCTCCGTGGAGGAGGACCTGGAGTCCGGCCGCTACAGGCACTGGCTGAACATGGTGGACGAGCACCTGGGCGGGCGCACCGGCCTCGACGTGCTCGATGTGGGCACCGGGCCCGGGTTCTTCCCTGTAATCCTCGGCCGCGAGGGGCAGAACGTCACCGGGATAGACGTCAGCGAGGCCATGCTGGAGCAGGCCAGGGCCAGCTGCGCGAGGCACGGGGTCCCGGCGGACCTCCGCGTCATGGACGCGCAGAATCTGGACTTCCCCGACGCCTCCTTCGATGTCGTCGTATCCAGGAACGTCGTGTGGAACCTGGAGGACCCCGGGAGGGCGTACTCCGAATGGCTCAGGGTCCTCCGCCCCGGCGGACTCCTGATGGTGTTCGACGGCAACCACTACCTGTTCCTCCACGACGAGGAGTACGGCGAACTGGACGGCGACCGCGGGATGGGGAGGATAAAGGAGCACGCCCACATGGACGGCGTGGACCCGTCGATCATAGAGAGGATCGCCGAGGACCTGCCCATGAGCTCCAGGAGGCGCCCCCAGTGGGACGTGGACACCCTGATCTCGCTGGGCGTGCAGAGGATCGTGGTCAGCACGGACGGCATAGACTCGTTCCGCATGGTGAGGGACGGCAGGACGGTATGCCTGCCGTTCTCGTTCCTCGTGGTGGCCAGGAAGCGATCCGGCATCTCCGAAGCCTCCTCGGGAGCCCCTAGCACGGGACATAGGTTGCACCGAGTCTCCTGTTCCGGGTCGCCTATTTCAACCGTCGCATGCGTCGACGTCCCCATGTCCGGAACCGTGACCGTCGTCATCCCGACGTTCAACGAGGAGGGGAACGCGGCCGAGATGGCGAGAGCGATACGCGGATCGTACCCCGGCTGCCGCATCCTCTTCATGGACGACGGATCCACGGACCTCACGCGGGCGGAGGTGGAGGGGCTCGGCGACCCGCTGACCGAGATCGTGGTCAGGGATCCATGCGACAGAGGGCTGGGAGCATCCGTCCTCCAGGGGTTCGCGATCGCGGATACCGACTACGCCCTGTGCATGGACTGCGACTTCCAGCATCCCGTCTCGGCCATCGGCGGCCTGATAGAGCAGATGGACGCGGGAGCGGACATATGCGTAGGGACGCGGAACAGCAGGGGCTCCATGGGACTGTGGAGGTCCATAGGGTCCCACAGCGGGGACGCGTTCTGCGGCCTCGCGCTCAGGATCCACGGGAAGCAGACCTCGCGCGACCTCATGAGCGGGCTGTTCGCCATCAGATGCAGCGTCTTCCAGCCGGAGATCGAGGCCCATTGGGACGATTTCGAGCATCGCGGATGGAAGGTCCTCATGGATCTGCTAAAGTACTCCGACAGGAAGGTGGACATCCGCCATGTCGGCTACGACTTCGGCACGAGGAGGGCGGGGGAGTCGCACCTCAGCCCCGAGGTACCCATCATGACGTGCCATCAGCTCTGGTGGTTCGGAAGGCTCACCGCCAGGGTGCTCGCCGGGATGTACGGGGTCGACTACTACGGGATCTACCCCGGGGAGAAGCGGCGCAGGCGATCGCCCGCGCCTGATCAGCCGGGCCGTGCGCATCCCGGAGCAGAGGTCGTCGAGGACCTCGTCGGAGCCGCGGCGCCCCATGGACGCGCCGGCCCATGCCGAGCCGATGGCCGTCCCCACGGTATCGCACAGGAGGTCCGTGAGCGTGTCGTAGGGGCTGTACTGCGTCCTGGACCCGAGCAGCACGTCCGACCCGTACTCCAGCACCTCCCAGTACACGCTGAACGTCATGGCGAGCACCGCGGTCATGACCATCATCCCCCTGCCAGAGAAGTCCAGGGACCCCCCGGACAGGCTCTGCGCGCAGACGAGGGCGTAGAAGAGCAGCACCGCGACGACGGCGGACGAGAGGGTGTGCGTGAACGTGTCGTAGTTCCCGACGATGCCGTAGTACCCCATGACGAGGCCGAGCGAATGGAACCACGGCGACAGGACCACCATCACGGTCAGAGGAGCCGGGAGGTTCAGGACGCGCAGGCGTCTCAGAGCCACGGGCACGATGCAGATCAGGGCGCTGAGCACGACGTTGGACTCCAGGCGGCCGCGGCAGACGGCCAGCGCGAGAAGGGCAGCGGCGGCGAGCAGGCAGAAGGCGTCCAGGAGCGCCCGCGCGGCATCGCTCCGCATGCTCCGCCTCCCGGACGAGGAAGTCGTCCTTGCTCATGCCCCGGAGCATCCCCAGGACGGATACGGCGCAGACGGCCGATACCGCCGTGGCGGCGACGGGGGCCGCCATCAGGATGCCGTTGGTGTAGACGTCCTCATCGAAGAAGTCGTCGTTGAAGACGGGGTACCCCTCTAGGTACATCTCGCAGAAGGTGAAGAACATGTCCGCGGCCGACATGACCATGGTGAATCCGAGCGCGAAGATGACCACCCACGGCACGGTCATCTTCAATCCGCGGAAGCGGTCCAGGACCAGCGCCAGCATGAATCCTATCAGGAAGCACTGGTACGACTGCACGGCGGCGGTCAGGTACAGGTACACCGGCATGTCCAGGAACGGTACGTCCGATGCCAGCGCCTCCCTGGACAGGTCGATCACCACTCCGAGCACCGGGGCCGCCAGCGTGGCCGCCGCCGTCCTGCTGCTGAAGCGGTACCCGGGAGAGAGCACCCCCGGGACGACGAGGACCGCGACGCAGGACAGATCGATGAGGAACCACATCCAGTCCCCGGAAAGGAGCGATAGGACCGCCAGGATGGCCGAGAACGGAACCGTTGCGGCTGCTAGAAGTACCGGCCATTCCATGGTCTCGCCAACCGATTCGCGGATTTAAACCGAATGGGCTAGGAGACCAGCGTGTTGGTGATCTCTTCATAACAAACATTACACACATTACAGCTAGTAGTTAATATACGTACGCGCGCATATACTTACTATTGTGAATCCAGTGAGCCCTTGGAGGCTAGGGGAACGCCGGAATCGGGGGTCC
>CAYUPU010000044.1:0-14490 GCA_964445265.1 uncultured Methanomassiliicoccales archaeon
AACTCCTTCAAGCCGGAGGAGCCCGGGACCCTGATCCACCACCTCCGCAGGAGCACCTCCGAGATGCTCCGCTCGGTCGCTGCGAAGACGGATCTGTCCATCATAACGATCTCCTCCGCGGAGATCGCGTACAGGCCCGCCATGGTCGCCAAGATCATCAACAAGATCGCCGAGATCAACGTCATAATCTACTCCATATCGACGTCCCTCTCCACCATCGCGTTCCTGGTCCACAACAACGACGTCAAACAGACCCTCCGCCAGCTTAACGGCCTGAGCGGGGGCGACATCGAGAGGATCGACGTGAAGAACGACGTCGCGCTCATCTGCGCGGTCGGCGACGACCTCCTGGACAAGTGCGGGTTCTCCGGCGACGTGTTCGGAGCCGTCAAGGATGCCAACGCGAACGTGGAGATGATCTCCGAGGGAGCCTCCGACGTATCCCTGAACTTCGTGGTCCCGATGAGCAAGGTCATAGACGTGGTGAGGATGCTCCACAGCAGATTCATAGGTGGTCAGCGATGATGAGGGACTTCCCCGTCGAGGACGGGGTCATGATGATCGGCGGCAAGTCGGCCGTCGAGATAGCCGACGAGTTCGGCACGCCCGTCTACGTAGACGACGAGCAGCGCATAAGGGACAACTACCGCAGCATCCACGATGCGTTCGCCAGGTTCATGGACACCAGGATCCACTACGCCTGCAAGGCCAACACCAGCCTGGCGTTCCTGAGGGTCATGGAGCAAGAGGGCTCCGGCATCGATGCTGTGTCCATAGGAGAGGTGCTGACCTGCCTGAAGGCGGGATTCACGCCGGACAGGATCATGTACACCGGGACCAGCGTCTCCGACGCGGAGCTCAGGGCCGTCACGGACACGGGAGTCATGGTCAACGTGGATTCCGTGTGCGAGCTCGAGAGGCTCGCCCGCATAGCCCCCTGCTCCGACATATCGTTCAGGGTCACCCCCGGCGTCGGATCGGGCCACAGCGCCAAGGTAACCACCGGGAACAAGGGCTCCAAGTTCGGCGTGCCCCTGGACCAGGCGATCTCCGCCTATGCCAGGGCCAAGGACCTCGGATTCAACATCAGGGGCATACACGCCCATATAGGGTCCGGAGGACAGACATCGGAGCCCTTCATGGACATGATGGAGGTGCTGATCGAGCTCGTCAACCAGATCAAGGAGATCGGCATCGACCTCGAGTTCATAGACATGGGCGGAGGCATAGGGGTGCCGTACCGCCCCCAGGAGGACGAGATGGACGTCGGCGAGCTCGCCGCCAACCTGACCGGAATGATCCAGGACGAGACCGACATCGGGACCATCGTCCTCGAACCGGGAAGGTACATCTCCGCCGACGCCTGCATCCTGCTCACCCGCGTGAACGACGTCAAGGACGCGGGCACCAGGAGGTACGTCGGGGTCGATGCGGGGTTCAACACCCTGGTGCGCCCTGCGATGTACGACTCCTACCACTACGTCGCCCTCGCCAACAAGATGGGCAGGGCGTGCACGGACAAGTTCGACATCGTCGGTCCGATATGCGAGTCCGGCGACATCCTGGCCCGCGACAGGGTTCTTCCCGACCCCAGGCCCGGCGACCTCGTCGCCGTGTACGACGCGGGCGCATACGGATTCTCCATGTCAAGCAGGTACAACTCGCGCCCGCTGTGCGCCGAGGTCATGGTGAAGGACGGCAGGGCGGACCTCGTAAGGGAGGCCGAGACCATGGAGGACCTCTGGAGGCACCAGATCGTCCCCGGGAGGCTCCAATGAGATTCTGGAAGTACCAGGGGGACGGCAACGACTTCATCGTCGCCGACGGCGTCAGGGAGGACCTCGAGGTGGACACGGACCTGTGCGTCAGGCTCTGCGACAGGCACTTCGGAGTAGGGGCCGACGGCGTCCTGTACGTCATGCCCGGGGACGGCTCGGACATCGTGATGAGGGTCATCAACGCCGACGGATCGGAGGCTGAGATGTGCGGGAACGGCATCCGCTGCGTCGCCAAGTTCGCAAGGGACGAGGGCGTCGTGAACTCCGACGACTTCACAATCAACACCCTGGGCGGGCTGAAGCGGGCGCACGTCGCCAGAGGCTCCGACGGGAAGGTCGCCAGCGTCCGCATAGACATGGGCGCCCCCGTGCTGGACGCCAGGAGCGTGCCCGTCAATGCCGACGGCAGGTTCCTCGACGAGCCGTTCATGGTGGAGGGGATAAGGCTCCGCGCATCCGCCGTGTCGATGGGCAACCCCCACTTCATAACATTCGACCAGCTGGACCCGGCCACGATAGACAGGCTGGGTCCGGTCCTCGAGAGGCATCCGTTCTTCCCCAGGAAGACGAACGTGGAGTTCTGCACCGTCAGGGACGGGGAGATCGACATCCGCGTGTTCGAACGCGGAGCCGGATGGACCCTGGCGTGCGGCACGGGCGCGTGCGCATCCACGGTCGCGGCCGCCCTCAAAGGGCTCGTTCCCTTCGGAGAGCCCGTCAAGGTACACCTTCCGGGCGGATGGCTGAGGATCACGGTCGACAAGGACCTTCAATACGTGCTGATGGAGGGGCCGGCGGAGCTGGTCTTCCGCGGCGAGACTGCGTGATACAATGGAATACGAGCAGGCAGAGAGACTCAAGCAGATACCGCCCTACCTCTTCGTCAGACTGGAGAAGCTCTCCAGGGAGAAGAGGGAGCAGGGCTGGGACATGATCGACTTCGGCATCGGCGACCCGGACCTCCCGGCCCCAGACGCCATAGTCGAGGAGACCGCGGCGCAGACCGCCGTCAACGAGAACCAGAAGTACTCGTCCTCCCAGGGCGAGAGGTTCCTCAGGGTGGCCGTCGCGGACTGGTACAAGAAGAGGTTCGGCCTCGACATCGACCCTGACACCCAGGTGTGCATCACGATCGGATCGAAGGAGGGGATATTCAACATCGCCCAGGCCTTCGTGAATCCCGGCGAGACCATCATAGCGCCATCGCCTGGATACCCCGTGTACTCCGGCGCCTCCACGCTCTTCAACGGCGCGAAGTGCGTCAAGATCCCCCTCAGGAAGGAGAAGGGCTGGCTCCTCGATGTGGACGAGTGCCCCGATGACGCCAGGATGCTGTACCTCAACTATCCGAACAACCCCACGGGCGCCACCTGCGACCTCGGATACCTGAAGAAGGTCTACGACTGGTGCCAGAAGAACGGCACCATACTGTGCTACGATGCGGCGTACTCCGAGATGTCCTACGACGGGTACAAGTCGCCGTCCATCCTCCAGGCCGGCCCCGACGCCATAGAGTTCGGATCATTCTCCAAGACGTTCTGCATGACCGGCTTCAGGATCGGCTACGCCATCGGGCACCCGGATCTGATCGCCGGCCTCACCAAGTGCAAGGGGCAGATCGACTCCGGAGCACCCATATTCATACAGAAGGGCGCCGAGAAGGCCCTGTCCCTCTACGGCCCCAACGGAGAGCCTCCGGAGTGCGTGGAGAAGAACATGGCCGAGTACGCCGAGAGGCGCAGGGTCCTCGTCGAGGGGCTGCGCTCCCTCGGGTACGATGTGCAGATGCCCAAGGGGACGTTCTACGTATGGTTCGACTGCGGCATGCCGTCCTTCGAGTTCACCCAGAAGATGATCGACCTCGGCATCATCGTGACCCCGGGGTCCGGGTTCGGCGAGTCCGCGGACGGCTACATAAGGATGGCCGTCACCAAACCCGTCGACAGGATCGAGGAGGCCCTCGCCAGGATGAGGCGCGGATCCTACCAGTGATCCGCAGGGGGCGTCCATGCCCCCATCAAACCGCTTCGGGAGACCGCTCCGTGCCGAGCACCACATCATGCGTCCATTCATGGGTTTATGAACGAACCATAAAAAACAGGACGTTGACAGGTGATTTAAACCCGAACGATCATCTGGCGAACTGAATGTCTGATATACGCTACTGTCCGAGATGCAGAAGGAACGTCGACATCAGCCCGTGGGACGGGGCGTCCATCGTCATCCTGGTCGTCCTCCTCCTGTTTGGGATAATCCTTGGTATAATCTACCTGCTCTATAAACTGATGAAGACAAAACGCTGCCCTGTATGCGGAACCCTGGAAACGGATCTGGAACCTCCCCGGTTTGATAAATGCTCCGGCCCGACACCGCGCTTAGGCTCCGAATCGAACATCGCTCAAACATACTGCATGAGCTGCGGAACAGGAATGCCCGCAGGAAGCAAATTCTGCCCGAGCTGCGGAAACAGGGTAGAATGAACCTGGCCGGTAGCATACCAGCACCCTAGTGCCGCCTCTTGCACAGCATGCTCGGGATCCAGAGAATAGCCGTGTGGGTGAGGGTCGTGCGAGCACGATAAAAGCAGGAGCATGCCGAAAACGGCCTCCTCTGTGGGAACCGACGACCTATTTCATACCTTGCGTACCGTTACGTAGTCATTTACCTAACTAATTTAACTAACATTTGATAAAGAGATACAGTTGCCCGCACCTTCGCTCAGGAAATCGGATATCCAGGCATCGGCGTAATGGCCGGAGAGGCACCCTCGAGGAATCTGTCCCTGATCAACCAGTACAACTCGTCGAGATCTATAATCAGCTGAGCCTCGGATATCCCGCGTTTCACGGTCTTCCAGATCTGTTCGATAGGGTTGAACTTCGGAGAGTACGGCGGGAGGAATACGAGAGCGATCCCCAGCTCCTCCGCCTTATCCGCAACGATCCGGGAATGGTGGTTCGAGGCGTTGTCGAGGACCATGATGATCGGACGATCCCCGTTCGCACCGCGGACGGCCTCCAGCATCTCGCAGATGCTGGCAGATCTGGTGTCCTTCAATCTGGTCAGAACGGATCCGCCGTTCAAAGAGTAGAATCCGCCGACCTTCACGCCTTCCATCGTGTAGTTGGTTACGCGGCGGGGCTTCCCGACGCCCCACATGCGTACCGTATTGGCATGGACCTCCTTCGTGGATTCGTCCAGGAACCCTATGACCGCCCGTCCGATGTCCTCCGGGCTCAGACATGCCATTGCCCCGGCGAGGTTTTTTTCAGAACCTGCTCGGCGTCGTCCGGGGAACGATAGTCCTTGTCGTACGGTTTGGCGAAACGAAGGCCCAGTTCGCGCATCCTCACCGCGATCTGCTTCTTCGTGTACTTCACATCGAACCTGTCCTGTATGAACCCCTGTACCTCTTCGGTGGTCATGCACCTCTCCGCGATGGCGTTCCTCACCTCGTCCAGTTGCTCGTCGGTCAGCCGGCGGGATGCCCCGCCGGCATAGTCGGGGACGATCGAGTCCAGGCCCTTCTCGTTCCATTCGTTCTGCCACTGGTACGCGGTCGGCTTGGTGATCCCCAATACCGTCATGGCCTTCGACATCTCGACGCCCTGGAGCCTCATCTTGATGAACAGCAGGCGTTCGATGGCGCGAAGCTCCGCCTTCTCTCCTACACAGCTCCTGAGTTCCTTCATGGCGGCGTCGATATCGTCGCGGCTCACATCCGTCGACACGGTCTTTGTAATCGGTCTGACCATGATTGAAGAATACAATCATTATTTAAATAGTTAGTAAATTAAGTTAGGTTAATAACTACGATGACAGTCGTCAACGATAGTGGTATGACTGTCGATACATCGAATGTATCAACACAAAAGGGGTTTTTCGGGGACCTCCCGATTCGCCTTATATACCCCGGCCGGCTACTTCGCCATAGTGATTTGGAATGGGAAAGAAGACTCTCGAGGACATACCCGGCGTTGGCCCCGCCATCGCCGAGAAGCTGCGCGACTCCGGGTACACCGAGCTCATGGCCATAGCCGTGGCATCCCCCAAGGAGCTGGCGGAGACATGTGAGATCGGCGAGAAGAAGGCCATGGACATCATCGAAGGCGCGAAACTCTGCGCCGACATAGGCGGATTCGAGACTGGAGAGGACATCCTCGAGAGAAGGAAGCAGGTCACCAAACTGACGACTGGGTCGCAGGCCTTCGACCAGCTCCTCGCAGGAGGCCTGGAGAGCCAGTCCATCGTGGAGCTCTTCGGGGAGTTCGGCAGCTGCAAGACGCAAGTCTGCTTCCAGCTGGCGGTCAACGCCACCATGCCAGAGGACCGCGGAGGACTCGACTCGGACGTAATAATCATCGATTCCGAGAACACCTTCCGCCCCGAAAGAATCATCCAAATGGCCACGTACCTCGGCCTGGACCCCGACGAGACCCTCAGGAGGATACACGTCGCCCGCGCGTTCAACTCGCAGCACCAGGTGCTCCTGGTGGACAAGGCCATGGAACTGGCCCAGACTATGAAATGCAGGCTCCTGATCGTCGACTCCCTCACATCCCACTTCCGTGCCGAGTACGTCGGACGCGGATCCCTGGCGGAGAGGCAGCAGATCCTGAACAGGCACATGCACGACCTGCTGAACTTCGCCACCGTCAACAACGCGGTCATCGCCGTCACCAACCAGGTGGCCGCGAAGCCAGATGCGTTTTTCGGAGATCCGACCAGGCCAATCGGAGGACATATCGTGGGCCACACCGCCACATTCAGGATATACCTGAGGAAGGGGAAGGCGGGCAAGAGAATCGCCAGACTCATCGATTCACCCAACCTGCCCGAGGGCGAGGCCGTGTTCATGGTAACAGAGGACGGCATAAAGGATGCGTGAAAGGGTGGGGGAGGGGGCACCCCCTCCCCGGATGTACGGACACCCACCGTTCGTTTTAAACCGTAATCCGCATGACGTGCCCTGTGAGCCAATACTTCTTCGAGCTGTCCGGCGAATCCAGGGACATGCCCCCTGCCGAGGCGGAGGGGTGCATGTCGGCTGAAGCGGGAGAATACAGGATCGCGGCCGCCGGACCCGGCTACATCGTCGCCGAATTCGATGACAGCGCCCTCGACGGCATCGCAAAGAGGATCGCGCTCACGAAGAGCATGGGCAGATACCTGGGCACATACGACCCCGACGACCTGTCCAATCTGGAGAATGCGGACCTCCCGGAGGGCACGTTCGCGGTCCGCGGGAAACGCTTCGAAGGCATGATGAAGGATGCAGACTCCCAGGGGATGATCCGCAGGATCGGCGGGATACTCTCCGCAAGAAGGGACGTCGATCTGAAGGATCCCGATTTCATCGTCAGGATGCAGATGTGCGACAAGGTCCATCTCTACATCGAGCAGCATGTCACGGAGACCGACCTGTTAGAGAAACGCAAGGTCGGAGAGAGACCGTTCTTCTCGCCGATCTCGCTCCACCCCAGATACGCCAGAGCGCTGATCAACCTGACAGGGGTGAAGCGTGGCGGCACCGTGCTCGATCCATTCTGCGGGACCGGAGGCATAGTCATCGAGGCGGCGGACATGGGCATGCGCGCGATGGCATCCGACTTCGACCCGGAGATGGTGGACGGATGCAGGGAGAATCTGGAATTCTACGGTCTCCCTATCGCCGACTACGATGTGCTGGACATAGGTGACATCGGAGAAAGATTCCACGACATCGACGCTGTGTGCACCGATCCGCCGTACGGCAGGTCCACGAAGACCGGAGGGGAGCGCATAGACGACATCTACCGGCGCGCCGGTACATCCGTATCCGAATCGCTCCGTCTGGGAGCGCGCGCCGGCATCGTCCTGCCACACCCGATAGACTACAACACCATGGATCTGGAGCGCATATTCGTACAGCGGGTCCACGGATCGCTGTCCCGCCACTATCACATCTTCAGGAAGCCTGTCGCCCGAGGTAGTCGTCGGTCACATCCGTCCACCTGCCGACGAGATCCTCCGACCCGCTCATGAACGCCATCGCGGACTCCAGAACCTCATCGAACCTCTTGGTCCTGAGCATCATCTGCCTGAATCCGTCGCCGTCAGGGAACCTGGCCTCGGCCACGAAGCTCCTGCCCAGAACGACTCCCCTGGTCCAGGCGGATGCCTGGAAGAACAGCGTATCCGAATCCTTCTCGCGCTCGATGACGACGAATTCCGTGGAACCGTCCCGGACTCCTGCCAGAGCCGCCTCGACCGCGGACCAGTCCAGCGCCGGCGCGGCGCCGCCGGCGTCCGTGCTGACGAGCCATGCTCCATCCATGGGCGGAGGACCGACTGCACGGTATTATAACCGTTCGGCGATGCTCGGACCATGAACAGGTACCTGAGCCTATTCAGGTTCGGCAACGGGGTCATGGGCATAATCGGCGTGGCCGTGGGGGCTCTGCTGGCCGCAGGGGCCGGGATGACGGACTACGCGGTCTGGATCGTGCTCGGATGCCTTGTAGCCGTGATCTTCATCGCCGGCGGCAACGCCCTGAACGACTATGTTGACCGCGATATAGACAGGGAGGCGCATCCGGAGCGCCCCATCCCGTCCGGCAGCATGTCCCCGGACACGGCCAAGAGCCTGGGCATCGGCATGCTGGTGCTGGCCGCCGCACTGTCCCTGGCATACGGCCTGACCGGTGAAGGCGGAGGATGGACCAGCACCGCCATAGTCGTCCTCTGCACCGTTCTGATGTTCTCCTATGAGACGTTTCTCAAACAGAGGGGCCTGATCGGCAACATAGACATCGCGTTCATGACCGCGATGGTGTTCATGCTGGGGGGATCCGTGACCGGCCGCCCTCTTGACAACGCCGTGTTCGCCTGCATGGCCTTCCTCGTCAGCGTCGGCAGGGAGATATCCAAGGACATCGAGGACATGGAATCGGACAAGGGCAGAAGGACTCTGCCTATGAGCATAGGCGCGGACCGTGCCGCCGCCGTGGCGGCCGTATTCTTCGTGCTGGGTCCGGTTCTGAGCCTGTATCCCGTCCTGTTCCAGGACATCGGACCCTGCTACTACCTCGTATTCGTGGCTGACGCTATCTTTTTGTATTGCGCGTATATAGTTCGCGCAGATGCGCACAAGGCCCAGAAGCTCGCCAAGATCGCTATGTTCGCGGCGCTGATCGCCTTCGTGCTAGATGTGATAATATGACCGTCTACCAGGATCTTCTCGACAAGATGGCTAGCGGGACCCTCCATATGGCCCTCATCGATCCGGACAAGCAGACGCCCGAGGTCGCAGGACAGATCGCGGCGAGGATCAAGGAGGCGGGCACGGATGCCGTCCTCATCGGCGGATCCACCGGCGTCACCGGCGACAACATCACCTCCACCGCCGAAGCCATCAGAAAGGCCTCCGGACTCCCGGTCATACACTTCCCCGGAGGGCCGAAGGAGCTCTCCCCCGCCGTCGATGCCCTCCTGTTCATGACCATGATGAACAGCAAGAACCCGTTGCTCATCACAGGGATGCAGGCGTACGCGGCGCCCGTCGTGAAGAAGCTCGGGATCGAGGCCATACCCATGGGATACCTTATCGTCGAACCCGGAATGAAGGTCGGAGAGGTCGGGCAGGCCGATCTCATAGGAAGGGACGACTGCGAGAAGGCCGTCGGATACGCCATGGCCGCCGAGATGCTGGGCCTCAAGCTCGTGTACTTCGAGGCGGGCTCCGGAGCGGACAGGCCCGTCGATCCCGCGATGATCGCCGCGGTGAAGAGCCGCATATCCATACCTCTGATCATCGGAGGGGGCATCCGCACTCCGGAAGCGGCCGCGGCCGCCCGCGAAGCGGGAGCGGACATCATCATCACCGGTACGCTCCTCGAACAGTGCGACGACATATCCAAGCTGAAGGGCGTCGTCTCCGCAGCCAAAGGAGCCCGATCATGGGCACATGGGACGATCTCCAGACGAGAGGCAACGC
This sequence comes from uncultured Methanomassiliicoccales archaeon, assembly GCA_964445265.1. Classification (GTDB taxonomy): domain Archaea; phylum Thermoplasmatota; class Thermoplasmata; order Methanomassiliicoccales; family Methanomethylophilaceae; genus Methanoprimaticola. The sequence goes on from CAYUPU010000044.1 coordinate 9,754, forward strand.
GCCCATCTCGCCCACCGCCCCGATGTGGCTCACTCCGGAGGAGAGGGCCGCGGGAATCAACCGCGACCTCAAGGTCGCCGCCAGGCGCTACCTGTGTCCCAACTGCGGAAGGGAGTTCAGCCTGTTCCAGTCGAGAGCCATCGCCTGCAAGGCATGCCCGCAGGCCGGCAACAACTGCCCCAACGTGCGCTGCCCCTACTGCGACAAGGAGTATCCCATCCGCGGATTCGTGGTCCCGGAGAAGGGAGAAAACAGCAAAGCGGACCAGGTCCAGATGACCCAGTACGCCGACAAGGTCTTCAACAACTGGCAGGACCGCTACGGCAACAACAGGCGCCGAGGCGGTTCCGCCACCCCCCTCTTCAAGGGGATCGGTTCTTCCTGATGAACAGCATCTGGGGATGCCTGCACAGGACGGCGGCGACATCGATCGGACGGGCGCGCGCGTGAGCCATCCCCGTGCCATTCTCCGCATCGGCCGCCTCCACCATATCCAGCGCTCTGGCGCAGACCTCCCTCAGGGTCACCGAGCCGTCCATCAGATCCCTGGCGACGATAATGGCATCGGCCGCCTCCCGTGTCTGCGATTGGTCGAAGAACCCCGCCACCGGGACGGAGACCTTGTATTCGCCAATCTCTATGGTTCTGACGGATGGCGCCGATGCGCTGACGTCCTTCCTGCCCTTCTCAAAGGACACTCCCTTCGACAGCGGATACCTCTCTGCGATGACGGGCGTCGCCGCCCCTCCAGGCCTGCGATCGATGCCAATACAACGGACCACGAATCCATCCATGCGGAGGACCGTGTCCGCCGCGCGCACGGCCGACTCGTCGCCGGTGACGATCAACATGGACACCCCCTCGTCCCTGAGAGCTTCTCCCATCTCGCAGAGCGGAGTCATATCACCCTCCTGCGGCGGGAACGCCCTGCGTATGACGCACGGACTGGAGAACTCCTCGTCGAGGATGAGGAGCCGGGACCCCATCTCGAGGGCCTCCTCGACGGCCGCGATCTCGGAACCGGGTCCCGACAGGCGACCCCCTCCGAGAGGGCGACCGGGCTCCGCCATGATGTACACAGCGTCCGGATCGGAGACGACGTACTCCCTCCCGTCCCCGGGTATGTGATCGTACACGCCTGCGAAGACCGCGTCCGCGAGTACGGACTTGCCGGATCCGGAAGGCCCTGTCACGGCGGTGAAGCCGACTGGTATGCCCAGACCGACGACGGGAGGCCCGTTGGGGACCTCGAACGAGACCCTGAGGCCCTCGTCGCAGTCGAACGGAACCGCATCGATCATGGGGGCGAGATCGTCCTCCCTCCGAGGTAGAACGGAGCCCAGAGCTATGAACGCCGAGAGCCCCCTCTCCCTCAGGCCGGCACGGATCACATCTGCGTTCTCGACGGTCTCCAGATGATTGTACAGCTTCCTGGCGTTGTACGAGGAAAAGAGCATGGACTCGGACACTATCAGGGATATCCTGCCGAACACGAGGTCGATCATGGCCTCCTCGTCGACCTTGTTCGATCTGGACGGCAGATCCGCGGTGAAAGACGCCTCCACATAGTGCTCCGTGACGCGCACGCATCCGCGGGAGACGACCTCCTGCCCGGGACGCGGCATGTACACCTCTCCGCCGTCCGTCTTCGATATCGGGGACCGGGCGTGCGTCCTGGCCGATTCCCAGAACCTCCTGGCTATGATGTCGCGGAGTGCCATGGCCCTGGATCCGTTCGAACGGGTGTCCTCCGGGAACCTGGCCCTGCTCATCGGGACGCGGACCCTCATCGCCGTATGACCGGTGCGATCGCCCTGGATCTCATCGATGAAGAGCTCGAAGCCCTCCGTCACGAACGAGCCCTGCAGGTTCCTGAACTTGGCGAACGGCTTGCCGTCCGCGTTGTGGATTGTCCTTCTCAGTATCTCCTCTGATGCCATCGCGATATCTCCAGAAGCCTCCCTTCGAGGCGGGGGTCCGACTGCCTGCGGACGGGACCGCTCCCTTCCAGCTCCGTTACGACCGCCTCCATGACGAGCCATACGGACATGCCGTGGCACAGGTCGCCGACGGCCGAGAAGCCCTTCCTGCCCACCGCACCGTGGAGATGGGCGACGGGCGACCCGCCCTCGTCCGGAAAAACGGTCCCCGACCCTGCGAGCTCGCAGGGCGCATCCAGAACGATCGTCTCCGGTTCGATCCCGTCCTCTATGGGGACACGGGGTCCGCTGACGATGACCGAACCGGCTCCGACAGCACCGGTGAGCGCGACCGTCGCACACGATATGCCGTTGGCCCTGCAGAAGGATTCGACGGCCTCATGGACGATCTCGCCCTCCTCCAGACGGAGAACGTGGACCCTGCCGGTCGCCAGACGGGCGCTCCTCATCGGAATCTCTCAGCGGTACCTGCTGTACTTGTCCAGGAGCTTGCCTATCCTGTCGGCCTCATCCTTGGTGATGTCGCCCTCGTCGACAAAGGTCTTGATGAAGTCCTTGGCATCCCTTGTGGACACGCGGGACGCCTTGGCTATGACGGATGCGAGGAACGCGGAGGCCTTGTTCGGATCCATGGCGGACTCGTCGAGGATCTGCTTCATGTCGTACTTGAAGGGGTTGATGCGATGGGTGTTGAGCATCGCCTGCCTCCTCGTGGACTCCTTTGTCCTCTGCTGCTTGTTCTTCCTCGACTTGTCGTACTGGTCCGTCTCCTTCGGCTGGTTGACGACGACCTTGTTCCTCCTCTCGCCGTTCTCGTCGATGTACGCGACGGCGTTTGGATTGGACGGCGCCCTGGGCGCCTGGGTGGGCCTCTGCTGGGACCTCTGGCCCTGTCCCGACCTGGTCTGGGACTGGGGCCTCTGTCCGGGTCCGGACCCGGGCCTGCCCTGCGACGGACCTGTTCTCGGCCCGCCCTGCCTTCCTCCTCCGTTGGATTGCCTGGGCCTGCTCTGGCCGCTGCCGGAGTGCTCCTGTCTCCCGCCGGCCGGGGATCCGCCCTTTGGATGGGATACTGTGGTTTCACCTGCCAAGAATATTGCTCCTGTACTGTGTGTCGAATCGGGCCTATATATTTAATAATACGCGCGCACGGAGGAATGATAATAAACGGATCAACCCCATCGGGACCGCATGGAACAGGAGGGGCAGGGCGCGGCGTACGAGTCGGTCGCCCTCAGACTGAAGCGCGGAACGCTCATCCTCTATTACATATCGTTCGTTGCGATCGCCGTGCTGACCGGCATCGGCATCGGCATCGGCGATCTGGGAGACGCCCTCGTCGGCATCCCCATGCTGTTCATCATCGGCGGAGCCATATTCGTCGACCGCAACAGCCTCCATGTCCCCCCGGAGATGGTCGTATTCGTGATCGCGGCGTTCCTGGTCGCGTTCCTGGGACGCGGCATGAGCGGCGACGACAACGCGGTCATGGCAGTCGCGGACATCCTGACCGGCATCAACCTCGGCATCCTGGGACTGATCGCCGTTTACATCATGCTGAAGTCCATGCCCGGGATCAGGGACGAGAACCGTCATGTCGTCTCCTTCATCGCCGTCTGCATCGCCCTCGCATCACTAACCATGATCCGCATCCTCCAGTACTGGATACAGACGGCCCTGGGGGACGCGACGGGATACGACCTGGACTTGCTCGTCAGGGAGCTCACCGGCATATTCGCAGGAGCGCTGGTCGTAGCCATAGTCTACGATTTCCGTCGCAAGACCAATCTCTTCGGAGGCATAATCAACTCGTTCCTGGAGGAGAACGCGGAGTTCATAGGCATGAGCGGCATGCAGAAGAGCGACATCCAGAGGCTCATCGAAGATGGCGAATCGGAGTGGCTCGAGTTCAAGTCCACGCTCAGAACGAACCTCCAGACGGGGGAGACCGACAAGAGGATGGAGAAGGCCGTCCTCAAGACCATGGTCGCGTTCCTGAACACCGACGGAGGAGACCTGCTCATAGGCGTGTCCGACGACGGCGGGATCATAGGAGCCGATGTCCAGTCCTTCAACGGGAGCAAGGACAAGATGGGCCTCCATCTCAGCAACCTCATATCATCCCAGATCGGAGAGGCGTTCCTCCCGTACATCTCTTTCTTCATGGTCGACTTCGACGACAAGACGGTGATCCGCGTCAAGTGCGACGCGTGCGAGAAGCCCGTATTCCTCAAGGAGGGGAAGGTCGAGACATTCTTCGTCAGGAAGGGGCCGCAGTCCGACGACCTGACCGGGATGAGCCTCATCAACTATGTGAACAACAGGAAGAGGCAGATAGGCAGAAGATGATGATCTGACGGCCCCGCCCGATGCACGGACGGGGCCCGGAATGGTTTACTCCTTCTTCTCGCACTTCATCTCGCCGTGGGTCTCCACGACGGCCTTGGCCTTCTCGAGGGACCTGGCGATGAGGAGGGTCATGACGACCGCGAGAACGGTGACGATGATCGCGTAGACGAAGTTCCCGAGGAGGTCGTCTCCGGAGTCGAACACCTTGGCGATGAGCGCCTTGATGGTCTCGTTCCATGCCAGAGCGGCCACAAGACCGAAGGCCGCGGTGATCAGGGACGCGAACGTCTCGAGCAGCTGGACCTTGAATTTGTCAGATTTCTCGGACATGCCGCCTCGCACACGTTGTCCGTAATTAGACCTATCGCATCGCGTACGTCACCGGACCGCGCAACAAGACCTCGGACACCGAGCGCGTCCTGGAGGTCCTGAAGAGGACCGGGCAGGT
>CAYUPU010000045.1:0-13790 GCA_964445265.1 uncultured Methanomassiliicoccales archaeon
CCATGAAGATATCGCGGAACTCACGAAGTAGCGAAAATCTTCATCGATTCCATAAAGTACATCATCGCATTGATGATCGTCGCCGCGATATTGGACCCGCCCTTGCGCCCCTTGGGGACGATATACGGGATGCCGTGCCTGTCGCAGCATTCCATCAGCATCTCCTTCGCCTCGACGACGTTGACGAATCCTACCGGTGCGCCGACAACCAGAGCTGGCTTCACCCTTCCGGCCTCTATGAGCTCGACGATGCTGATCAGTGCGGTGGGGGCGTTCCCGACATCGTAGATCAGGGGGTGCTCCGCTCCGATCCCCGCTCCGCGCTCCATGCACACGGTGGCGCGGGTGCAGCCCCTGTCCTTGGCTTCTGCGACGACATCATCGTTGCTGATGAAGCAGTGGACCTGCCCGCCGTAATCCGAGAGCTTCTTCTTGTTTATGCCGGCGGCGGCCATCTTGGTGTCCGTAACGACATGGGCTCCGCCACGGATCGCCTCGACCCCCTTCCACGCTGCATCCTCGGAGAACACCAGGTTGTCGGCGTAGTCGAAATCGGCGGAAGTGTGGATGCACCTCTTGACCACAGAGAACTCTGGCTCTGGCCACGTGCGGCCGTTGAGCTCCGATGTGATAATCTGCATGCTGCGCTTCTCAATCTCGTCCGGTTTCACGAATTCTATGGGCATTCGATCTCACTCCCTGACTCTGTATCCTCTAGGTGTGATCATGCGACCGTTCGACACATAGGTCGCCGTGTTCCCTATGAGAACGATGCAGAACATATCCACATCGTCGGGATCCAGATCGCGGAGCGTCGTGATCTTGCTCCACTGATCCGGCCTGCCGGCGTCCCTGACGATACCCACGGGCGTGTCGGGCGAACGGTGCTTGGAAAGGATTTCGCAGGCCTGCGACAGGTACGTCGTGCGGGTCTTGCTCTTGGGATTGTAGAGGCAGACGATGAAGTCCCCCTCGGCGGCCATCTCCACCCTCTTCATGATGAGATCCAGAGGGGTCATCAGATCGGAGAGCGATATTATGGCCAAGTCGTGCATCAGCGGGGCGCCGAGGATCGATGCCGCGGACGATGCCGCGGTTATCCCGGGAACGGTGTCGATCTCGATGTCGGCGCCCATCTCGTCCGCCAGCTGATAGATTATGCCGGCCATGCCGTAGATGCCCGAATCGCCGGACGACACCATGGCGACGTCCTTCCCCGATATGGCATCCTCGATGGCCATCCTGCACCTCTCAATCTCCTTCATCATCCCCGTGGCCTTGTAAACCTTGTCGGGGAAGATGGGCTTCAGGAGATTGACGTACGTGGTGTAGCCGGTGACCACGTCGGCCTCCTCGATGATCCTCGCGGCGCGGAACGTCATATCGTCCTTGCCGCCGGGGCCGAAGCCGACCACGTGGAGCCTGCCCTTCGCCATCGCTCCACCCCCTTGCGGAACTCGGTGGTGAAGTGCTTGTCGTAGAGCTTGGACAGCTCATGATCGCTACCTAGACAGTCGCCCACGACGGTGAGAGCGGTCTTCTTGATGCCCTCCGCCTCGACCTTGGCGGCGATGTCGGCGAGAGTTCCTCTCACGATCTTCTGCTCGGGCCAGGAGGCCTTGTAGACGACAGCGGCCGGCGTCGTGGGCTCGTACCCTCCCGCCTCGAGCTGCGCGGTCATCTCGTCGAGGAACCCGATGGACAGGAATATGACCATCGTTGCGTGGTGCCTGGCCAAATCCGTGAGCTTCTCCCCAGGGGGCATGGGCGTCCTACCCTCCATCCTGGTGAATATCACGGTCTGGCTCTTGCCCGGGAGGGTGTACTCCGCATCAAGCACGGCGGCGGTGGCGAAGGCGGATGAGACGCCCGGGACGACCTCGTAATCTATTCCGAGCTCGTCCAGTCTGTCCATCTGCTCCCTGTGGGCGCCATAGATGGCAGGGTCCCCTGTGTGGACGCGGACGACCTTCTTGCCCTGGTCCTCCGCCTCCTTCATGACCTTGATGACCTCGTCGAGATCCATCAGCGCGCTGTTGTAGATCTGGGCCCCGTCCTTGTGCCCGTCCAGAACGGCGGGGTTGACCAGCGATCCGGCATAGATGATCACGTCGGCCTGATCGATAAGCCTCTTGCCTTTGAGTGTTATGAGCTCCGGGTCCCCGGGACCCGCTCCGATGAACGATATCATATCTCTCCGCCTCCTGTATTCCTCTTTATGATGACCGTGGTGAAATAGCCGTACTTGCGGTCCACATCCATCGGTCCGATGTACTGATCGGACATGCCCACGTTGCTCACAACAACCGCCTGGTCCCTCGGGATCCCGATCTCGCCCATCATGGATGCGATCAGGGGCATCGACTTGAACGCCTTCATGACGACAACGTTGTCGAATCCCTCCAGAGCGGTCCTGAGCAGCTTGGAGTTCTCCTTGGCCACGGGAACGACGGCGAGGCCCTCATTCCCAATCATCAGAGGTATCCCCGCGAGCGCCGCCCCGTGACAGAACGACGGTATCCCGGGAACGACCTCCGTATCGTATCCGCGGGATGCGATCTCGCGGTCGATGTACATGTAGGTGCTGTATACGCCGACATCGCCCAGGGTCACCATGGCTATGTCCTCGCCGTTGTCCAGAAGCCTGCACATCTTCTCCATGGCCACTTCCCTGCACCTCTCCCTGACGCTATCGTCGGGATCCATCCTGAACACGAACTCCTCGATGCTCTTCTCGGAGACGTCAACAGTCTGCCTGATGATGTCGAATGCCGTGCTTCCCTCGCCCGGCTCCCGGACCGGGTACGCGATGATCCCGCACCTGTCCAGTATCTCTTTGGCCCTGAGAGTGAGCAGCCCGGGATCCCCCGGGCCCACTCCGATTCCGTACAGTCTTCCGGCCATGTCCAAAACTCCGATGCGTTGGCATCGGCAGTTATGAATAAAAATGGTTGGATGAAAGAACCCACTCTTCGAAACATCGTGTTGGAAAATGCATCCAACACGCCTGCAGGAGGGGGCGTTCCTCCTTACCGCGATCGCTCGGCGGCGGGAGCATCGTCCCAGACGGCCCGATGGGCTGAACGTGCTCCGCGATCCGCGTCCGTCCACGGATCGTACCTCACGATCGTGGCGACGGACGCGACAACAGCCACGGATCCCGCGTTGTGGACCAGAGCACCGACCACCGGGCCCATCGCTCCGATGAACGCGAGGAAGGAGGCGCACAGATTCAGACCCATGGAGGCCGCGATGCCGACTATGATCGTGGACATGGTCCTGCGGGAGACCTTCAGGAGCCCGGGCAGCTTGGCAATCTCATCGTCCGTGAACACAATATCAGAGGCGTCGCGGGGCCCTGCCCCGTTCCGGCCGTCCAGAACGGCCATGGGTCAAACATCCATCGGATGGTTCGTCCCGGCCCCCGGCATGGCCCTGGGATGCATCATCCAGTCACTCGACGACGCCGGATGCTGGCATAAACAGCGGGAACAGCCCCGCGCACCCGTCCAAACCTCTAAGCATTAATCTATCTCTATCTGCATCCAGCACCATCCGAGGAGTCCGAATGTGCCCGGAAGAATCCACAGACGACCAGATGTACACATACGTGAACAACAAGCGCCTGAGGCGCGGCCACACTACCGGGACGTGCGCGGCCGCGGCATCCAAAGCCGCTGCCATGGCGCTGCTGGGATCGCCCGCGGATCGCGTGTCCATACGCACTCCCAAGGGCATAACGTTGGACCTGCCCGTGATCGATCTGAAGGTCGACGTGGGGAAGGCATCGTGCGCGATCAAGAAAGACGGGGGCGACGACATCGACGCCACGGACGGGACGCTGGTATACGCGGAGGTATCGAAGGTGCCCGAGGGCATAGAGATCGACGGCGGATACGGGGTCGGAAGAGTCACACGCAAGGGCCTGGATCAGCCGCCAGGGAACGCCGCCATCAACCGCGTCCCCAGATCCATGATAAGGGATGCTCTCGAGGACGTGTCCGAATCGCTCGGGTACAACGGCGGCCTGAAGACCGTTATCTCCGTGCCGGACGGCCCGGCGATCGCCGGGAAGACGTTCAATCCCCGCCTCGGGATCGAAGGCGGGATATCCATCCTGGGGACGAGCGGGATAGTGGAGCCCATGAGCGAGACGGCCCTCATCAACACCGTCCGCGCGGAGATGAGCATGAAGGCCGCAGCCGGATTCGGAACGCTGCTCATAGTCCCCGGCAACTACGGAAAGGACTTCTCCGACGGCATCCCCGGGATCGACCAGGACTTCGCGGTCAAGTGCAGCAACTTCATCGGCGACATGCTGGACATTGCTGTCGAGCTGAATACGGACGTCGTACTGGTGTCCAACATCGGGAAGATGGTCAAGGTCGCCGGCGGGATCATGAACACGCACTCCCGCAATGCTGACGCCAGAATGGAGATAATCGCGGCCAACCTGGCCGTCGCGGGCGGCAGCATAGAGGGCGTGAGAAGGGTCATGGACTGCATATCCACGGACGACGCCCTCGACATCGTGGAGGAGGAGCACCTGCTCAACGAGGTGTCCGGGATCATGATGGAGAAGATAGAATTCCATATGAACCACCGCACCGGCGGAGCGATCCGCACCGGCGCGATGATGTTCTCGTCCAAGTACGGCCTGCTGGGGAAGACATCCCTCGCGGACGTGCTTCTCGACGAGGTCAGGAGGGAGCTGATATGAGGATCAATGCCGTGGCGTTCTCCACCAGCGGGTGCAGGACTGCGATGAGGCTCAGAGACGCCTTCCCGGAGGAGGACGTCAGGATATACTGCAAGACGAAATCGGATACGCTCGGAGTGGAGCTCATAGAGGGGTCCGTGAGCGCGTGGACCGAGGAGTCGTGGAAGGAGTGCAATGCGATAGTCTTCATCGGAGCCCTCGGAATCACCATCAGATACATCGCGCCGTTCGTGAAGAGCAAGAGGACGGACCCCGCCATCGTCGGGATGGACGAGCACGCCAAATGGACAATAGCGCTGCTCTCGGGACACATCGGCGGATGCAACGAGCTCGTATCCAGGATCGCGGAGAGACTGGAATCGGAGCCTGTCATCACAACGGCCACCGACCTCAACGGCAAGTTCTCCGTCGACACCTTCGCCGCCAGGAACGGCATGAGAATCTCGTCCATGGCGATAGCCAAGGACGTCTCCGCCAAGGTCCTGGACGGCAGCTTCGTCGGATTCTGCTCCGATGTTCCCATCGAAGGGACGTTCCCGAACGGGATCGTCGCCGCCGATTCGGGGGAGTTCGGGATCTGCGTTTCGAGGGACCCGTCGAGGAAGCCGTTCGATGTCACGCTCAACCTCGTGCCGATGGACGTGACCATCGGACTGGGATGCAGGAAGGGGACCGACCCCACGAGGATGAGGGCCTTCGTGAATAGGGTCCTGGCCGAGGACAGGATAGCCTCCGAGAGGGTCGGAGCGGTCGCCAGCATAGACATCAAGAAGGACGAGACGGCCATCATCGACACCGCGCGCATGCTCCGCGCGCCGCTGACTTTCTACACATCCGATCAGCTAAACGCCCTGGAGGGGGAGTTCTCCAGATCGGAGTTCGTGAACAGCATCACATCCGTGGACTGCGTCTGCGAGAGATCGGCCGCGGCCTGCGGGGGCACGGAATTCGTTCGGAGGAAGACCCCCGAGGGCGGCATGACCATAGCGGTCTGCACAAGGCCCTTCTCCGCGAGGTTCCTATGAGCGGGATACTGGTGTTCTCGGGAACCGCCGACGGACGCGCCCTGTGCGAACTGCTCGCATCCCGCGGGCTGGAGGTCCATGCGCGCGTCGCCACGGAATACGGCGCGACGGTCATGGACGGCGACGGCATCGATGTCGGGGTCGGAAGCCTGGGGGGCGCCGAGGGCATCGCCCGGGCCGTGGAGGAGAACGGATACGAGCTGGTGGTGGACGCCACCCATCCGTACGCGAGACGCATCTCCGAGCACATCCGCGAGGGATGCGCGGCCGCGGGAGTGGACTGCATCCGCATGGAGCGCGAGGGCGGAGGGGATCCGGACGGAGTGGTCGAGGTGCCCTCGGTCGAAGCCGCCGTGGAGTTCCTCAAGGGCACAGAGGGCGCGATACTGGCATCCACCGGCGCGAAGGAGCTCCAGGCATACACGGGCATCCCTGGCTACAGGGAGAGGGTCGTCGCGCGCATCCTGTCCACCAGGGAGTCCGTGGAGAAGGCCCTGGACCTCGGATTCGAGGGCAGGAGCCTGATATGCGCCCAGGGACCGTTCACCGAGGAGGAGAACCTCGCGGCGCTGACGAGATCGCAGGCCAGGTGGCTGGTCACAAAGGACTCCGGGACGATCGGAGGGTACGAGGAGAAGATCAGGGCGGCGCGGCGCGCGGGAGCGAAGGTTGTGCTCGTGAGCAGGCCCGAGGGATCGGGGCACCGCTTCGAGGAGGTTGTCAGGATGATCGAGGAGAGGTTCGGACTGGAGCATGAGGAGGCCTCCGCCCCTGCGGGCAGGAGGAGGCTTGCGATCATTGGGATAGGCATGGGGCGCGGGGACCTGACGCAGAGGTCCGCAGAGAGGCTGGCATCGGCCGATCTGGTGATCGGCGCGAAGAGGATGCTCGCCGCCGTCGATACCGACGGCAGGGACACTCTGGAGGAGTACAGGGCGGACGTCATCGCGGACTACCTCGATGCCCATCCGCGCTACAGGGACATCGTGTGCCTGATGTCCGGGGACACGGGATTCTACAGCGGCACCAAGCAGATCCTGGCGAGGTTCGACCGCTCCAGGTACGACATCGACGTCGAGTGCGGGATATCATCCGTCGTCTACCTGGCGTCGAAGGCCGGAGAGACCTGGCAGGACGCGTACCTGACCAGCAGCCACGGGAGGGAGGCCAACCTGGTGGGCCTCTCGAGGACGCACGCCAAGGTGTTCACGCTGCTCTCCGGAGAGGACACCGTCCTGGAGATGTGCAGGCGGCTGGACGAGTACGGCATGGACGTGGAGGTCGTCGTCGGCCAGGACTTCGGATACCCCGAGGAGAAAGTGGACCGCGGCACCCCGAGAGAGCTGCTTACGCACCGCTTCGGCAAGGTCTGCTGCGCTATGATACTGAACAGGAGCCCGGACAGGCGGCTCCCGCTCGGGATCCCGGACGAGGAGTTCATCCGCGGCGACGCCCCGATGACCAAGTCCGAGGTCAGGGACCTGTCCGTCACGAAACTCAAGCTCACCGACGACGCCGTGGTGTACGATGTCGGCGCCGGCACCGGCTCCGTATCCGTCGCTATGGCCCTGGCCGCCGTCAACGGCAGCGTCTACGCCATAGAGAAGGAGGAGCCCGCCGCCGCGCTCATCGAGGAGAACAAGATCAGATTCGGGACGCCGAACGTCACCGTGGTCAGAGGACTCGCGCCCGAGGCCATGGAGGACCTACCCCTGCCGACCCACGCGTTCATTGGCGGGTCCTCCGGCAACCTCAGGGACATCGTGGCGTGCCTGCTGAGGAAGAACCCCGACATCAGGATCGTCATAAACTCCGTGACCATCGAGACCATGGACGAGACGCTCCGTGTGATCGGGGAGCTGGGCCTCGTCGAGGAGGAGTTCGTCAACGTCACCGTGGCGAAGGCCAGGAGGCTGGGGAGATACCACCTGATGACCGGCCAGAACCCGGTTTACATAGCGGTGGTGAGAGGCAGATGAACCTGCCCCGGGTGATGATCGCCGCCCCGTCCAGCGGCTCCGGGAAGACGACGTTCACCTGCGGGCTGCTGCAGGCGCTGGTCTCCAGGGGCCTGAAGGTGGCCTCGTTCAAATGCGGCCCGGACTACATAGACCCGATGTTCCACTCGAGGGTCATCGGGACCAGGTCGAAGAACCTGGACGCGTTCTTCGTCGACGACCCGTCCCTCCGCTATCTGTTCGGCAGGACCGCCGAGCAGTGCGACATATCCGTCGTGGAGGGGGTCATGGGGTTCTACGACGGGGCCACGTTCGAGGGGACGTTCGCCAGCTCGTGCGACGTGTCCGTCAGGCTCGGGATACCCGTCATCCTGCTCGTCGACGCCAAGGGCGCATCCCTGTCCGCGGCGGCGGTGGTCAAGGGATTCAAGGAGTTCGCGCCGAACAACATAAGGGGCGTCGTGTTCAACAGGATGTCCCGGAAGGTCTACGACGCGGTCGCGCCCGCTGTCAAGGAGATGGGCGTGGAGCCCCTGGGGTTCATCCCGAAGCTCAAGGACCCGCTGGAGAGCAGGCACCTGGGGCTCGTGCTCCCGGGCGAGATAGAGGAGCTCCAGGAGAGGATCTCCGCGCTGGCGGAGGAGATCGAGAGGACGGTGGACGTGGATGCCGTGATCGGACTCGCCGGCACGGCCCCTGCGCTGGAGTACTCCGCGCCGGAGGTCGGCCGCATCGACGGGAGCGTCAGGATCGCGCTGGCCGACGATGATGCGTTCTGCTTCACCTACGAGGACAACATCGAGCTCCTGGAGAGGTGCGGTGCGGAGATCGTCAGGTTCTCGCCGATATCGGACGAGAGGCTCCCCGACTGCGACGGGCTCGTGCTGTCCGGAGGGTACCCGGAGCTCCACGGCGGGGAGCTGGAGTCCAACAGGGGCATGCTGGAGGACATCCGGACCAAGCTCGCGGACGGACTACCGTGCATGGCGGAGTGCGGCGGGTTCATGTACCTCCATGAGAGGATGGAGGACCGGGACGGCGTCGAAAGGTCCATGGTCGGTGCGATATCCGGGCGCACGTGGAACACCGGCAGGCTGTGCAGATTCGGATACGTCTCGCTCAGACCGCTGGGGCCCCGCAGCGTCATGCCTGGCACGGAACCCAAGGGACACGAGTTCCACTATTGGGACAGCGAGTCCAACGGCGAGGACTGGGAGGCGTCCAAGAGGAGCGGCACGTACCGCTGCATCAACGACGACGGGACGCTCCTCGCGGGATACCCCCACATGTACCTCTACTCGGACCCGAGGTCGGCCCTCGAGTTCGTCAAGCGGTGCGCGGAGCACCGCGACGCGCGCAGAAGCCGACGGAAGGGTTCCTCGCGGCCGTTCGGTGCACGATCCGGGCGGCCGCGGGATCCCGTCGCGATGCCAGAAGTGCTGATGCAAACTATTAAAACCTGATAATCCGAATCCGTGATTGGAGGATACCTCCATGAACGGCGACCGTGATGCGAACGAGAGGACGAAGAGACTGCTGGATGCAGCGGAGACGGCGTTCCCGGATCAGGGTCGCCCCATGGATGCCCGCGGACGCGTATACAGCGGCAGGGTCCCGTCCCTGCTCCTCGCCGATTCGGAGGTCTTCGTGTACATCCCGTCCTTCGTCCCGTTCGCCTGCGAGGGAACTGGTCTGACCGTCAGGACCCAATCGGGGCTGACGGTGGATGCCGGGAGCATCCGGATGTCGGAGGAGGACGGCACGGCACCGATGCTCGTACCGATCGAGGAGCTCGGCATAGCGCCGCTGGACGGATTCAGGGTCATGCTCGACGGGTCCGTCCTGTTCGGTTCTCCTCCGCAGTACTTCATTTTCTTCGACGCCTTCGGCCGCAGAACGGGCGGGACATCGCTGTGCACCGACGTCCTGATGGGCACGGACAGCGTCCTGGAAGGATCCGGATTCGGATATACCGAATCCTACCGTCCCGACGGGACGTGCCTCGTCTCCTTCACGGAGATCGACGGGAGCCGGCGCTTCAGGGTCCGTCCGCTGGAAGCGGGGGAGAGCGCCAGGTTCCGCGTGGTATGCGCTCCGGACCGCCGCACCTCGGTCAGGATAACTGGGATCCTGGAAGGCCATCCCGCAGAGGAGTTCGAACCGGCAGGCGGAGCCGGATTCCGCGGCCTCCGGCCGAGGGTCCTGATGCTGGACGGCCGCCCCGTCCTATCCGTGCCGGCCTACTCGGGCGAACCGGACGAACCGTTCGAAGCCGTCCTCGAGTGGCCCGACGGGAGCGCGGACCTAGGTCGCCTGCCGAGGGCGTCCGAGCGCGGGTCGATGGCGACCTTCGCGGACCTCGGGAAGCTCGGCGCGGACCTAGCCGGAGGACTGGTCCTGAGGATCGACGGAGGCGTGGCGTACAGGTTCCCTCCGTCGGAGCTGTCCCTGTTCTCGGAGGACGGCGTGCTGACCGACATGCCCGAAGGGAGGTGCACCGCCGTGATCGCCTCCGGCAAGGTCCTCTGCGGGGACGGATTCGAGGTCCTGGAGGAGCACGGATGCGGCGGATGCACGATAGCATCCATCAGAGTGGATCCCGACGGGATCGTGCTGGCCGACGACGAGGAATGGGAAGACGGACCCGATGAGGACGGGACCCCGGACGAGCCGGCCGATGGGGGATCCGTCGCAGAATGCGACGAGGCACTCTCGGATGCCCCTCCCGGCGCCGTACTGTTCCCCGACGGCCTTCCGACCATGGCGTTCGACGGACGGGACTTCGTCATCCGCATCCCTTCGCTGACCGCTCCCGGCCCCTCCAGTCCCGCGATAGATCTCGTCGTCGGAGGAAGGACCGTGTCCTCCGTCAGGCTCAGCGGCACGGTCCGCGACGGCTCGATGGTCACGCGTCCGGCGACGATCGACCTCAGGAAGGCGGGAGCATCCCCCTTCGATGACGTGTCCGTGCTCCTGGACGGACGCCCTGTGTTCCGCAAGGTCGCGGGCGACTCAATAGTGATGGACCGCGGATACACGTACACCGGGGTCCCGGACGGCACCGTGGTCGTGGCGATGCGCAAAGGGACCCGTTTCGGATGCCCTGACGCGGAGGAGAGGTCCAGGCGCACGGTGAACGGCATCGTGCTGGCGACGTTCTTCTGCCACAGGTCGCCCGGATCCGCGGCGTATGCGGTCGATGGGCCGGAAACCGAGGACGCATCGGAGGCGGAGACATTTCCGGAGGAGACGCCGGAGCCAACTGCGGCCGTATCGTTCATGGACGACCCCTTGGAGCTCTCCGTCAAACCCCTGTCGACCGACGGACGGGCCCTGACGCGGCTCGAGGAGGCGTCCGTTCCGTGCGTCCCGTTCTTCAACCATTCCCCGCGCATCATCGTCGCGGCATCCCGCTGCCCGCTCATGGGGTGCTCCGTGGAGGTCCGCGATCCCGATGGCAGGAACCTGTTCGGGCCTGTTCCGGCCGGCCCCGGCCTCGTCTTCCTGGACACCGGCGGGTACTCGGGCTTCGCCCGCGCGGCCGTATCCTTCGCGGGAACGGAGCTCGCATCCGTCGACTATCTCGTCAATCCGGGATTCTGGTTCGAACTCCCGGAGGGCCCCTTCATACACAGCGGGAACCGCATGATGAAGTTCGGATGGAACCGGAGGGCGTACAAGTTCACCATCCGCGACGGCATACCGCTGGGGTACGGCAGCCGTCCGGCCGTGGTGAGAGCGAACGTCGTGCTCTACCGTGTGGGCATCACCGTCTGCGGCATGAGGACAGTATCGTTCCTGGACCGCCGCGACGTCGGATCCACGGAGCTCGGCGAACGGATAACCGTTGACGCGATAATATCGGGCGAGGGGACGCCGGTGTTCCAGAAGATGATATCCGTATCCGCCGGCGACGGTCCCGCCGTTCCCCTGACCCGCACATGGACCGAGGGGGAGATGACCGCCTCGGCATCGGGATTCCTCGGAGAGATGGCCGAGGACCACCTGGACAGGCACGTCTTCATAGAGGAGATCGGCCGCGGGAGATTCGAGTTCCTGACCGTCAAATGGGTGCAGGACGCGCCCTCCGACGAATGAAACCTGGCCTCTGACTTCGAATGAAGCAGAGGTCGGCTAACTCTTTGGTTTTCAGAAGCGGTCTGCAATCCATAAGTGACCAAACCAATAGAAGCAGACCGTGTCTCCGCAGATACCGGATCCTGATAAGGGTGTCGACTGCTTCTGGAGCTGTTTGGTCCCGAGGAAGTGGGACCGTGTGTCTGGCGATAGGAATAGACGTGCACTCGAAGAAGCTGACCTCCTTCGCGGTGCCGCAGGACGAAGAGAACATAGAGGAATCGGAATTCTGCTTGGAGTTCAACAAGGAGTTCAAATCGACTCCGGCAGACAGGACGATCCTGACCAGGATGGCCGCTTGGTTGAACGGCAGGGAGCATCTGATTCTGATAGAGAACAGCACCAAGACCCATGAGGTGTTCTGGATTCTCACGGATCTGGGATGCATCGTGGTTGTCGCGAATGCGAGCGATCCGTATCGGATCACCATGTCCGTCAAGAAGACGGACCACCATGATTGCAGGGAGCTGGCGCACTATGCGCGCCGCTATCTGGATGGCGAACGGGAATTCGCGACCTGCCTGGTGGTCACTGCCGAGCAGCTGAATCGGAGACAGCTCTGCAGGATCTACGCTCAAACATCCTCCGACCTCTCGGATCTCCGCCGCAGGATGAGATCGTACATGCTGGCCAGGGGGATAGCCGTCAGCATACCGGAGAGGGACATCATATCGGAAGCTTCTCTCCGCGAGCTCGAGACGACGAAGGATTCATCAATGAGCCTGCTCATCGATGAGGCCAGACGCCAGAGGGAGAGGATAAGGAGGATTCAGAGCGAGATACTGAAGGAATTCAAGGATGATGAGCTGTTCCAACTCATCTGCTCCATCCCCGGTTTCGGCATTGTGACCGCGTCCTACCTCTCGGCCATGATCGTCGATATCAGCCGCTTCACCTCTGCCGGTGCGTTCGCAGCATACTACGGCGTGGTTCCCAAACAGAGGGAATCGGCGGACCATTCGGTCCGCTGCGGGATAACCCGCAGAGGAGACGGCATCGCAAGAGAGATGCTCGTGGGCGGAACGTTCCATCACATCTCCTTGGATGCGGATCGCGAATCCGACGTATCGAGATTCTACGATCGTCTGAGGGCCAGAGGATTCCCTCACAAGAAGGCCCTGATGGCTTGTGCGAACAAGATGGCGCGCAAGATGTACGCGATACTGACGACGAGGACTCCGTACAGGATATGAGGTCCTGACCGTCCCCCGCAAGGTCGGCATCGGATGAGCAACAGACGGAGCCACCCCGTTGAGGGGCCCGGATATCGACTCTGAGCACCCTCGTTTAAAACCTTCCGGAATGCGCATTCGAAAGAGGCCGGAGCCAGGAGGCGCCCTGATGAGGCGTCGTAAATAACGTGGCACGTCGACAGAAGGGGGTCGGCTGCGGATCCTATGATCCGAAAAGCCGGTACGATTCACTCGCTTCGCTCGCTAACCGTACCGGTTGACAATGAGGAAGCCACCATGTTCGATGGCATCCGGAGCATGAATCCAACGTGAGCTATCATTTTCTCCGAGTCGATGTTGTTCGAAATCCATGCGGAATCCGCGTAGGTTTCAAATTTCATTCACTAGTAGAGGGACGGTAGATAACGCTTTTGTGGTTAGTCCCCTTGGGTCCGACTACATATCCGACGCATACCTGAGCATACAGGCATCCTTACAGAATGATGGCACTTGGAATGTCTCTGGGAAGGGGGTATGGGGTAAAGTCCTTTTTAGTTCCCCCACTGTCACCATCCAAACCGAGCCAGATCTGGATGCAGCATCGGTATGGATTGACTATGAAAAATCGTCTAGTGGGAAGTCCTACATAAGTATCTACGGACAAAAGGAGAAAATTCAGGGGATTGATCATGAGAAGTGGGGAGAGAGCCCGATAACAATTAATTTTGGGCTAGGAGACCAGCGTGTTGGTGATCTCTTCATAACAAACATTACACAC
>CAYUPU010000046.1:0-13583 GCA_964445265.1 uncultured Methanomassiliicoccales archaeon
ACCTGTCCGAGCCCGTCACGCAGAACACCCTCCGTATCGTCCGTGTCTTCTGGGCGCTGGACACCAAGCTGAGGGAGAGGAGGCACTTCCCCACCATCAACTGGCTGACCTCGTACACCATGTACGACAGGCAGCTGCTCGACTGGTACAAGGCCAATGTCGACGAGGACTTCCCCGAGCTCAGGAAGTGGGCCATGAAGGTCCTCCAGAAGGAGGCCGAGCTGCAGGAGATCGTGCAGATGGTCGGTTCCGACTCCCTGCCCGATGAGCAGAAGATGACCCTCGAGGTCGCGAAGATGATCCGTGAGATCTTCCTCCAGCAGAACGCGTACGACCCTGTGGACTGCTACAGCCCGCTCGAGAGGCAGCATGTCATGCTGTACCTCATCAAGAAGTACTCCGATCTGGCCGACAAGGCCCTCGCGGCCGGCATACAGGTCGACAAGATCGCGTACCTGCCCGTCAGGTCCAAGTTCAACCAGGCCAAGTACGAGCAGGACATCGACGATCAGCTGAAGCAGGTCGGAGAGGACATGGAGAAGCAGTTCGCGGAACTGGGAGCGTGAGTCAATGGCAGAGATTTCCAAGGAATACAAGACTATCTCCCAGATCGCCGGACCTCTGGTGTACGTGAAGAACACCGAGCCCGTCGGATACAAGGAGATGGTCAACATCAGGCTCTCGGACGGAACGATGAGGAGGGGCCAGGTCCTCGACTCGTCCAACGACATCGTCGTCGTCCAGGTCTTCGAGGGCACCACCGGTATCGACAAGGATGCGTCCGTTCGCTTCCTTGGCGAGACCATGAAGATGCCCGTCTCCAGGGACATGCTCGGCAGGGTCCTCTCCGGATCCGGAGAGCCTCTGGACGGCGGTGCCAGGATCGTGCCCGAGAAGGAGCTCGACATCGGAGGAGCGGCCATCAATCCGTGGGCCAGGGACTCCCCGTCGGACTTCATCCAGACCGGTATCTCCACCATCGATGGGATGAACACCCTCGTCAGGGGTCAGAAGTTGCCCATCTTCTCGCAGTCGGGTCTCCCTCACAACGAGATGGCCCTTCAGATCGCCAGGCAGGCGAAGGTCCGCGGAGAGAACGAGGAATTCGCTGTCGTGTTCATCGCCATGGGTATCACCAACGAAGAGAAGCAGATGTTCATGAAGGAGTTCGAGAGGACCGGCGCTCTGAAGAACGCCGTGGTCTTCCTGAACCTCGCCGACGACCCCGCCGTCGAGCGTACCCTCACCCCGCGTCTCGGTCTCACCACCGCGGAGTACATGGCGTTCGACCTGGGAATGCAGGTGCTGGTCATCATGACCGACATCACGAACTACTGCGAGGCGCTCCGTCAGATCGGAGCCGCCCGTGAGGAGGTGCCCGGAAGGCGCGGCTACCCCGGATACATGTACACCGACCTCGCTCAGCTCTACGAGCGTGCCGGCAGGATCAAGGGCAAGACGGGTTCCATCACCCAGATCCCCATCCTGACCATGCCCGGAGGAGACATCACCCACCCGATCCCCGACCTCTCCGGATACATCACCGAGGGTCAGATCGTGCTGTCGATGGAGCTCCACAGGAACGGCATCTATCCGCCCGTTAACGTCTCGTCCTCGCTGTCCAGGCTCATGGGCGGCGGAACCGGGAAGGGCAAGACCCGCGAGGACCACAAGAACGTGTCCGATCAGCTCTACGCATCCTATGCGGAGGGTAAGGACCTGCGCGGTCTTGTGGCCATCGTCGGAAAGGACTCCCTCTCCGCCAAGGACAGGAAGCTCCTGGACTTCGCCGACCTGTTCGAGGACCGCATCGTCCGCCAGGGCGTCGATGAGGACCGTTCGATCGAGGAGACCCTCGACATCGGATGGGAGATCCTCGCCGAGCTCGACCTCGATCAGCTGACCAGGATCAAGAGCGAGTACATCGAGAAGTACCTGCCCAAGAAGTGATCCCATGGCAGCTCACGATGTCACCCCCAACCGCTCCGTCCTTCTGGACCTGAAGAGGAGGATCAAGCTCTCCGAGGGAGGGTACAAGATCCTGAAGATGAAGAGGGACGGCCTCATCATCGAGTTCTTCGAGGTCCTTGAGAAGGCCAGGAAGATGCGCGAAGGCGTCTCCTCCGACTACGAGTCGGCCATGGAGAAGATCACCATCGCCAGGGCGGTAGAGGGGGAGATCGCCGTGAAGAGCGCGGCGTACGCCTTGAAGGCAGACCCGCAGGTCAAGCTCGGAAGCAAGAGCATCATGGGAATGGTGGTCCCCAAGGTGGAGGCGGAGAAACTGCACACCAGTATGACCGACAAGGGATACGGTGTGATCTCCACCTCCCCCTATATCGAGGACGCCGCGACCGCGTTCGAGAAGCTCCTCGATACGCTCGTCCGTGCGGCCGAGGTCGAGACGACCATGAAGAAGCTGCTCGATGAGATCGAGAAGACCAAGAGGCGTGTCAACGCCCTCGAGTTCAAGGTCATCCCCGAGCTGAAGGAGTCGGAGAGATTCGTCAAGTTCAGCCTCGAGGAGATGGACCGTGAGAACACCACCAGGCTCAAGCACCTGAAGAAGGCCTGAGCGCGAGGGAGCACGATGAAATCCTTTCAGGACCGCATCGACGAGATCCGCGAGGACCCGGTCAAGTTCCGGCGGGCGTTCAACGCCATCTGGATGATCTCCTACGGCATGCTCGTGTTCGGTGCGGTCCTGATCGTGGTCGTGCTCGCCTACAGCTATCTGCTATAAACCGCTTAAATCACACTCCTGCGGTCTCACCACGCAGGGGCGTTCCATCATTCTCCACGGCACCGGTGCAGGCGATGTGCGCCGTCGATCCGCGGATGGGGGAAGAAGGGGGAGGGGCCGAGCCCCTAAGGCAACGGGTTTCAGGCCTGGCCGTTCCTGCAGACCAGGACGGGACAGTGCGCCATACGGACCACCTTCTCGGCGACGGATCCGATCATAGCCCTCTTGGCATCGGTTCTTCCGAGGGATCCGCATACGCACAGGTCGTGGTTCACGGATTCCTCCACTATCTTCTCCGCGGGCTGTCCGCTCAGGATGAGGGTGTCCATCCCTATTCCGGCCTGGTCGCACAGCGCCCTTGCTCTGGCGAATGCGTCTGCGGAGTACTCCTTGGCGGCCTGAGCTATGCCCTCCGACACATCCAGCGATCCGGCGATGCCTGATTGCGACTCCGGATCCAGGACGTACAGGACCGTCAGCCTGGCATCGTTCTTCTTGGCGATGTTCACGGCGCTCCTTATGGCGAAGTCGCTGTTTGCGCTGCCGTCGGTGGCAACGAGGATGCTGCGATACATAGACGGGGCGCCGTCCACGATCTCATGGGCCTGCTCCCGTCTCACGGCGCCGTCGGAGGCGTGGATCTTGGACCTCTCTGAGTTGCGGATGAGGATCACAGCCGCGGCTATGGCCAGCCCTACGGCTCCCATGACGAGGTACGCGTCCTTGTATCCGCCCATGACGGACAGGAGCGGCGCGAATGCCAGCGTCGTGACGAAGTTGGAGAGGTTCAGGAACACGGAGTACCCGCCCATGACCTTCCCGGAGGTCTTCGTGGTGGAGTACATGGAGAGCTGGCCGATGACGGTCGGCATGAGCAGCCCCAGGGAGAATCCGATGAGGAGCATGCTCATGAAGGTCACAGGGAGCTCCTGGATGTGCAGCGCCGCGAGTCCCGCGCCCATCATCAGGAACGCGATGGCATAGGCGTTGTATTCGCTGAGCTTGGTGGCCCTGCGGGTGTACAGGATGCTGAACACGGCCTGGGCCACGCCCATGACGCCCAGCAGTATGCCCACCATGAGGTACCTCTCTCCCATCTCGTTGATGTAGTACGAGAAGTTCATCGGCAGGGTGAACATGAGGAACATCTCGAGGAAGACCATGGCGTAGCAGAACGCGATCTTCCTTCCGAGATTGGGGATGTCCAGCTCGCTGGGCATCGCGGCGTTCTCGGATGCTGGTCTCTGGATGCGGGCCGGATCCCTTATGGACGCGAGACCGAGAATGATGATGGGCATCCCGATGAGGTAGATGAGGAACGGATAGTTCCATCCGATATCGGTCAGGGACCCTCCGAGCGTCTCCAGGACGAGCGTTCCGGCACCGATGGCGGCAGCCTGGTAGCCTATCACCTTGGCGCGTTGCATCCCGAAATAGTATTCGCCTATGAGGGCGGTCGTCGTGAGCGATATCCCTGTGATGCCTATGCCCAGGATGAATCTGAACACCAGTATCGTGAGGAAATCGTCGAGAAGGAATCCTATCGCGCCCGAGATCGTGAACACAGCCATCGCGAGGAAGAACACCTTGACCTTTCCGATGCGGTCGGCCAACCAGCCGACGCCGAATCCCGTGATCGCACAGGACAGGGAAGGCAGGGACACCACGAGCGAAACGACGAACTCGCTGCTTATGTCGAAATGCTCCGCGATGGGCTTCAGCGCCGGAGCGACCGCGGCGGCGCCCATGAGTATGATCATGGACGACAGCAGGATCGTGAGCAGTGTGATTGAATTGGGTTTGAAGGGCTTGGATGTCCGATTGTCCATAACTCCTACCAATCGCATCGTATAGATAAGTCTCACCCGACGAATGAGTGCATGTATTTGTGCTAATCAAGTATACGTATGGGACAGTGTTTATGAATACAAGTATCGGATGAGACGCATCAGAGGCTCTGAATACCTCTGTTCCATCGCTCCTTGTGGAAGTTGTGCATCCTTATCTCGCCGGTTCCCAGCGACACAACGGGCATGATCCCCGGATCCGGGTTGAAGTTGTGCTGCCTCTGATACTCCGTCTGCGATTGCCAGGTAGACGCGTTGATCATCCTGACATCGTTGTAGATGTCCTGGCCTGCGCCGTGCACATGCCCGGATACGAATATGTCCGGGACCTTCTCCATCACGAGGTAGTCCTTCTTCTCCGGAGCCAGAGCGTTCCTCTGCCCGTAGATGGGTGCGAGATGCCTTCTGACGCACATCTGCCTCATCACCTTCAGAGGGTGGTCGTAGGTCAGATCCTGCACAGCGGCTATCCAGTCGTCCATGCTCTTTCCGTGGTATGTGAGCACGGTCCGACCCTCGACATCGATGTACACGGGATTACCGACCATCAGGATGTTGGAGTCGAAGTATTTGGTGAACCTCTTGTCGAGGGCCGGCTGGGGCTCGGCCAGGCGGCACGCGTCGTGGTTCCCCGGATGAACCACCATGGTGATGTGGTCCGGGACGTCCTTGAGGTATTCGGAGAGCTTCCTGTACTGCTCGTCTATATCCTTGATGACGAGCTCCTTGTCCTGATCGGGGAACACGCCGATGCCGTCGACCACATCGCCGGGGAACACAAGATAGTTGACATCCTCCTTCACGGAGAAGTCCTTGAGCCATCTGATCATCTTGTGCCAATCGTCATCGAGGAACGTGCAGCTCCCGATGTGGACATCCGAGAGGAACGCGATCTTGGACGGCGTGTCCGAACGCTCCCATACATGGCTCTTGGGGATGTCCGGGCGGAATATCTTGTCCGGGATGACCATCGTGCGGTCGCGGTTGGGGGTTCCCTTGATGCCTACGACCTCGTCGTCGACGAACGACTGGGATATCAGGGGGGAGTCCTTGCTGATGAACACCTTGATCGTGCCCGTCTCGTCCTCAAGGGTGAGCATCGTATGGCCGTTCTTCGTAGTGCTCTTCTCGTAGACTATTCCGACGAACTTCACCTCGCGGTCCACCGATTTGACGCGGGATATGTCCATGCCCTTGCCGAAATCGGGGCGCTTCTCTATAATCCTCTTCAAGGAGAAGAAGCGGGCCCGGAAGTAGTTGGCGAAATCGTTGATCTTCCCCTCGCTGGTCGATTCGCCCGTTATGTCGCTGTCCTTCACGATGTGGATGTCGGGGGTGAACTTGTTGTGTCTGACGACGTCCTCACGCTTCGATTGGAACAGGACCTTGTCCCCCGCTATGCAGTCCATGACGTCCTGCCGATCGATGAACATGGTGTTCGCTGCAAGATGGGAGAAGACGGTGTTGGCGAATTCGAACGGACGGTCGTTCGACATCACCATCTCGAGGGCCTCTGGCGTGAAGAAGAGCTTCCTCGCAGCAGCCGCAGACAGTATCTCCTCCCTCATGGTCCGCCCTTATGGGGGCCATCGGTTTATCGGTTTCTCATGGCCTGCGATCCGATGCGGCCGCCGCAGGTCCGCGTCTCTCATCCGTTTAAATAGATGCCCGCCCGTCATACGGACATGAGCAAAGTGTCCGTCCTCTGCCCGGTGAATCCCAGCGAGGATCCGGAGAAGGTCCGCGCCGCCGTTCTGTCGATATTCCCCGATGCGGTGCTCGAGATGGGGGAGAAGGGCCTCGAGGGCACGGTGCCGTCCCTCGACCATTTCTCGAAGCAGATCAGGAGGCAGAGGATCCTCGACGCCACGCGTGCCGTCCTTCTCAAAGGGAAGCGCGGCGAATGTACCCGTATGGTCCTCAACAAGCAGGTCGCCACGGTGGGCAAGATCTCCTTCGCGGACAGGAATCCTGTCCTAGGGGGCATCGAGGTCACCGTGCAGGACAACGATCTGGACGCCCTCATAGATCGCGTCGCTCCCGTCACAGTCGACGGGGAGGAGGTCGTGGCAGGATGATCGGAGTGTCCTGCACCGGGTTCAGCAGCCGCCCCGTGTCGGATTGGATGGAGCCGGTGTCGGAGCACTTCCGCCTGTGGGAGCTGTTCTCCGAAGCGGATCATGCCGTCATACGGGATCCGGAGGGCATAAGGGCTCTTTTCGAAGGCCACGGTCTGGTGCCGCAGGTCCACGCACCAATATGCGATTGGAACATCGGGGCGATGAGCGATAGGCTGAGGGAAGCCTCCCTCCAGGATACGTTGGACACGATCGATGCCGCGATCGAGATCGGTGCGAGGATCGTCACGATTCATCCGGGGTTGGCGTCCATGGCAGTTCCAGGCCTGGAGGACAGGGCGGTCGCCTTTGCCAACGAGTCGGCGAAGGCGATATCCAGGCACATCGACGGCACGGGCATAGAGGTCGGCATGGAGAACATGCCCGGCCCACCGTTCTTCCTGGGACGGACGGCCTCCGACCTGGGGAGGGTGGTTGACGGCACGGATCTCGGGATAACCTTCGATATCGGGCATGCGAACACCACGGGGCAGATCGACGCCATGATCGACCTCTTCCGCGACAGGATCGTCAATATACACATCCACGACAATCTGGGAGACCGTGATGCGCATATGGCCCTGGGCGAGGGATCCATCGATTTCCGCCACGTGATCCGCAGGATGTCCGGCTATCGCGGGAACTGGATCATAGAGTCTAAGAGCCTGGAGTCCGCCGTTCAGTCGCTTCCGCGTCTGGAGAAGATGCTTTCCGACTCGTCCGGGACCCAGGTCTCCATGGATTGAAGCGCGTTCTTCGCATCCCCAGCCCTCATCGCGTGCATCAGGAGGCATACGGCGCCTATCGCGATGAACGCGATGGTGGCGAGGCTGAGCAGCAGGGACAGCGGGAGGATATCGGTGTATGCCACGACCGCCATGTAGTCCGTCATGAAGTGCACTGCGATCGATGCGTGAACCCCGACCTTCGCATAGACGTATCCGAGCAGCAGGCCGGAGGCGAATGTGGGGGCGACCTTGGAGAGGCCCCACCCGCCGGCATGGGCGAATCCGAACATCAGCGCGGATACGACTATCAGAGCCAGGGTCAGCTTGCTTATCCCGAATCCTCCGAGGAGGAATCTCCAGGCGCCCCCGCGTCTCATCGCCAGCGCGGCCACCGCCATCGGCACGCCCATGGGCACGACCCTCGAGATCACTTCCTCCCATACCCCTGCATCCGCATAGCTGAGGAGGGACTCCGCGTTGAATCCTGTGGTGAGCTCGTCCGGGACCTCGATCCCGTGGCCGGCCGACGACGATACTAGCATGATCGCCAGGTTGAGGACGAGCGTCATGGAGTATACGGTCCCGATGGCGTAGATGTCCGATCTCCCTACTTTTTCGAGAAGGGGCCCCTGCCCGTATCTCACGACCCTCCATGAGCGCAGGGCCGTGTATCCCAGGGATGCGACGACGGCCGCCTCGATGAGGATCCATGCTATCTGCAGCTGAAGGCCCTGGATGGAGGCGATCACGACCAGGTTCGGCAGGAGGCCGAGGATGTCCATGGAGCGGTCCGTGCACCAGTTCCAGACCATCCCGGTCCCTGCCAGCATGGCCGCGCATTCGACGATCAGGACCGCCGCGGCCAGAGGCGCGGCGAACAAGGCGATGAGTCTGAGGGCGGAAGCATCCGCGGGCCGTCCCGCATTGCGCGGTCCCTGCGCACCCGTCTCTCCGCCGCAGCGCGGGCAGAACCTCATTCCTGCTCCGCGGGCCGTCCCGCAGTAGTCGCATGGCATCGCGGACCCTCTCCGCGTACACCGTATATATGCGCTTGCAGAAGTGCTCCGGACAGAGCGATCGTTCCCTGAGCAGGGCGGCGACGCCGTCGGCCCTCTCCGCCTCTATGACCGCCAGCAGGCTCGTCCGGTACCATGCCGTGTCCCTGATCTGGGCCGCGATGTGCCTTTCGCGGTTCTCGGATACCTTCCGGTACCCCTTCACGGAGCTGACGTATCCGTCCCACTCCTTCGCGAAGGCCTCCGGAGCAGCGGAGACGAATCTCCTCTTCATACCCTTCTTGGCGATCCTGTGCTCTTTGGTGAAGTCCCATGCCGACACGGTGTCGCAGTACATCTCAGTGAACTGCTCGTCGTTCATGTCCAGGGCTATGACGTTCCCGTCGGTCAGATCCACGATCTCGCACATGGCCGGCGATGGGAAGACGACCTCCTCTCCGGTCAGGCGCGTCATCAGCTCGGCGTAGACCAGGTCAAGTTCGCTGACCTCGATGTCGTCCCCGATGTCACCCCTGTCTTTCAGGGCCTGTATGCCCTCTATGCCGAGGGAGACGCCGTACGCCTCGTATCCTCCGAAGGCGTCCCTGACCTTCTGCGCCTCCGATGCGATGCCGTTGACGACCGGGAGGATGTCGACATCGCATCCGCCAACACGGATGCCTATCATCTCTTGGTCCCCCTGGACGCCACCAGGTCGGTGAGCTCCTCCGGAGCATCCATCTTCCGGAGCTCCTCGTTGGACACGACTGCTGTGGAGTCTATGCTGTCCCTGCAGTGCTTGCGCTCGACTATCAGGATCGAGAAGTTGTCCACTATCCGTGCGATGTCGGATGCCACCAGGGCCCTCTGGGTCAGTTTCTCGTCGTCGCTGCCGTACGCTGTGAGCATGAGCGCCCTGTTCCCGGAGCTGACGGCTTCGAACGGGCTGCGGATGACGGGTCTCACCGAGAACCCCAGGTTGCACAGCTGGTTGACTGCGAACGTATCGACCGGGGCATGATCGTCCCGGGGCTCCTGGTCCCGCTCCTCGTGCTTGAACTCGAAGGGGTCTATGGGCTCGATGATCGGCACGCCGAGGCTCTCCTCGATGCGGAGGGCCGCATCGATCATGGCCCCCATGCCGGCCTCGTACATCTGGATGGTACGTCTGGAGACGCCGGCCACCTCGGCCATGGCGCCGAGGCTCATCCCTCTGGCCTCGCGGGCCTGCTTCAGGACCTCGCTGTCCAGCTTGACGTACAGTCCGCCGGGCGCAGCGAATATGAACGGGGGCGAATCCTCCAGCAGGAGGTCCGCCAGGGTCTCGTTGGAAACGATGGATATGTTGAATCTGGAATAGACTATCCCAGGTTCCAGATCGCCGGACGACGAGCGCTCCCCGACGACGAGGGGCGTAGCGCCCAGCGCTTCGGCCAGGGTCTTCATCTCCGACGCGTTGTCTTTGGAGAACGCATCCACGTTGCTCAGGATCTTGACTATGAGCACCCGGCGGTCCAGCCTGGCAACCACGTCGAAGCAGATCCCCCTGATCGTGAGCGCGGCGGAGATGTCGAATCCCGCCTTCGCCAGTATGGCGCGGGTCGTGTTGATGAGCTCATTCCGGGCCATATCGGTTATTATGTTAGGGCTTCTATTTAAACAGAACAGACCGCGGGCACGGGGCCCGCGGTGCGACGGTGGCTACTCCCCACCGTAAGGAGGAAGGGAACGGCGGGCGGCCGTCCTGCCGCATCATTCGATGGATATCCTTCTCCCTCCGGCCGACGGGGCGACCTTTTTCAGGACGACCTCCAGCAGGCCGTTGTTGTAGGTCGCCTTCGCGGAGTCGGAATCGACATCGCACGGGAGCGCGATGTCCTTCTCGACCTCCCTGCCGGGGGTGGACACCTTCACGCTGAGCACGTTGTTGGTGCACGAGAGGGCTATGTCCTGCTTCTCCGCGCCGGGCAGCTCGGCCACCGCTCTCACGAGGTCCGGTTCCTCGGACACGTCGACGAACACGTCCCTGGCATCCGCCGGGGCGATCATGCTCATGCGGTCGCCGCTGTTGCCGAACTCCTTCACATGCCTCACGCCATCGGGGCCCTGCCACATCGTGTATCCGTAGGTCTTGACCCCTGGTCCGGACACGTCCATCTGCCTGAACATGTCCTCCATCTGCCTGTTTAGTCTGTTGAAGCCTCCGAAGAGGTCGTTCCAGATATCGTCTGCGTACACATCCAACACCTCGTTGATTCATCGGATCGTTTCCCTCCCCCTTCCGGGGGAGGTAGGATGTTTGGCGGGCGGGCCCCTCAGGCCTCCGCCCCGTACCGGGTGAGCTCGTCCCGTACCTTCGGTCCGAACTTGCCGATGGCCTCGTCGAAGTCCTCCCTGCCGACCTTGCAGGCCTCGATCTGTTCGTCGGTGGGATCCTTCACCTCGGAGATGAGTCTCCTCACGGCGTTCATCACCGCCTCGTTGCATATGGCGGCGATGTCCGCACCGGTGCAACCCGCGGTCCTGACGGCCAGGTCGTGGATGTCCACGTCGTCCGCCATCGGCCTCCTCTTCGTGTGGATGCCGAAGATGGACTCCCGGGACTCCTCATCCGGAGGTCCGACCATGATGGACTTGTCGAACCTCCCGGGCCTCAGCAGCGCGGGATCCATGATGTCCGGTCTGTTCGTCGCGGCGATCACGACCACGTTGTTCAACGCCTCGAGGCCGTCCATCTCGGTCAGCATCTGCGAGATGACCCTCTCTGTCACGCCGTCGTCGCTTCCGCCCTTGCCCCTCTCGGGTGCGATCGAGTCTATCTCGTCCATGAAGATCACGCACGGTGCGGCCTGCCTGGCTTTCCTGAACGTCTCCCTCACGGCCTTCTCGGACTCTCCCACCCACTTGTTGAGGAACTCCGGCCCCTTCACGGAGATGAAGTTCGCCTCGGATTCTGTGGCGACGGCCTTGGCCAGCATGGTCTTCCCGGTTCCGGGCGGTCCGTAGAGCAGGATCCCCTTGGGCGGTCTGGCGCTCATGTGTTCGAACACCTTGCCGTATTTGAGGGGCCATTCCACGGCCTCCTTCAGCTCCTGCTTCACGCCGTCCAGCGCGCCGATGTCGTCCCAGTGCACGTTGGGCTTTTCGATGAGTACCTCGCGCATGGTGGAGGGCTGCATGCCGCGGAGAGCGGCCTCGAAGTCGGCCCTGGTGACCGAGATCTGGTTCAGCACCTCTCTGGGTATCTCCTCGGCCTCGAGGTCCACATCGGGCAGCACCCTCCTGAGGGCGGCCATGGCCGCCTCCTTGGTCAGTGCGGAGATGTCCGCGCCCGTGTACCCGTGGGTCCTGTCGGCGAGCCATCCGAGGTCCACGTCATCGGCGAGGGGCATCCCGCGGGTATGGATCTGGAGTATCTCGAGTCTGCCGTCCCTGTCGGGGATGCCTATCTCGATCTCGCGATCGAACCTGCCGGGCCTCCTCAGGGCCTCGTCGATGGAGTTGGGCCTGTTGGTGGCGCCTATGACCACGACCTTGCCCCTGGAGTTCAGCCCGTCCATGAGGGACAGCAGCTGGGCGACTATGCGTCTCTCCTCTTCGCCGGTGACCTCCTCGCGCTTCGGCGCGATGGAGTCTATCTCGTCGATGAAGATGATGCTGGGCGCGTTCTCCTCGGCCTCCTTGAAGATCTCCCTCAGTTTGCCCTCGGATTCCCCGTAGAACTTGCTGACGATCTCCGGCCCTCCAATCGAGACGAAGTTGCTGCTGGTCTCTCCGGCGACGGCCTTGGCCAGCATGGTCTTCCCGGTTCCGGGCGGACCGTGCAGGAGCACCCCTTTCGGCGCTTCGACGCCGAGCCGCTTGAACAGCTCGGGATGCCTCAGCGGCAGCTCCACCATCTCGCGTATCTTCTTCACCGCGTCTCCGAGGCCGCCGATATCGTCGTAGGAGACCTTCGGCACGTCGCCGTGGTTGGCGGCCGGCTTGTCGGAGACCTTCACCTCGGTGGTTCCGCAGATCAGCACGGCATCGCCCCCGGGAGCGAAGGATGTGACCACGAGGTCGATCTTGTTGCCCATCACGTTCAGGGTGATGGTATCGCCTTTGGCTATGGCCCTGCCGTCGAGCACCTGCTTGAGATACTCCTCTCCGCCCTGCAGCCTGAGTTGCTCGGTGGGTGAGAACGTAATCTTCTCGGCGTTCTTCGCCGTCACCTTCTTGACCGCGACGCGTTCGTCGATGGACGCGCCGGCGTTGCGTCTGGTGGAGCCGTCCATCCTTACGATGCCCAGGTTGGCATCCTCCGGAGCTCCTCTCAGCACCTTGGCTACGGTCTTCTTGTTGCCGTCTATCTGAACTATGTCGCCGACCTTGATTCCGAGCACATCCATCAGCGCCGGGTCGAGCCTGACTATGCCTCTTCCCGTCTCGGTGGATTTCAGTTCCGCGACCTTGATCGCTCTGTCTACAACCATATCAAGACACCTCTCTCCTTATCGCCTGGGTCGCGGTCTCCTCCTCCGGCTCCATCCGCATATCCCTGCGGAGCGCCTCGAGACGGGACCTCTCGCGGTCCAGGGCTTCCATTCTGCGTTCTACCTCTCCCAGTCTGTCTTCGAGCTCTTCCAGCGTCATCCTCTCCGGTCCCTCGCTGCGGAAGAGCCTCGCGGAGAACGCGTGGGCCCTCATGTCGACGACCAGGGTGAATTCGGTGCTGGGCGCGTATAGGGCCCGTTTAGGCCCCATGTCACTCTTGACATCGGTCCTCTGGACGATGCCGCTCTGCTCCATGAGGGCCAGGTTCTTGACCACGGCCTGCGTGCTCACTCCGAGCTCTCTGGAGAGCTGGAGGGGGTAGCTGGGCGCTCTCACGAGGCGCTCGAGGATCTGTCTGCGGGTGGAGTTCTCCACCAGCGTAAGCAGCGCGTCAAGCTCGTCCATGTTATCTCCTGGTTGTCAACCATCAGTTGACTACTACACTATATGATTAAACTTCTATATATAGTTTTGTTCCATGATGTAATTTGAGCCGTGATGAATGCCTTATGCTCCCGCATAGCTGCCATAATCGCATCATTCTGCTGGTATGACCCATTTTTATACGTGTTAAGTCACCAGTGAGTTGATACCGGAACCATAATCAACATTACAAA
>CAYUPU010000047.1:0-13438 GCA_964445265.1 uncultured Methanomassiliicoccales archaeon
CACGTGCGATCTCCTCGCACATGCACAGTTCCTTGGGCAATCCACATACTGGGCAGATTTCGGACATCAGTTCTTTTCCTCCTCCCTCTGCACGGTGAGGATGCGGGCGATGTTCAGCCTGAGGGCGCGGATGGCGCCGGGGCTGGAGGGCGCTCCGCCCATGGCGGAGACCCCCCTCTCGTGCATGAGCTCGTCGCGCAGGGTCTTGAGCCTCTGGTTGCGCTCCTCGACGCTCATGTTCCTTATGTCGGCGGTCTTGAGAGCGGCCATCACTGCACCTCCTCGACGGGAGCCTCGACGACGGCCTCCTCGACGGGAGCCTCGGCGGGGGCGGCGAAGAGGTCGGGCAGGACTGCGGCGGCCTCGGTCTTGTTCATCACGGTGACATCGGTGGGCAGGACGGAATCCTTGTCCATGATCTGGACCGTGACCCCGATGACTCCCATCTTGAGCTTGGCGACGGCGTAGCCGTGGTCCATGAACTGCTCCTTGGTCTCACCGCAGAACTTGATGGAGCCCTCCTTGAACTTCTCGGTCCTGTGCCTCTGTCCGGTCAGCTTGCCGGCCACGATGATGTAGCAGCCGCGGGCCCCGGCGTCCATGATCCTGCGGACCGTGGAGTGCCCCGCCCTGCGGAAGTGCCAGCCCCTCTCCAGGGAGAAGGCGAGCTTCTCTGCCATGATCTGAGCGTTCAGGGACGGGTCTGCGACCTCCTGGACCTCAATCTGGGGGTTCTCGAACCCGAAGCGCTCCTCGATGACCTGGGTCAGGTTCTTGATGGTCTGACCGCGGCGCCCGATGACAAGCCCGGGCCTCTCGGTGGTGAGCAGGACGCGGGTCCCCACGGGGGTCCTCTGGACGTCCAGCCCTCCGAATCCGGCACGGCTGACCTCCTTCATCAGGTACTCCTTGAGGAGGACCCTGCGGATGTTCTCAGCGACGAATTTCCTCTCGGATGCCATATCACTCCACCTCCTCGATGATGATCTCGATGTTGACGGTGTCCTGGTTGGACTGCGTGGCGCGGCCGTGGGCCCTGGGGGTGTACCCGGGGATCACGCGACCCCTCGAGATGGTGATCGTGGAGATCGCCATGTTCGAGACGTCGAGGCCCTTGTAGTCGGCGTTGGAGGCCGCAGAGTCGAGGACCCCGAGGATGGCCTTGGACGCCTTGACGGGGTACCTTCCGGGACCCACGCCGGCCTTGTGCGAGACGCGCTTGTTGTATCTCTTGAGGGGCACCGCCCTCTTCTTGTCGATGACGTCCTCCAGAGCCTGCCTGGCGGCCTCGACCTTCATTCCGCGGATCATTCCGGCGACCTCGCGGGCGAACTTCGGGGAGACGGTGATCTCCTTCCCAAGCGCCTTGGCGGTCGTGTCGGGGTCTGCAACAGCTGTGTATCCTGAAACCATTCCAGACACCTCACTTCAGCGGCATGAACTTCGAGGACCTGGTAGCACCGACTCCGGGTCCGGAGTGCACCGGGGGCTTCCTTGTGATGACGAACTCACCGAGGAAGCATCCGATCATCTCGGGCTTGATCTCGACGTCCTTGAACTCCTTTCCGTTGTAGATGCTCACGGTCTTGCCGACGAACTGGGGGATGATGGGCAGGTCCCTGCGGTGGGTCCTGACGACACCCTCGGCGGTCATGAGCTTGTCGAACAGCAGCTGCTGCTCGTAGTTCAGACCCCTGTTGTAGGTCCTCCTTGCCCTGGAGGGGAGCAGAGTGAGGAACTCGTCGAACGGCATGGCCAGAAGCTGCTCCATGTTGTACCCGCGGTACAGGAACTCCTTCTTCCTCCTCGCCTGTATCGCCGATGCCTTCTTCCTGGACTTCCTCCTGGAGGCCTTCGCCGATCCTGCGATGATCTTCTTTGCCATGATATCACTTCTTTATCTTCTTCTTAGGAGGCAGGAAACCCACCTTCTGACCGGGAGATGCGGTCCTCTTCTGACAGTTGGGTCCACCGACGTGGGCGTGGCTTCCACCGCCGTGGGGGTGGTCGACAGGGTTCATTGCGACACCCTTGGTCTTGAAGGCCGCGGTGGACCTGGATCTGAGGGTGTGAACGTTCTTTCCGGCCTTGGCGAGAGGCTTGTCGCCCCTGCCTCCGCCTGCGATGACGCCGATGACGGCGCGGCAGTCGGGGCTGAACTCCTTCAGGGTTCCGGAGGGCATGAGGACGACGACCTTGTCGCCCCTGGACACGACGGTCCCGAAGGATCCGGCGGTCTTGACGAACTTGCCTCCGTCCCCGGGCCTGGCCTCGACGTTGTGGACGAGAGTACCCTCGGGGATGTTGCTCAGCTGGAGGATGTTTCCTGCAGCGATGCTTCCGCCGCCGATGACGATGGTCTGTCCGACCTTCGTGCCCTCGACCGCGAGCTGGTAGTCGGTCCTGCCGTTGAGGTCGAGGACCGCCAGGGGGCAGGTCCTGCCGGGGGCCTGGATGAGGTCCTTGATGACGGCGGAGCCCTCGGAAAGGGCGGGGAGCCTCACGTCGTCGACGTGCCTGAAGCTGGGGGAGCGGTAACGCTGGGTTCCGCTTCCGCGCCTCTGGGGAATCAATCTCTTTCCCATGTTCACTCACCTTCAGAAGACTCCGACGCGCGCTCCGACATCCTCCGCGGAGTATCCGTCCGCGAGCTTGATGATGGCGTGCTTGCCGTCTTTCTGTATCCTGACCCAGACCTTCTCGACCTTGACCTCGAAGCGCTCCTCGAAGACGGTCTTGATCTGGTGCTTGTCCGCGTTCCTGTGGACGATGAACTCGATCCTGTTCCCGTCCTTGAAGGACTGGGTGGGGGTTCCGGACATGTGGTTCATGGCCTTCTCTGTGACGTAGGGCCTGATCAGAACATCGCTCTGCTTCATTGCGTCCACGCTCCTATGGCCTCGATGGCGGACTTCGTGTATACCGTGAGCCTTCCGGCGTCTCCTCCGGGAGCGAGGATGCTGGTGTTCAGCGTCCTGACCTCCTCGACGGTGACCCCGGGGATGTTGGCGGCGGACTTGAAGATGGGCGAGCCCCTCTCCTCGTCGCTGACGACGATGAGCACGGAGACAGGGGTCCTGTACTTCCTGTTCCTCATCTTTCCCCTTCCGGCACGGATCTTGCGTCCCTCGGAGGCACGCTCGAGGTCGTAGCCGATTCCGATCTTCTCGAGCAGCGCGATGACCTCCTGGGTCTTCGTGATGTCCTTGAACTCATCCTCGACGACGATGGGGAACGAGACGGAATCGTCGAACTGGTGGCCGCGGGCCTTGACGCAGTCGGCGCATCCGGTGGCCGCGACGGCGGACTGCCTGGCGATCCTGGCCTCCTTCTTGTTGATCTTCTGCTCCCACTTCCTCTCGGGGACAGGGGGGTGCGCCCTCCTTCCGGAGACGTTGTTGGGAGACTCGCCGGCCTTTCCGAGACCGTGGATCCTCTGGTTGCGGGCGGATCCGGTTCCCTTTCCGCGGGTGCTGACGGCATGCCTCATACCGGACTCCTTGGAGGGTCCGTAGGGCTGCCTTCCGTTCGCGGCGGCGGCAAGGACCGCCTTCTTGATTATGTCGGGCCTGTAGGGGGTCTCGAACGCCGCGGGAACATCCACGGTGCCCGCAACTCCTCCGCGGACCGAGTAGACATTGGTCTGAGCCATTCTCATGCCCCCTGCTTGGACTCTGTGGACACGTAGGTGACGTCGACGGCCTCGTTGTCGGCCTTCTTGGGCATCCTGGTCGCATCCCTGAATCTGATGAGCCTCTGGGTCGGACCAGGGACGGATCCGTACACGAGGACGTATCCGTTCCTGACCTCGCCGTAGTTGAGGAAGCCGCCCTTGGGGGTGACCTCGGAACCGTCGGCGCCGACCTTCACGATCTTCTTGTTGAACTCGGTCCTCTGGTGGTATCCCATCTGACCGGATCCGGGCACCGTGGACCTGACGTATCCGGGTCTCTTCGGACCCAGGTTGCCGATTCCGCGGCGGTGCTTGCTGTTCCTGTGCGAGAGGAGCTTGACGCCCCAGCGCTTGGTGACTCCCTGGAATCCCTTACCCTTGGTGACGGCGATGACATCGGTCAGCGCGCCCTCGGATACGAAGTC
Source organism: uncultured Methanomassiliicoccales archaeon (assembly GCA_964445265.1). Lineage (GTDB taxonomy): Archaea > Thermoplasmatota > Thermoplasmata > Methanomassiliicoccales > Methanomethylophilaceae > Methanoprimaticola. The sequence continues at coordinate 4,099 of CAYUPU010000047.1, forward strand.
GGTGAAAGCGACCTCGGTCCCCAGGATCTTCTTGGCGTACTCGACGCGCTCGTCGATGGTTCCGCCTGCGATCCTGAGCTCCATGAGGTCGGGGACCTTCTTGGGCACTCCGGTGACCAGCTTGGGCTGGGTGTAGGCGAGCACGCGGACATCCTCGATGTCCAGCCCGTCGTACTTGGCGAATGTGCTCTCGTCGTGGTTCTTGGGGACGCTCAGGCGCCTCCCGAGGAGGGGATCGAGCTCCTTGGCCCAGACCTCTCCGGCGGTCTTCAGACCGACCACGCTGCTCTCGTAGAACCTGACGGCGGCCACCTTCATGGGCGGCACTTCGACTACCGTCACGGGCACCTGGACCTCCATTCCGGAGGTGGTGCTCTTGGCGCGCTTGTCGACAATGAACGCGTGGGTCATACCGGCCTTGTATCCGGCGAACCCCTGGATCTTCGGTGCACCGTTGATCTCGGGCCACGAGTCCAGCCTGGGCGTCTGCGACTGCGCTCTCTTCCTAGGGCCGTATGCCCTGGATCCTCTCTGAGGACGTCTCCTTTGCGGCATGCTATATACCTGCCTGCGAGGGTGTCTTCGCTAACCTCGCGCTATCAGACGAACAACGTCTAATGCTCCGACCGTGGCGCCATGACGCCCGCAGAACCCGAAGGATGACGGGGCGACGGTGGGGTGCTTCCGCATTGCCCGATGCGTCTGGTCGAACACTATGATGTCCAATCTAATGCGCGAGTATAGTGGTCCCGTATATAACCCTATGCTCGCCTTCTTATTATAATAGAAAGGGAAGGGGTTTCGGTTTCGGAGGGGCGCCTCAGAGCTTGCCCTCCTTTGCCTTCTTCTGGGCCCTCTTCATGCGGGCCTTGGCATCGAACCCCGTGGCCTTGAAGGCGAAGTCGTTGAGGCGCCTCTTGCTGTCGAGTATGGCTTCGTCGTCCAACTCGCAGCCGGTCTTGTTGGTGGTCGTTATGTCGAGCTTGTCCTTGGCGAGGACCCTGACCTCGATCCTGTCGAGAACGCCGTAGGAGGATACGAGGACATTTCCCTCCAAGCCCACATTGCCGAACACCTCTTCCATCATCTTGCCGAGGAGATCCCCCTCGATGTTCTTGAACCAACCCTTCTTTATGTCGTACTCCATGACATCACATCCTAAGTGCCAGATCATTCTGCAGACCGCGATCGAGGTCAGCGGGTGTGCCCAGCGCGGATTCCGCCGCCATATAGGTCGCCCACCTCCCCCTGCATCCGCATACCACCTCGAGGTCCTTCGGATCCTGGCTGTAGCTGAACTTCTCCACCGCGTCCAGCGCCCTCTGGTCGCACTCCCCGCAGTTGTGCACCCCTCTCGCCGCACCTCCGCCGGAAGGGGACGACATGAGTCTCGCATCCACTGTGCCAGATAGCTGCTTGAATACGTCTATGAGCGACCAGATCCACGGGGATCTAAAATCCCCCCTCTTCCACAGCCGCTCCACATACGTCCCCCTCTGGACGTTCAGCGGGTTGATGGAGATCTCGTCCGAGAACTCGTCCGCGAACCGTGCGGAGCGGACCGCATCCGCGACGGCCTCCGATTCCGTCATGAACGGAGGCTTCAGCAGAAGATACGTCCTGACACCGTACCCGAGGGACTTCAGCAGCAGCCCCGCCCTACGGATATCGTCTGGCGTGAACCCCTTGTGCACCGCCTTGTCCAGGACCTCCGGGTCGGAGCTCTCCAGCCCGAGCGCGACCGTGGCTGTCGCGGGGACGCCGGACATGGACTCCGCCGTTATGAATTCGGGGCGGCTCTCGAAGAGTATGCGCTCGCAGCCGGAGAAGGTATCGAATATCCTCGATCTGACAGCCGGAGGCACCTCGTTGTCGTCTAGGAAGCTCCCGGAGGTGTAGATCTTGACGAACGGCTCCCCCTTGTACCTGGACAGGGCCTGGTCCAGCTGGTGCAGGAGGTCCTCCTCGGTGACGCCGCACATGGATGCCTCCCTGTAGCCGCACATGGTGCAGCCGCCGCCTCTGACCCAGCAGCACCCGTTGGTGCGCATGATCATGACCAGGGCGCCGACCTTCCGGCCATCGGACATGTCCGACTCCTTCCATACGGCCTCGAGCTCTGAGGGGGATCTCTTGCCTTTCATCGGCTGCACCTATCCCAGCCGTATTTATTTCTCTTTTCGTGGAATCCTCTGCCGTTAGGCGGCACTCTGCGGACGGTTGGAATCGCATCGATATGTGCCAGCCATCCGTAGTACCCTGGAGCATTCATGTGCGGGACTCGAAAACGTCTTTATGTGCGCGCGCATCACGCGCTCAGATATAATGGCCAAGAAGGTTCTTGTCATCGGGTCGGGGGCGGCCGGGATGTCCGCCGCCTCCGCCGCAAGGAAAGCATCGGCCGATGCCGAGATAACAGTCATCACCGAGGACGAGGACATCGCCTATTCGCCCTGCGCCATCCCCTGGGGGATCGAGGGCATCACGAGATGGGACGACATCGTCATGCACGACCCGGAATACTACCGCAAGGGGAGGGGGATAGAGGTAGTCACCCGGACCCGGGTGGAATCCGTCGACGGCGAGGGGAAGAGCGTCGTGGCCGGGGGCATAACGTACACCTACGACTCGCTCGTCATCGCCACAGGAGGCACGGTGTTCATACCGCCGATCGACGGGAAGGACCTCGAGAACGTCTTCGTAGTCAGGACCGTCAGAGACGGCAAGAACATCCAGAGGGCCCTCGGGACGGCGGAGAGCGTCGTCATAGGAGGAGCGGGCGTGATCGGGCTTGAACTGGCCGTCGCCCTCAGGGACATGGGCAAGGACGTCACCGTCATAGAGATGATGGATCAGGTCGTGCCGCGCATCGCCGACAGGGACATGGCCGACATGATCCAGGCCCATCTCGAGGAGAAGGGTGTGAAATTCGTCCTCAAGACGCCCATCCAGGCCGTCAAGGGGAACGGCAGGGTCGAGGCCGTCGTGGCCGGAGGCAAGAACTACCCTGCGGACGTCATGATCTTCGCCACGGGCGTGAGGGCGAATCTGGAGATCCCCAAGGCACTCGGCCTCGATATCGGACAGCTCAACGCCGTCATAGCCTCGCCCACCATGAACGCGTACCGCAGAGGACGGCTGGCCCCCGACATATACGTGGCCGGGGACCTCGTCCAGTGCACGTCCGCCGTCATGCCCGGCGCCACCATGAGCCAGCTCGGCTCCACTGCGGTGCGGGAGGGCGCCGTCGCCGGGAACAACGCCGCGGGCGGCGAGAAGAGGACGTTCGGACCCGTGGCCAGCCCCTGGGTCAGCAGGATCGGGGATATGGAGATGGCCGGCACCGGCCTCTCCCTCGGGCTCGCATCCTGGTACGGCATCGATGTCGCATGCGGAAGGGCCGACGGGCTCACCCGCGCCAGATACTACCCCGGCGGCAAGCCCCTCTCCGTGAAGGTTCTCGCCGACAGGACGACGCACAGGATCATCGGTGCACAGATCGTCTCGGGCGAGGAGGCCACCGGCCGCATCAACTGGATGACCGCCGCCATCATCAACGGCATGACCGCAGAGGTTTTCCTGGCCGATGCGGAGAACGCGTACTGCCCTCCCACCAACATGGTCAAGGACGTCGTGCTATCCGCCGTCGAGGACCTCTGCTCCAATCTGCAGTGATCAGATGAGGTACGAGGAGTACAGAACGCTCTACAGCGAGCTCCGCACGCCGGAGGACGTCAAACGCCTGTCGGACAGATACGACCCGAGGATGCTCGACAGCCTCTTCACCCAGAAGACGACGCGCGAGGTGAAGAAGAGGTTCTACGTCGTGAAAGGGGCATCCAAGAAGATGCTGAAGGAGTGGGAGAGAGGGACGTCCATAATGGAGCTCTCCAGGAAGTACGACTTCCCCCCGCTCCTTGTGGCGATGTTCATATTCCAGGAGGACGGCGCGGGCAAGAAGGAGTTCTGGTCCTACGTCCGCGACCCGGACCTCCTGGAGAACGACGAGACCGCCGACGAGGTGCGCGAGGCCGTCAGGAACGACATCGTCTACTCGCCCGCCGCCAACAACAGGCAGAGGGAGAGGGGATTGTGGGGAGAGGGGCTGCTCCACGAATGGCTGGACGGGCAGGGCGTCACCTACCGCACCGAGAACGATCTCCGCGGCACCGAGTTCACGAAGACCCCCGACTGCCTGCTGGACTATCCGGTGGAGTACGAAGGGCACGAGATACACTGGGTGGAGAGCAAGGCGTCCTTCGGCGACAACACCGAGTTCAAATTCAACTCCCGCAAGCAGCTCATCCCGTACACGAAGCTCTTCGGGCCGGGCCTGGTCGTGTACTGGGTCGGGTGCCTCGACGACATCGAGTGCCCCCGGGACGTATACATCAGCGACATCTCCGTCATGGAGAAGAAGCTGAAAAGGCTCCGACGCCGCGGACGGGGATCGTTCGTGCACCGAGGGGGCTCCGCCATCGGTCCACACGACGGAGTGGAGGATCAGGAGGTCGCCGTCCCAGCTGTACGCCAGCTCGACGCCGTCGGCTATGCCGCAGCGCATCATCCCGTCGCCGATCTCCTGTTCGGCGTACCTCTCCGGGAGCGGGTCCCCGCGCAGGAGCACTGACGCGATGTGGAGGATCTCCCTGTAGATCTGCACGTGATCAGAGAGGCCGCAGTCCATGTCGAACTCGTGGGTCCTCATCAGCATGCGCACCCGCCCGCCCCCGGTACGGATGCCGTCGTATCCCAGAGTTCCCGCGAACAGAGTGTCCTTCTCGCGGAGCTCGGATACGGGGCGTTGGAAGGACGGCCTGATCAGCACCGCCAGCGCCATCATCCCGTCATGGAACGAATCCGGGCACCCGTCGTAGATGCCCAAGCGACGCTCTACCCCGGAGTCCTCGAAGTACAGCGCGTACATCAGCACCTCCTCGTCCCCGTAGACCGATTCCCTGTGGATCTCGCCGATGTACTGGGTGTTCGGATGATCCAGATGGAACGACAGCGCCTCTTCGTTCATGATCAGCTCCAGGGGACGGATGTTCTGGATCGTTCTCTTGTAGACGTCCGGGTCCGCGCTCCGCTCGATGGCGCTCATGGCCTCGTCGTAATCGTGCACGGACAGGATCCCGATCCCGCTCCCCGCTATGTCCTGCAGCTCGCGCACGGTCAGCGGGGCGGACGGCACGAACGCCGTACGCCTCCACTCGACATCCGCCCCCATGCGGTCCAGGATGAATGTGTCGTGCTCCGCCGCGTACGGTCCCGACCGGTGGAAGTGGTACAGGATGTCGCAGGACCACTCGGGTTCGTCCAGAGGTGCACGCCCCGGACCCTTCCCGGACACATCTATCGACGATACGGGGGTCTCCGGATGGAACGGCTCCCCCTTCTGCTGGACGTACATGATGACATGGTCCCCGTACCTCAGATACTCGTACACGAACAACAGAGCGGAGACATACATTTGCCAGGAGTACTCCTCCGTGACGTACATGCTCCATCCGACCCGATCGGTACCGACCATGTGGTTGAACAGGCCGTCCATGCCGTCGAAGCCGTATGTGAATCTGCGTTCGCAGTAGGCCCGGTCTGTCGTCTGGAACGAAAGGCAGCCCCTGCGGAGCCATGTCTGGCCGCGTCTGTCTGTCTCGGACCGGAATCCCGGGATCTCCTCCAGCGGACGGTCCGTTATGAAATCGAATCCTGTGATTGACATAATCGTATGATGAATGGAGGGAGAGAACCCTCCTGTTTGGTCCATTTCGAAAGCCGGTGTCCGTAGGACGGTTGCATAGGGCATTCGTCCCCTGTGTGACCGGGATTGCGGCAATGCTCGAAGCCCGTGTGGGCATTCCCGCCCAGGCAGGTGTGGTGCAAAGGCTGCCTCCCGTTGACTCCGGGGACATCCTCTGCGATGCTTCCCGCATCCCGGCCCCCGGTCATACGGACGCTGAGATCCGGGTCGTCGGGATGGTATCTGTGGGCCACCCCCTTCGATCCAGACGATCTTGCGGACATCCAATCCGTTTTCTCCGCGACGGTACTTCAGCATGACCCGGGGCGCGATGAAGCAGCCCTGTGAACCGTCGTCCAGCGTGCACTCGCCGTATCTCTCCGGGAGCGGATCCCCGTGGATGAGCAGGGATACGATGTAATCCAGCTCCTCGCTGTCCGTCGGGCTCAGCCCGAGCTGCGCTCTCTCGACCTCCAAGGTGTACGATAGTATCACGGGTCTGTGGTCTCCCAGGCGGAGCGATCTGAACGATTGGAACTCCTTGCGGTGATAGGAGATCCTAGGCGCATCCGCGTTCGAACCAGAATGCCTCACCAGCGCGGCGACCGCTATGACATCACTGGGGATGGAGGCATAGTAGTACCCTATGCCCAAGCGATCCATGGTTCTATCCATGTGCAAATAGGGCGCATACAGGAGGACCTCTTCGTCCCCGTATTCGGACCGGGCGTGGACCATGTGATCCTCAGGCCCCCAGAGGTCCCTGCAGCATCTCAGCGTCTCATCGTCCATGACCATCTCCAGCGGCTGAAAGTCCGATGTCGCGACAATATCGCTGTCGGGATCGGAATTCATCTCCATCACCCGCATGGCCGTGTCGTAGTCATGCACGGAGATGATCCCTATGCCTTCACCTGCTATCTCCTGCAGCTCGCGCACCGTCATGGGCGCCCTCGGTCTGAAAGCCACTCCGCGCCACGGCTCGTCCTGTCCAATGCGGTCGATGAGAGATGTGCTGTGACTTGCGGCGAACGGCCGCGACTTGTAGAAGTGGTACATCACATCCAGATGGAAATTGGCCTCATCCAGAGGTGCGCGCCCCGGACCCTTTCCGGCCACATCGATAGACGACACGGGCGTTTCCGGATGGTACATGCATCTGCTCGCCTGCTCGTACACTATCATGTGCCCTCCATGCTCCAGGTACTCGTACACGAACAGGAGCTGGACGGCACTCTCGCACAGCGTGCGCTTAATTACATAATACATATGCCACTTGGCGACCTCGGTTCCGACCAGGCCGTTCATCCGACCGTCGAATTCTCCGGGCCCCCAGATGTGCCTGCGGATATAGTGCGACTCGTCAGCCGGTTCGAACATGATGCCGCCGCGGATCAGCATAGTCCGGCCGTCGATCGTCTCGGACCGGAATCCGGGGATGTCCTCCAGAGGACGGTCCGTCATGATTGTGTAGGACTCATACATGGTATCTGTGACGGATGGGGAGTCTGCTCCTTCTTTCGTTCCTCTCAAAGCCAGGGTCCGTAGAACGAATGCGCGGGATATATCCCATTCTCAGAGTCATGACCTGGGATGTGGTAATGGCGGAATCCGGTGCATGAGCGTTTATGCATCTCATTATGGTGCACCGGTTCTTTGTGAACAGCGTCCTTGGCGATGTCGTGCGCATCCGTTTTGTTCGCGGTGTACACGCTGAGGCCCTCCCCATCGGGTATGTCCCTAGTGTTCGGTATGCTCATTATGGCTATAGCGTGCTGGACCATTATGCTGTGGTTCGTGACGTACGCATTCCCGCCGTACACGTATGCGATGTAGTACTTGCCCCGCTCCCTCTTCGACGGATCGGTCTGGTCCATCGACTCCAGGGCGATGGACTCCCGCGTATTGTTCCCGCCGTACCTCTCGGCCAGCTTCAGAGTGCGGCTCTCCTCGTCGAAGATGCATCCGGATACGTCTATCCTGGCCAGCTCCACGAGTCCGGGCAGCTCGTCCATGAGCCTCATCACGTCGTACACCGCCAGTCCGGCGCTGACGATGGCGACGGCCCAGCCGACGAACGGGACGACGGCGGATGCGGCGGCCGTGGCGATCCTCTTGACCACCGCCTTGGCCAGCATCGCTTCCGCCTTCTCCTTGACGACCTTGGACGAGACCTTCGGAAGGAGCTTCTGCAGCTCGTTGATGAGGCCCCACGCGTTCTTGACGTCCGAGACGATGCCGTTCGCCGCGAATGGCGGCACGATGTCGTCGTAGATCCACGCGTTCTCCTCCGATATCCCGTCCTCGGACAGGGTGTCGCTGAAGAAGAGGATCCGATCCCCCCGGCTGAGGACCTCGAGCTCCATCTCGATGGTCCTGAGGTCGCTGTTCAGCGTGACGGCGGCCTTCACCGTCACGAACCGCCCGCACCCGTCGGGAACGGCATCGCCGAACAGCTGCTCCGACCTCGCCGTCTTCTGCATAAGGTATGTGTCCGCAGCCCCGACGCTGATCAGGGTGTAGCCGTCGAAGCCGAATTCAGGGGTCTGGTTGCTGCTCTCCCCTGGAGCCGCATACGTCTCCGATGCGCCGATGACCAGCGCGGACGATGCGGATGCGAGCAGGATCGCTACCGCGAACACCACAATCAGGCTCTGTCTGTTCATTCCCATCTCTCCACGGGCCCGTACCAGCCATCGGCCGTGTTCCGGCCGTCGAGGCGATCGGACCCGTAATCTCATCCTATTCCCGGAATAAATAGCAAACCGCAATGTAATCGCTGGCGGGAATCGGGCGGAGGGGGCACGTTCCTGGCAGCACTGTGTGCGTGCCGCCTTCAACCCTCGAAGCTAAAGAACCGGCGGAACGGGATGGCAGACTCGTGCTACAATACCCACTTCCGACGATGTCGCCGGAAGTGGGCGTCGTTCACGAACCGCATGGCTTGAGCAATCGCACGGCATCGATCATCCCCGGATACCTCCCCGAGATCCGTCTGCTGCTCGTGCACGAACAGATGGGCCGATATCAACACCATCGCCCCGAAGAAGGCGATGCAGCATACCGCCGCGAAATCCACGGATGCATCGGATGACCCCCTGTCCATCAGGAGAGCAGGAGCAACGGTCAGGGGGATGGCCCCTGCAACCAGACATGCCAGGAGCCAGGGCGCATCGTATCTCGACCCCGCGGAATCCGCATTCCTGCGGAGCTTGTGCAGGAGCACGGCCGGGATCAGGATCATCAGCACGCACGCTCCGGCCAGAACCTCGGCCCCGGGGACGTCCGCACAGCGATGGAGGAGCACCGCCGAGCACATAACCGCGACCGCGGCGATCCCCGCGTATATAATGCATATCTTCGGTCCGATCGCCATGAGATCACCTCATTGCGCACCGTAGCCATTGAGCTTCCACATGAATACCGGCAAAGGGTAGTAGGTCATGTTGTGCGTGATCGGGTTGGTGAAGTGTCCGCGTACTGTAATGTCAATCCATATCCCGTTTCCGAGATCATTCTGCTCGCACACAAACTGATATATGCCTTGTGAATCCAGTGAGCCCTTGGAGGCTAGGGGAACGCCGGAATCGGGGGTCC
>CAYUPU010000048.1:0-12923 GCA_964445265.1 uncultured Methanomassiliicoccales archaeon
TCTTTAAATACAGAGCAGAATCCAGTGATGTCACTCCGTCACTGGATATTCAACCTGAGCAAGACGGCATCAAGGGGATGCACAGGCGCGAATCGCTCGACTAAAGTCGAGAAGCAACGAGACAAAGATGGAAGATGAGTGCGGACGCCGGGATTCGAACCCGAGTTCTAACCTTGGCAAGGTTAAGTGATAACCAGCTACACTACGTCCACACGGGCAAGGTGTGGATTGCCTCCTCCAATATAAACATTACGGGTGATCCAGAAAGAAGCCGTCGGCTGGCCCCTTTAAGACCCCTTTAAATATCTTTATTATAAGAAAGGAGGTACGGGTCGTGAAGAAGGTTGTCTGGGTAAGTCTCAGGCAGGTTTCGGATCAGTGATCCGTATGATTTCCAAATTCACAGACATAGGCATCCCCGAGGATATCGCCAAGGCCTTGGACGACATGGGCTGGGAGGCTCCTACCCCAATCCAGGAGAGCTCGATCCCTCTGGGACTCAAGAACATAGATATGTTCGCTCAGGCCCAGACCGGCACAGGGAAGACCGGTGCGTACGGCGCCATCGTCCTGGGCACGGTCGAGGCAGGAGGGAAGGTCCCGTCCGCCATCGTCCTGGTTCCGACCAGAGAGCTGGCGACCCAGGTCTCCACCGAGATGTCCAAGATGGCCAAGTACTCCGGCCACGTCTGCATCCCGATATACGGAGGAGCCAGCATAGAGGTGCAGATCAAGAAGCTGTCCAAAGGGTGCGACATAATCGCCGGAACCCCTGGCCGCGTCCGCGACATGATCGGCAGAGGCGTCCTCAACCTCTCGGAGATAACCACCCTGGTCCTGGACGAGGCGGACAGGATGCTCGACATGGGATTCATGGACGACATCGAATTCATCCTCAAGGCGATGCCAAAGGACCATCACACCATGCTCTTCTCCGCGACCATGCAGGAGAACGTCAAGCAGCTGGCCTTCGACTATATGCGCAACCCCAAGGAGGTGTCGGTATCCAAGGATGAGGTCGTCCTCGATCTCACGAAGCAGTACTACATCTCCGTAGGCAGAAGGAACAAGTCCTGGGCACTCAGCAGGATACTGGACATCGACAAGCCGAAGGCCCTGATCTTCTGCCAGACGAAGAAGATGGTCGACACTCTGGAGCAGAGGCTGACCGAGAACGGGTACAAGGTCGAGGCCATACACGGCGATATGCCCCAATACAAGCGCGAGAAGGTCATGCTGGAGTTCAAGGACGGCGAGACCGACATCCTCATCGCGACGGATGTGGCGGCCAGAGGGCTGGATATCGATGATGTCACATATGTGATAAACTACGACATGCCCGACGACATCGACACCTACATCCACAGGATCGGCAGAACCGGCAGGGCCGGACGCGAAGGCACCGCGGTATCGTTCGTCACGTCCGAGGAGGAACACCTCGTCAAGGAGTTCGAGCTGCGCACGGGGATGGAGATCGAGAAGAGGGACGTCCCCGATGCCGAACCCGGCACGAAGGATACCATCAGAAGGGTCATCGACTACGACCAGATATCCGACGTCTTCGGCATGTGCAGATTCGAGATCAACATCGGCAAGAAGGACGGCGCCAAGAAGGTCAGCCTCGCCGACTTCATCATCAAGAACGCCAGAATCAGAGAGGTCTCCATAGGCAAGATCGAGATCCGCGACGACTGCTCCGTCGTGGAGGTCCACAAGGACTTCGGCAAGAGGATGACGGCTGATCTTTCCAAAGCGAAGTTCAACGGCAAGCAGGTCCGCGTCAGGGTCATCCAGGACTGATTCCTGCGGGACCCGGAATCGGGTCCCGCGCATCAGATGGATGCATGCTCCGACATGCAAAAACCTCTTCGACATCCGTTCAATGTTCCGCAGATTCCCTAGACGGACCCGACGGATATCCGGATCATCGCTAGACGGTCATACACATATCCCGGAACACTTCCACCTATTCCGAACATCATGGGCATCCTATTAAATACAGGGACAAAGTGGCTCCGCTCATGGCAGCCTACAACGTTGATGGGGCCCGGGATCAGGTGAGCGAACTGGTGGAGAGAGCTCTCATGGGAGAGAAAATCACCATTGCCTCCGATGCCGGAAACGTTGTCATGGTGAGCGAGGATGACTGGGACAGCCTGGTCGAGACACTCAGCGTGATGATGCTCCCCGAAGTTAAGGAACGTCTCATCGCCCGCTTCGCCGGCCTCGGCAGCGAAGCCTGAAACCCTCGCCGCCGCCCCATGGGCGGCACAAACCGATACTGTTCTGTCGCCGCATCATCGCGGCACTGTCGGAAGCATCCTCCCCTGGATTCAAATATCGCGTCGTATCATATCCTGATCGACGACCCGGGCATATCCCGGTGCCATCCGAATGCCGGTCCGCCGACGTTGAGCCTACGGGCACGACACCGAAAGGAGAGGTGAATGACATGGCAATAAAGGAGAAGCACGTCGAAACCAAGAAAGAAAGAGAGGAGAAGAGGAAGGAGAGGAAGCAGGCCAGAACCGCAAGGCAGATAGCCCGCGAACACCCCGCCAACCGATGACCGACCTCAGGCTGGATCTGCTCCGGCCCAGCTTTCCTGGGGCTCCGGAGGCCCTGCCTCCGGAGCCGATCCGAATTCTATCTATCTAATACCCTGATATCAGCGCGGATTCCCGGACGCCTCCTTATCATCCCGCTCCGGGACATCGTATGCCATGAGATCGAACGACGCCCGCGGGAGCATGCCGTTCGCACTGATCGCAGTGGCCATCCTGCTGGTCTCCGTGGCGGCAGGAGCGACGGCGGCTGGATACAGGCACAGCGAGAACGAATCGGAACGCGCCGCGGAAGGGCTGGATTCAATCGACGGAGCCAGGCTGGACGCGGCCGTGCACGTCAACAGCGGATTGGGGGAGATGGTAGGGTGGATATCCTCGGACCCCTCCCTGGGATCCGCATCGGACAGAGCAACGAGGTTCGCCGAAGCATCGGAGGCCTGGATCGGATCGCAGTTCCCCCTGTCGAGCCATGGCGCCAGGGTAGTATGCACCGGGCACTCCGTGGATCTCGTGGCCGTTCCTGCGGACCTCCGGTGCGATGGGGGAGGATTCACGCCCGCGTATCTCAAGGCCGTCGGCACCATGGACCTCCGTATCGAATCCGGATACGGGGCATCCGACACCGAGATAAACGTACTATCGGACGGCAGCTACACTCTTCCGCTGGCGACGGAGCGCGCGGCCATGTTCGAATCCATGGCATCCCATGGCGGCACCACACTGTCCCAGATGATGTCATCCCAGCTCACCGCCCTCGCACAGTACAGGGCGTTGAACGGATACGGCGGTGTATCCGCCCATGGGGAGAGGGGGACGTGGTCCATCCTGACACGCGACGATGCGAGGAATGCGCTATCGGCATCCATGGCGGCACTGACCGCGATGTGCTTCAGATGCGGCGGCATGGCATCATCTGAGCGCATGGACCTGGCGGATGCCCTGGCCGCTCCGGACGGCACCGTGTCCCTGGACCTTTCCGCCGTATACGCGCAGGCCCTGCTATCCTCTGCGGACGACCTTGTGCTGAGATGGATGGACTACCTGTACGGATTCGATATCCTGCAGGATTTGTACGAGGAGATGCATCCGTTCAAGGACTCGCTCCGTACCCTCATCGGGTTCCTGAAAGGCGAAAGGGCGTACAGCGGCGTCCCGTACCTGAGGGATGCCATGTCATCGTTCGGATACGGAGAGGAATCGTACCGCTTCATCGGCGGCGGAACCGCCGTCCTGTCCGTCGGCGGTATGATCGTCGGTGTCGAATGCCCCTCCATCGACCTGTTCTCGCAACCCTGGCTCACCGGATTCAAGAAGACGTACGATAAGAGCTCGGAAGAGAACTATGTGGAGAGGCTGCTGACCGGAGCGGTGAAGGGCGCCGCGACGGTCATCGCGGAGAGCAGGGGGCTGGGCACAGTCAGCGCCAGAACGGATCCGGGCGACGGGATCGGATTCATGGAGTGCCTTCGTAATCTGCTGCGCGACTCGATGCAGAGGTGCGACGAGAAGGTGGAGGGCGCCATCGCATCGTCCCTGTCCTCCGCTCCCTGCCGCGACGAGTTCTACGCCTGTCTCAAGGACGAGATACTGGATCATGCGGCGGATTTCATCGATGCACCAACATTCGAGAGCGGCATCAGGAAGGCGCTGCTCTTGGAGATGGAGAGGCTGTCCCGCATGCCCGACGGATACTCCGGCCCGGGAATCGACGAGCTGATGGCGTCCTCCGAGGTCGCCGCGGCCGTGGCGGCATACCGTGCCGACGTGTACGCATCCCTGAGCGTATTCGACAGACTCGACGGCATTGCGGGTTCCGACGGCGGTCTGCTGAAGAAGGTCCTTGTGCGGCTGCTGACCGGGGCCGTCCGGATGCTGGAACCGGTCGACGACAGGATCGCGGCCATGGTCGAGGAGATGACGGCCGCGGACGGAACGAATCCCTGCAGCGGACCCGTCGCCCTTCCCGGCGCCGATGAGTTCGTGCTATCCGGAGAGGACGGCGGAAGGACCAGGGAGGCCCTGTCGGCCGACGTGGACACGGGATCCGTCGTCTTCGACGTCTCCCTGGTCCGCGCGGTGCATTCCGTCGGATTCGACGGGAATCCGGACGCGGCCTACACCGCGATCCTGTCCGTGAGCATGATGGGGCGGGTCGGATACTCCGTCACCGGGACCGGATCCATGTCCGGGTCCATGGGAGCGCTATCATGCGCGGTGAATGGAGGATTCCCGATGGATTCATCGATAGAGATCCCGGTCACAACGGCATGGCCGTTGGAAGGAGTGGTGTACGAGCCTAGTGACACGATCCTATCGGATCTGTGCGGAATCCTGCTGGAGGTGTTCGAACCTGTCATCGAGCCGCTAGAGAGGATGCTGGAGGCGATGCGTCGCGCCCTCGCTGCGCTCGGTGCATCTGTGATGGAGGCCGTCGGCTTCGCCTGCAATCGTCTGGCGGAGATCTACGAGGCGCTCATCGAACCGGTGGAGAAGATGAACGCCCTCATAACGGGATATGCGGAGAAAGCCGTGGCGGAATCGGTCTTCGGCATACTGGCCAGTCTGGATCTCGGGAGCCAGAGCATCACGGTGGACTTCTTCGGTTGCAGGCTCGTGCTCGAGACATCGGCGATCACATGGGCCGACAGGACCAAGGACGTCCTCTCGGCCGTCATCACGATGCCCGTCGCGGGATTCGCCGTGACCGCCGGCATTGACGTCAGGATCAAGGGCGAGTGGTCGCCTGACAATCTGATCATCACCGGGAAGGGCGGCATATCGTCCGAGGACTGGGCGGTCAAGGCTACGGTGGATCCGCTGATGAAGGGCGGGAGGTATCTGTTCACGCTCTCCGGAAAGATCGGGAAGAACAGGATATCCCTGACCGCCCCCAAGCTCGAGGACTACAACGAGCTCGGACTGACCCTGAGCGACGTCCCCGGCATCGGGCAGGCCCTCAGCAACATCCCCGTCCCTGCATTGGGAGTCAACATCGGCCTGGATGCCGGATTCCAGCTCAGATGCAAGGATCCGACGGAACAGGGCGTCCTCATCAACGAGTACGAATCGAACCCTCCCGGCAAGGACAGGGGAGCTGAATGGGTGGAGCTGTTCAACAACACGGGCGCCCCCGTCGACCTAGACGGATGGCACCTCGATGTCAAAGGGAGAGGGAAGAGCCAATCTATGGCGCTGAAGGGAGAGATCGGCCCGGGAGAGCTCCTCGTGGTGAAGCCCTCCTTCACCCTGGTGAACACCGCATCGGACCGCCTGATACTCAGAGATCCGTCGGGGACGGCGTCCGACGAGATCAAGATGAAAGGAGACTCGTACAACGACGGCCTGACCTGGCAGCGCGAGAGCGACGGCTCATCGAAATGGGTGCAGTCCGAAGGCACGGAAGGGGAGTCCAACGGATCGTTCATCGGGAGCAGGATCGGCCTGGATGAACTGAAGGACTGCGCCTGGTCGGCCGTGCAGAGAGCCTTCGACAGGATCGGGAGCATAACCGATCTGGAATCCCTTACCGCGTTCATGCAGTACCTCGTGAGGTACACGATCGAGGAGGCCATCGACAGGATCGCCGGGCTGATCATAGACGCGTCCGTCTTCGTCAAGGCCGACCTGAAGGACATGACGTCGTCGGCATCGGCCGGGATCAGGATAGCCCTCCGCACCGACGGGGAACTGGTGAAGGACTGCTTGAGGTACATCGCCGGAAAGGTGGAGGAGATGGTCCTGGGAATGAATAACCCGTACAGCATCGATCCGCTGGAGATGTTCGCGGAGAACATAGATCTGGAGGTCTGCGTCGATGCCAGAATAGGATTCCCGGAACTCCTGTCCGGCGGAGCGGACCTGCCCCGCATGGACCTCGGCATGGTTGTGAGAGCGAACCTGTCGTCCCTGACGCGGATGCTTGGGGCGGACGCAGGGAGGCCGGAGATCGAGTTCGGCGTCCTTGCCAGGGACTGCCCCGCGGCCGTGGTGCCGGCCCGCCTGTCGCCGCACGACCTGATGAAGCACGACCTGTGGCTCTTCAAGGGCTCTATCGTGCTCACGCGATCCTCATGCCGGCCAATCGGAACCCTTTATAGGGCGCTAGCGATGGGGAGGGGCATGGCCGCGATGGACTACAGGATACCGACCGTCCTCTCATCCGAGGAGCTGATGGAGAAGGCGTTCCACAGGGCATCCAAGATCCGCAAGACGGGTACGAACGCCCTCGACGGGAAGAAGAAGACCGCCCTCGCCAAGGTGACGGCTTCCGGAGACATCGTGGTTACCGCCCTGAAGGGATACGTGGACGCATTCCCGAGACTGGATAAGGAGGACGACTTCCTCCCCGAACTGATAGACATCGTGATCGGCATCGACCGCTACAAGAAGGCCCTCGGAGCGGTCAACTGGTGCGCGACAAAGACGGAGAAGCTGAAGAACGACATCCTGAGGAGCATCCGCAGGACCAAGGACCCAGAGGTCATAGAGTCTCTGAGGAGGAGCTTCTACGGGAGACTCAACTCATACGTGGACCGCATCTCGGACGATCTGGAGTTCCTGCAGGATGCCAAGAACAAGTTCAGGAAGCTCCCCGCCGTCGATCCGAGCCTGCCGACCATAGTCGTGGCCGGATTCCCCAATGTCGGGAAGAGCAACCTCGTCACGGTGCTCTCGACCGCGGAGCCGGAGATCGCGCCGTACCCGTTCACCACGAAGGGCGTCATCGTCGGCCACATCCAGGACGACTGGAGGAAGTACCAGATCATCGATACGCCCGGTCTGCTGGACAGGGAGTTCGACGAGAGGAACGCCATCGAGAAGCAGGCGGTCCTCGCGCTCAGATACCTCACAGACGTCATGCTGTTCGTCGTCGACCCGTCCGAAACCTGCGGATTCACCCGTGGGGTCCAGGAGAAGCTCCTGAGAACCGTCGGGAATGGGTTCGAAGGCGTCCCCATCATCGAGGCCGAGAGCAAATCGGACGTCCTCAAGACCGGCGACGGCCGTATATCTTTCTCCGCCCAGACGGGAGAGGGCATGGACGTCCTCACCGCCAGGATCCTCGAGGAGCTGAGAGCTGTGTACCGCCGCAAAGCGGCGGAGGCTCCGATCGAATGACCGATGCCAAGGGCCCCGCCTGCAGCGAGGAGATGACGCGGTACTTCGCGCACCTCTCCGCGATGAAAGACGAATGCTACGCGATAGCGGAGAAGGCCCGCGCCATGGGCTTCGACCCCTCCACAGAGGTCGAGGTCCCCCAGGCCGAGGACCTGGCATCACGCGTGGAGAAGCTCCTGGACGACTACCATGTGGAGGGCGTCGCCGAGGACATCCGCAGGCTCACTGCCGAATACGGCAACCGCGAGCTCGTGGCGCTGATGATAGCGAGAGAGGTCGCCCGCCGTCCCGCCGAGAGCACCGAGAAGGCGCTGGACAGGGCGGTGAGGGTCGGCCTGGCCGTCCTCACCGAGGGGATCCTCGTGGCCCCGCTGGAGGGCATAGCGGATACCAGGATCGGCAGGAACGCCGACGGATCCACATTCGTGGATCTTCTGCTCGCAGGCCCCATACGTGCCGCCGGAGGAACGGCCCAGGCCATGAGCGTGCTGATCGCAGACGTCGCCAGGACGGAGCTGGGCATAGGCAAGTACATCCCCACCGAGGGGGAGATAGCCAGATTCGACGAGGAGATCCCGCTCTACAAGCAATGCCAACACATACAGTACACCCCCACGTCCGAGGAGATAGACCTCATCGTGAGGAACTGTCCCGTCATGGTGGACGGCGAGGGCACGGAGCAGATGGAGATATCGGGATTCAGGGACCAGCCCAGGATCGAGACCAACCGTGTCAGAGGGGGAGCCTGCCTGGTCATCGCGGAAGGGATGTGCCAGAAGGCCGCCAAGCTGAAGAAGCACGTCGACAAGCTGAAGATCCCCGGGTGGGACTTCATCGGCAAGTTCCTTGACGCTCACAAGACCGAGAAGAAGGCCGCCGACCCAGATGCTCCGAAGGTCGTCGAACCCAAGGAGAAATATCTGATGGATATCGTCGCAGGACGCCCCATATTCGGGCACCCCTGCAAGGTGGGCGGATTCAGGCTGAGGTACGGGAGGGCGAGGACATCCGGCCTGGCCTCCCTGGCGTACAGCGTCCCTGCCATGTACATCATGGACGAGTTCATGGCCATCGGGACGCAGCTCAAGATCGAGAGGCCCGGCAAGGCCAGCGTGGTCACCCCGTGCGACGCCCTCGAAGGCCCCACGGTGCTCCTGAAGAACGGGGACCTGGTCTATGTCGGCACCAAGGAGAAGGCACTGGAGGTCCGCAAGGACGTCTCCGAGATCGTGGACAACGGCGAGATACTCGTTCCGTTCGGCGAGTTCTGCGAGAACAACCACACGCTCGTGCCGTGCGGATATCCGATAGAATGGCACGAGCTGGAGCTGAAAGAGAAGGGGGAGCTGCCGGACGACTGGAGGGATCCGACGTACGAGCGCGCCAAGGAGATGTGCGCCGCCCTGGGCGTTCCGCTACATCCGAAGTTCAACCTGTTCTGGTCGGACTGGCCGCTGGACAGGGTCGTGGCGCTCAGAGAGCACATCATCGCAACCGGAACGTACGACGGAAGGAACCTCTCCGTAGAGAACGATCCCGTGTCCAAGCGTATGCTGGAGGACCTGTGCGCCCTGCACATCGTCAGGAACGGGCGCGTCATCATCGACGAGCTGTACTCTCTCCCCATGATGGACTGCCTGGGATTGGATGCCTCGGACGGAAGGCCCGTCCCCCGCTGCGAACTGAAGGGGAGCAGCACCCTGGACGCCGTATCCAGGGCGGCGGGGTACGAGGTCAGGGCCCGTGCGATGACACGCATAGGCACGAGGATGGGGCGCCCGGAGAAGGCCAAGGAGCGCTCCCTCACTCCCGCGGTCCACGCGCTGTTCCCCGTCGGGAAGGAGATAGATTCCAACAGGGAGATGTCCTCCGCCATCAAAGCCGTCTCATCCACGCAGGCGAGCCGCAGAGCCGGCAGACCGGTCGTCACCGTCGAGGTGGGCAACAGAATGTGCCCCGTCTGCAAGAAGGTCACTTTCAGGAACTGGTGCAGGGACTGCGGCGCACACACCGCCTATGTCCCCGTGAAGAACGATCGCGGCGGAATCGGGCCGGCCCCCATAGAGATCCCTCTGGAGGACGAGTTCAAAGCCGCGCTGGAGACGGTATGCGAGAGGGCGGGCGAGCTCAAATGCCTGGATACTCTGATATCCAGGACAAAGACCTGCGAGGCCATCGAGAAGGGGATACTCCGCAAGAAGAACGGAGTCGACTGCTTCAAAGACGGAACGATAAGATACGACATGACCGACATCCCCCTGACGCACTTCAAGCCCAGGGAGATAGGCCTGAGCATAGAGAAGGCCCATGAGCTGGGGTACACCCATGATTGGAACGGGGACCCCTTGACGGATCCGGAGCAGATCGTCGAACTGAAGGTGCAGGATATTGTACCCGCCAAGGACTGCGGGGACTATCTGGTCAAGGTCGCCGCGTTCATCGATGACGAACTGGAGAGGTTTTACAAGCTCCCCAGATACTACAATGTCAAGACCAGGACCGACCTCATCGGCCATGCGACGTTCGGACTGGCCCCGCACACCTCGGGAGGCATCCTGTGCAGGATCATCGGCTACGCGGATGTCCGCGGATGCTACGGCCATCCATTCTACCATGCGGCCAAGAGGAGAAACTGCGACGGGGACGAGGACTGCGTCATGCTGGCCCTCGACGGCCTGCTCAACTTCTCCAGGACGTTCCTGCCGGACAGGCGCGGCGGACTGATGGATGCCCCGCTGGTCCTGACCACCAGACTGGATCCCAACGAGATCGACAAGGAGGCCCACAACGTCGACTGCCTCAGGCACTATCCCCTCGAGCTGTACCGCGCGGCCATGGAAATGAAGGAGCCGAAGGAGATCGAGAAGATCATGGACCTCATCGCCGGAAGGATCGGCACGCCCGACCAGTATGAGAACACGGGGTTCACGCACGACACCCGTGACATCTCAGAAGGGCCCAAGTACTCCGCCTACACCACGCTGGAGTCCATGATGGACAAGATGGATGGCCAGCTCGGACTGGGCAAGAAGATACGCGCCGTGGACGAGCAGGATGTCGCGAAGAGGGTCCTCAATAAGCACTTCCTCCCGGATATGATCGGGAACCTGAGGAGCTTCTCCACGCAGACGGTCAGATGCACCAAATGCGGCACCAAGTACAGGCGCATGCCGCTGGCAGGGAAATGCCTGAACTGCGGCAACTCGCTCACACTGACGGTGCACGAGGCATCCGTCAAGAAGTACCTCGAAGTCTCCAAATGGATCGGGGAGAAGTACGGGCTCGATGAGTACACCAAGGAGCGCGTCGAAATTCTGGAGATGTCGATGGACTCCGTATTCAACAGCGACAAGGTGAAGAAGTGCAAGCTCACCGACTTCATGTGAGCGTCGGACCTTCGGGGAGAAGTACGACCTCCTGAACCCGTCGAGCTGCATATCCATACCTCTCTTGAAGAGCTTCGACGTGAGCCTGCCGGCGTTCTTCACGCTGGAGATCTGAGTGTGGAGCGATGCGATCTGATAGGCTATCCTCGCATAGGGGAGATCCGCCTTGGATGCCCAATAGTCCGACAGCCTGTCCATCCTATCGTCCCCTGCGGCCTGTATCTCCTTCATGAGGAACCCGGACATCATGGAGACGAACGATCCGGCAACAGATATGGCGTTGGCCGGCATCTCATCGGAGGAGCAGGATGACCTGCCCATGGCCTCTAGATCGGCCGGAATCCCGGAATAGACCTCGGCAACATCCCTCAGATCGGGATACACCTGGAAGCACTCCAGGGCCAGGTACATGTACTCGGACGACAGCCTTACCAGGCACCTGGGTGCATCCACGCCCTCGGCGGCGGATGCGAGGGAGTGCATGAGATCGGTCATGAGGTCCTGGTCGAGCTCCATAGCGAGCTCGGCCGTTCCGGTGCGGTTGGGAGTGCTCTCATCACCGAGAGAGGACACTATGCAGGACACCATGGCGCCCTTCATCCTGACATAGTCCTCGTCGGACACGCCCTCGTTCCTCCTGGCGAATGAGATCCACTGCGCCACGCCCTCGGCATAGTTCCCAGCGGACATGTCGTCGAATCCGGCATCCATGGTACCGTCCTCCGGCACCGGCACCCCCGCCATCCTCTCATGGGGGGCGGACATGCCCATGGCTGCTCCTATCGCGGAGGTCTGCTCGGTGCGCCCGGCCTTCTCCTCGGAATAGTAGGCCCCGCACTTTATGCAGAACCCGTCGGAATCATCGGCGGACACATGGCCGCACTTGGGACAGACCTTCATGGCATCTGCCATGCCAGAACGGTATAAAACTGTAGGGAAGGACCCGGCCCGAGGGCCGGGATTG
This sequence comes from uncultured Methanomassiliicoccales archaeon, assembly GCA_964445265.1. Taxonomy (GTDB): domain Archaea; phylum Thermoplasmatota; class Thermoplasmata; order Methanomassiliicoccales; family Methanomethylophilaceae; genus Methanoprimaticola. Next base: position 12,036 of record CAYUPU010000048.1, read on the forward strand.
TAGTTTCACTGCGTCTCCAGGGCCTCGATCTGGGTCCTGAACGCCTGAAGCTCGTCGACGAGGATCGACGCGGCCTTCTCCAGAGCCTTCTGAGCCGTGAGGGAGCCGTCGGTCTCGAAGGAGAACGCGAAGTCCTTGTCATCGTACTCCACGCTGAAGACGACATCGTCGCCGAACTCCTCCCTGAAGTCGTCGTCGGGATGGTCCACATGGGCCAGGACGTCCCTGGTCCAGCGGGCGTCCAGCATCGTGAGCCTGCCGTCCTCGAGCCTGTAGTACTTGTCGGGACAGTCCCTGATCAGATACTCCAGCGCGGCTTCCGGGCCGGCGGACAGCACGACAGTCGCCAGATACGTGTATCCGACCCCGCTACAGACCTGCCACTTGACATGCTTGGACGCGGTGCCCATGACGGCCGTGGCGTAGATCATGACGGCCTGGTTGTCCTCGAGCAGCACTATGGGGATGTTCTCGTCGACGACCCTCATATCGGGATCGCCCAGAGGCATGAGGTCCCCTGACAGGACCGTCACGGGCCCGTGCTTGTTCAGGCTGTACATGAACTTGCAGCTGGGGCATCCCTCGCCTCCGCAGGTGCACTCGTCCTGAGGAACGAAGTAGTCGAGAGTGGGAACGGGCACCATACCGAGCCTGTGGGCGATGATCTCGTCGAACAGAGGTGTGGCGCTCTCGTACTCCTTCTCGCCTGTATCGTCCATGATGGGGCCGAGGTGGAACTCCACCTTGTCGATCGCCATCTTGGGGATATCGTTGAGGAGCGTCCTGCGGAGCGCGTTCGCCATGGCGGGCGAGGAGTTGCGGAGGATGAACCTCGCCCTCCTCTCCTCCATTTCGAGAACCTGAATCTCCATGAGAGATCCTCCTCAG